>JAEZRJ010000042.1 GCA_023412855.1 Bacillota bacterium | reverse complement strand
CTATTTGTCATGCAGTTTTCAATGTTCATTGAACTTATTCCAAGTTTATTATTTATCTGAAATGCATTTCTGCAATTCATTCATAAAATATCAATTTAGGACTTGACTTTTAATAGTTAGTCTTTCTGAATGCATTATAAAAAATTCACCTGTTATATACCATGGTCAAATTACAGTGAAATGGTGGAATTTCGGACAAATCAGGGATAGTTGACGGTCAAATGCATTTTAAGAATTTGCCGGACAAATGTCCTGTATTGCTTGTTGAATAAAATACTTTAAAAATGTATAATAAAAATAGAGGTGATAAAATGAAATACGAAATAACAAGCTTGAACACAAAAAAAACACTTGCGGAATCTTTTAAAAAGCTAGTAAGTCGAAAAACTTTTTCAAAAATTACAGTAAGTGAGATTATAACTGATTGCGGCGTAAACCGAAAAACTTTTTACTATCATTTTACAGATATTTATGCTCTGCTCAAATGGACATTGGAACAGGAAGCTATTGAAGTGGTAAAACAGTTTGATTTGATAGCAGAATATGAAGAAGCAATATTGTTCGTTATGGACTATGTAGAAGAGAATTCAAACTTTCTGCAAAATATTTATCATTCTATTGGTCGTGATGAACTGAAACGATTCTTTTGTGCTGATTTTATCAATATCGTACGTTCTTTTATAGATCAATCTGAAAAAATGCAAAACTTGTCGACACCTGACGATTTCAAATTATTTCTCAGTCAGTTTTATACGGAGGCTATTGCAGGTATGTTAGTTGAATGGATTGTGGATCATTCTGTTCGTAACCGTGAAAAAACGATACTGTATATTTCTATCATAATCCAATCTACAATTCCCAATGCCTTGCGTTCGATAACGGACTTATCCAATTAGTGAACTGTCTTGCAAAATAGATGACAGATGGTATAAAAAATACACCTGTGAAAAATATTAACGCTTACAGATTTAACCCTTCATAGCAACATATAGGCAGCATTAAAGCGAAGTGCTGATATAAAATAAAAGTTATTTAACTCTCCGTTAATTCAGGGGTTTTAGGGGATTTCCCCCTAACTAGATGCATCAAAGGCCAGAGCCGTCGCTGATGCGTATCCAGCCATGCTTTAAACATATGTTTGATAATTTAAGGCACTAAAATAAGCATATGCACCAACATTTCAGTCAACATATATGCTTATTTAGATGTATTAAATGTAATTAATTAAGTATGACTTTTTGTATACCAATTTTATTAAATTAGTAACCCATTTTGTAGCCCAATTTTTAAATAAACCACACCAAACTGTGATAATTTACGATAAGCAGAGCTTTCTTCAGCACTTTCAATTTGCCTGAAAATCAGCCTATTCCGCTGCTCTCTTACAAATCATACGGCGTTACCTGATATACATAATAATTCAGCCAATTCACATACAAACAGTTACAATGTGCTCTCCACTGAAGGTTAGGTCTTTGCGCAGGGTCGTTATCCGGATAATAATTTTGTGGAATATCTATCGGAAGCCCCTTTTCTTTATCGCGCACATATTCGTTATGGAGCGTCATGCGGTCGTACTCCGGGTGTCCCATGATGAATATTTGCTTTCCTTCCCCTGCCATACAGAGCGTCACACCGGCTTCCTGCGATTCCGCCAGTACTATCAATTCTTTGCATGCGTGAACCGCCTCCGCAGATACCGTCGTATGACGGCTGTGTGGAACGAGAAAATTATCATCAAAGCCCCTTATAAGGGGAATCTTCCGATTCATTATCTTATGCTCGTATATGCCGAAAAGCTTTTCCGGAAGGAGCTCCTTGCCCAGTCCGTAATGATAGTATAGTCCTGCCTGTGCTCCCCAGCAGATATGTAAGGTGGAGGTCACATTTTTCTTGGACCACTCCATGATTTCGCATAGTTCATCCCAATAGTCCACCTCTTCAAAAGCAATCTGCTCCACCGGCGCCCCGGTAATGATCAAACCGTCGTACTTGTTTTCCTTCAGCTCATCAAAGGTATTATAAAACTTATTCAAATGATTCATAGAGGTATTGAGAGAGCGATGGCTGTTCATTTTCATAAAAGTCACATCCACTTGAAGAGGACTGTTCGACAGAGCTCTTAGCAATTGAAGCTCCGTATCCTGTTTGACGGGCATCAGATTCAAAATACAGATTTGCAGCGGACGAATATCCTGATGAAGCGCTCTGTTTTCATCCACCACAAATATATTTTCATTTTCCAGTATCCCTTTTGCAGGCAAATCATTCTGTGTCTTAATTGGCATGATTATCTCCTCCTAAAAACTGTTCTATAAATTGTTCCTCTGTAAGAATCGTTACTTGCAGCTCCTTAGCCTTCTTATTTTTCGATGAAGAAGAAGCAATATCGTTGTTGATCAGACAATCGGTTTTCGATGTCACGCTCCCGGTAACTTTTCCGCCCTTTTTCTCGATCACTTCTTTTAAATCGTTGCGGCTGGCGTAAATATTAAGGCTTCCGGTAATAACAAATACCTTACCGGCCAGCGTCTCACTGGCCTCCTCCAGCTCTTCCACTTCGATTTCTATCTCCTTTAAAAGATTCTCCAGACTCGCTTTGTTGTTTTCTTCTCTGAAATACTGATAAAAGGCTGCGGCTATTACCCCGCCTATTCCGTCTATCCCGCTTAAATCCTCCGTATCTGCCTCCATCATCGCCTTAAGATCATAGCGGTAATACCTGCATATCATCTTCGCATTCGCCAGCCCTATGTTGGCGATTCCAAGGCTGTAAATCAACCGGGGCAAAGTCGTTTTTCTTGAGATTTCGATACTTTTTATCAGGTTTGTATATGATTTTTCACCGAATCCATCCATCTCAACGATTTCATCCTTATATTTCTCCAGATGGAAGATATCCGCATATTCATGAATATATCCTTTGGCGATGAATTTCTCCAAAGTAGCCTCCGAAAGACCTTCGATGTTCATAGCATCCCTGCTTACAAATAAGGTAAATGCCTTTATTTTCTTCGCACTGCAAAATGGGTTGGTGCAATACAGCGACTGTACCTCATTTACTTTCCTGATCTCTGTATCTCCCCCACAGGCCGGGCATTCCTTCGGTGGCTCCACGTTATCGCTTTCTGTCAGATTTTCTGCAATCTGCGGGATGATCATATTGGCCTTATATACAGTAATGCGATCCCCGATTCCCAGCTTCAATCCGCGCAGAATGCTTATATTATGCACCGACGCACGACTCACGGTAGTTCCCTCCAGTTCTACCGGTTCGAAGATAGCTACGGGATTAATGAGCCCGGTTCTGCTTGGGCTCCATTCGATTTCCTTCAGCACTGTTTCCCTTACTTCATCTTCCCATTTAAATGCAATGGAATCTCTGGGGAATTTAGCAGTGGTCCCCAGCGATTGTCCGTAAGCGATATTATCATAAACGATAACCAATCCATCCGACGGCACATCGTAGTTCTCAATCTTCTTTTCAAAATCTTCAAGTGTGGATATAAGGGTATCCCTGTCTACTTTTTTAAACTCTACTGTCTGAAAGCCCTGTTCCTGCAAAAATAGAAACTGCTCCTCCCTGGAATTATGAAAATCCACGCCATCCGCTTTTACAAGGGCAAACGCGAAAAAATTCACATTCCTTTTTGCAGTAATCTCATTATTCAACTGCCTTACGGAGCCGCTGCAAAGATTTCTGGGATTTTTATATTTTGCCGCATCCTCTTCTATACCTGCATTTATTTCGTCGAAATCGGAATATGTTATTACAGCCTCACCACGAAGAACTAATTCCCCTTTGTAAGGAATGGATACCGGCAGATTGCGGAAGGTCTTCGCATTATTCGTAACGACTTCTCCCACCTCCCCGTTTCCTCTGGTAACCGCTTTTGCAAGTTTTCCGTCAAAATATGTCAAAACAACGGTTAATCCGTCTAATTTCCACGACAATAATGCAGTTTGTTCCTGCAACCAGTCCTGAAGATCTTCTCTGCTCTTCGTCTTTCCCAAAGATAACATCTGTCTTTCATGGCGCTCCTTGGGCAGCTCATCCACAGCCGCATAACCTACCTGTATCGTAGGGCTGTTTGCAAGAACCGTTCCCGTTTCTTCCTCTAACCGGACCAGCTCGTCATACAATTTATCGTATTCAAAATTGCTCATGAATTCCGTATCTTCCGCATAATACGCTTTAGAAGCACGATTGAGCAATTCCGTTAATTCTCTTATTCTTTTTGTTTTATCGTTTTTTTTAATCATGTCCGGCAATTTTTCCTTCAATCCATTTCTTATTATATTATCATTCTGCTCCTATACTTTCAAATACTAATTTCCAATTATTGTGAACTACATTCCGCATGCGTTACTGTTCACTCCGTTCTCAGCAACACAAAATTTCTGCAATGCAGAAATTTTGCATATAAATTCGCTCCGCGAAGCCGAAATCATCTCTTGCATCACGTTCTTACGTAGCTTAACAGCAAGTGTTAAGCTACTGTGTAAACAGTAACCCGCTTGCTTCATATAGCTGCTGCAATTCTTCTCCCTGAAGCCGGCGATGCTCCCCAGGCTTTAAGCTTGCAAGCTCAACATTCATAACACGCGTTCTTTTTATCTCCTTTACCTCGTAGCCCAAGGTTTTCGACATCCTCCGGATTTGCCTGTTGACTCCCTGGGTCAAGATTATATTAAAAGTATACTTCCCAAGCTTCCTAACTTCGCACGGCCTTGTTGTAATGCTTAGCTCTTCCAAACGAACGCCTCCCGCCATCGCTTCCAAAAACTCCTGCGATATTTCCTTATCTACCTTTACCACATATTCTTTTTCATGACGATTGGCTCCACGCATCATAGCATCGATCAGCATTCCGTCGTTAGTCATGATGATAAGCCCCTCTGAATCCTTGTCCAGCCTGCCCGCATAAGTCAGCCGAACCGGAAACTTAAGCTGGTCACTGATCTTCTTCTCCGCATATTTATCACGCTGCGTACAAGTAACCCCTACTTGCTTATAATAGGCCAAAACTACTTTTTTATTCTTCTCGCCTATTGTTTTTCCGTTTACCGTTATCGTATCCGAACCGCATACCATACTGCCAATAACGGCGGCTTTCCCATTCACCGTTACCCGCCCTTCTCCAATCAGCTTATCCGCATCCCGTCTGGAACATACGCCGCATGCCGCCAAATATTTATTTAAACGTTCCATATTCTTTTCTGTCATTTTTTTCACCAGCCAGCCTCTTTTATACTTATCGCTCATATATTTCGGGAAATGAGCAGAAAGGAATCCACCTCTGTCCGAGATGAATTCCGCATCTTAATTTGCCTTATCTATTGTACCACATTTTCGCTATATCTAACAACCTTATACTCTTGGCTATTAATTTTATTAATTTTACTTTCGCTGCATTCTGATACCCGGTTTATCACATATATTTCATATCCACACATAATACATAAATCTTTCCAAAGTCCGATTCATATGCTTTGGAGTAAGTGGAACATAAATTCCCTGTAGCGCTGGATATGTATTCATGAGACACATACATTTCATCTCTTTGCCTATCGGCCTGATTGAAATACCTTTTCGCCTTATGGTCGTCTCCAGGCTCCGCCGGTTTAAAAGTCCCTGCCCTTCCCGCTTCCAGCAGATGGCCCATTACCGTATGGCTTATCTGCCTTCCGTCGCTGCCAATCACATAAGCACATTCAATATGAGCTTCTTCCTTTAAGCAGTCCTTCAACGTTTCATCTATTTTATTTTCCGCACAATCCTTTAACACCTTCAGCGCTTTCTTCATAAAGACTCTTGCCTCGTTATCGACCAGGCTTTTCTTCAAAACAACTCTTTTGGAAGGGTCTGTAATAAAAGTGTCCAAAACCTCTTTCAACCTTGCAGTTTCCTCATAAAGACAAGCATTTGTCCCCGCATTTTCCTGAGCCAGCGCAGCATTGTTTTGAATGGTGGAGGATATTCCCGCAATAGTATCTACCATTCCCTTTATATTTTCCTTTTGTTTTGCTGTATTTCTTGCAATCTCCAGACTGTCCTCATTTATTTCGACAAGAGAATCCTTCATCTGCGCAAAGCGGTCTGCCGTCAGGTTTACTACCGCCTGACATTCTCCTACCCTAGACACACTCTCCTCTATCAGGTTCCCCGTCTGCTCCACTGCCTTCGTGGTTTGTTGCGCCAATTCCCCTATCTCCTGGGCAACCACCGCGAAGCCTCTTCCGTGTTCGCCGGCCCGCGCCGCTTCGATAGACGCATTCAGGGATAGGAGTTTCGTCTGAGAAGAAATCGAATGAATCATATCTGCCACCTTGGAAATATTGCCCGAGGCTATATTTACCTGTTCCATAGCATCTACCATTTGCACCGCGTCAGCATATCCTTCTTTCGCGTGCGCCATCAGCTCCGTCATGCCTGCACATATTTTGTTTACACTATCGTAATTTCTCTCGGTCTCCTCATATACGCTGTCGGCTTTTACCGTTACCATATTCATTTCCTCCGCTATATGCGTTTCATTTTCTGCCAAAAGCACAGTGGTATGGTTAGCCTGCTCCCCTATCTTGTTAATCTGATTCATTATATCATTAATTTTAATAAACGTTTCGGACAATGATACCGTTATTTTAGTAAGCGCTGTTTTTATCGGAATAAAATCTCCATAAAATTTAGCGTTATCCGATATCTGAACGAGTAAATCACCTACCGACAGGTGAGAAAGAACTCCCGATATTTCTGCTATATATTCATCTAGTACGTTTGCAATATCATTAATATCATCGCTTACCTTTTGAAGATGCTCCTCTCCCGCCTCGATTTTATCGATATCCAGGTTCCCTTTGGCAAGCCGGTCTGTTTGCTTCCTAATTGCTTCGCAATCCTTCTCAAGTTGTCTGTACATGCTTCTTTTGCTCATCATGGCTTCTTCTCCTTTTTTGTTTAAATTAGGTAAAGTGCGCGATGCGGACTTTTCCGATTTTAATAAAAAAAGCTTGGGCAAGGCAATACGCCTTATCCAAACCTCTTCGTTCAGCATTATATCTTTTTTCTAATTCTTTTCACGTTTAATATATTATCACAGCATGCGTGCAATAGTAAATACCTAAACCATAAAAGAAATAAGCTATATTCAAAATATGCTACTGTTCACTCCGTTCTCAGTAACGCATGATTTCTGCATTTAAATTCGCTCCGCGAAGCAGAAATCATCTCTTGCATCATGTTTCTTACGTAGCTTAACAGCAAGTGTTAAGCTACTGTGTAAATATATACTGCGCTAAAAGCCGTGAGGCATCAAAGAAATACACCTGCGTGCGCCTCTTCCCTTCTGTGAGCCTCCTCATCAGCACTGACAGACTGAAAAGCGTAACCAAATTCTACTCCGCTATCTTTATGAGCTTTCACTCTTATATATTTTAAAATAATATGGCATGTTATAGATATAGAAGAAGCAACCGCCCACAAAGTGGTTAGCCTCCAATTTGTTTTATAAGTCTACCTTCGACGGTCAAGTACAAAGGTGGGCTTATTTTATTGCGATACATCTAAAAAAATACCGCAAACACAACTTTTGATGAATGTTTGCGGTATTTTATCTCATATAATTATACTCTAAACAACGCCCTGCGCGCTCATTGCTTCTGCAACCTTAAGGAAACCTGCTATATTAGCTCCTGCCACATAATTTCCTTCCATATTGTATTTCTTGGAAGCCGTATCAAGGTTGTGGAAAATGTCTACCATAATGCGTTTTAACCTGCTGTCAACTTCTTCAAAGGTCCAGCTAAGTCTTTCGCTGTTCTGGCTCATCTCCAATGCGGAGGTAGCTACGCCACCTGCGTTGGATGCTTTACCGGGGCAGAACAGAACCTTATTCTCCAGGAAGTAATCGGTAGCTTCCAAGGTAGTAGGCATATTTGCGCCTTCTGCAACTGCGAAACAGCCGTTCGCTACGAGAGCCTTCGCATCATCGAGATTAAGCTCATTCTGTGTTGCACAGGGAAGTGCGATATCGCATTTTACGCTCCAAACGCCTTTTCCTTCGTGATACTGCGCGCTGGATCTAGCAGCCACATAATCCGTCAGTCTTGCACGTTTCACTTCTTTTATTTCTTTTAATAAATCCAAATCTATTCCTTCGGAATCATAAACCCAACCCGTAGAGTCAGAACAGGTAACTGGCTTCGCACCGAGCTGCTGCGCTTTTTCAATAGCATAAATAGCCACATTGCCTGCGCCGGAAACCGCAACTGTCTTACCCGCGATATCCTTGCCGTTACATTTTAACATTTCTTCTACCAAATATAGCAGACCGTAACCTGTAGCCTGCGTTCTTGCGAGGGAACCGCCATATGTGAGGCCTTTTCCCGTAAGAACTCCTTCGTAGATGTTGCGGATTCTCTTATACTGTCCGTACATAAAGCCAATTTCTCTTGCACCTACGCCGATGTCTCCTGCCGGTACGTCCGTATCCGCACCGATATGTCTGTAAAGCTCTGTCATAAAGCTCTGGCAGAATGCCATAACCTCTCTGTCCGATTTGCCCTTAGGATCGAAATCGGAGCCACCTTTACCGCCGCCGATAGGAAGTCCAGTAAGAGAGTTTTTGAAAATCTGCTCAAAACCTAAGAATTTGATAATGCCAAGGTTAACAGACGGATGAAATCTCAAACCGCCCTTGTAAGGTCCGATAGCGCTGTTGAACTGTACGCGGAAGCCGTTGTTCACCTGAACCTGTCCTTTATCATCCACCCAAGGAATGCGGAACATAATGATTCTTTCCGGTGTAACCAGTCTTTCCAATAAAGCGTTCTTTTTGTACACTTCTTCATTTGCTTCAATTACCACACGAAGGGATTCCATAACCTCTTTTACCGCCTGAATGAATTCCGGCTGCGCCGGATTCTTTGCAACTACCAAGTCAAATACCTCATCAACATATGACATCTACGTGTCCTCCTTTAGTTTGATTGTATAGCGAATTGCTCTATGTGAACAAAAGTGTGCTCGTACACTCCCGCAGCCAAATACTTTGGCAGCACAGCTTTTGTTTCGCGCGTAGCTGCGCATCTATCTTTCTTTCATATGAGTACTTTCCTATGAAAGAACAAAAGTGTGCTCGTACACTCTCGCAGCCAAATACTTTGGCAGCACAGCTTTTGTTTCGCGCGTAGCTGCGCATTCATGATTTCTGTAATAGGAGCATTTTCCTAATTACAGAAAAAAAGCACAAAAGAACAATCTTTTGTGCCAAGACGCCTTTGTCCACGTATTATTATATAATGTTGATAACAATTTCACAAGACACTTTAGGGTATTAAACTGTAAAAGTTTTATGCCATTTTTGATCGTTTTTTTATACACATTGTACAATAATACGTGTATACAATCATAAATATTTCTTCAGCCGTTCAATATTCTTTTCCTCAAAATCCATTAATTCCTTCGCGATTTCCAGTGAAGTATCCTCCGCATGCTCATGGTGGTTCAAATGCTTGCACATATCTGTTATTCCCCGGTTACTTCCCTGAATCATCACTTCCGCGATATGGCTCGTGCTCGTATCGAACATCGTGTTGGAATGAATGCCTCCTACAAGCATCATCTGGCTCACATTATTTGTGCGATACGGCTCCGATCTTGCCTCCAGAATCTTATCCAGCGCCTTATTATGGATTTCCGAATATTTTAAAGCCTGCTTGGATAACTGTACTGCCAGACTATCGTCCGAAACTTTTTCACTTATCGTATTGATTGCTTTCATCGCCATTTCCGTATTCTTCTGCACTCCGCGCAGAATTTCCACATCGTCTTTTCTCATCGCACACTCTTCCTTTCCAGCCTCGCCGGCCCTGCCTATTTCCATCAGAATCTTTTTCAATAAAAATCTAAACAGAAAAGGTGTAAGTATAACTTTCTATACTTACACCTCAATTCCTCTGATTAAGAGTATGCTCTCTTTTTTATTTTTTATTCAAAGGGATATTTGATTCCCCATTCATATCTGAGACTATCCATCAGCTTCATGACGCGAATCGTTTCCGCATGCGGCATCTGCGGACATTCTATCTCTCCGTTCTGCAGAGCCTTCGCGCAAGCCTCCACTTCGTATTCATAGCCTGAAATCTGCTTCGGACGGTTATATTTCTCTACTTTGTTATAGCTGCTGTCATATACCGTCATATTATCGAAATTGTTGATATTCTCGATTACCGCAAACCCCTTGGTTCCGTGTATGATTCCCTTTCTGTCGCTTAACGAAAGCATAGAACTGTTCAACACAGCCATCTTTCCGTCTTCGAATACCATAGTTATGCTGTTCTGCTCATCCACGCCACTCTTCGTATAGGTACATACAGAAGATAATTTCTTTACTTCCGTCCCGAATATCATCGAAGCGAAATTAATCGTATACACTCCTACGTCGAGAAGGGCACCTCCTGCAAGCGCAGGGTCCGTCAAGCGGGACACACCGTTAATTACATAACCAAGGTTTGCCGTCAGCATCGTAGGAACACCGATCACTCCGCTGTTTAATACTTCCTTTATTGTTTGGAGCATAGGCATATAACGGGTCCATATTGCCTCTGTTATAAGCACGTTTTTTTCTTTTGCTAAGGCGATTAATTCCTCTGCCTGCGCAGCATTGGCTGTGAAAGCTTTTTCACAGAGCACTGCTTTTCCGTTTTCTATACATAGCCTTGCATGCTCATAATGTTCCGAATGGGGCGTCGCTATATAGACCAAATCCACCTTTTTGTCCGCAACTAGTTCCTCGTAAGAGCCATAGGATTTCTTACATCCGTATTTTTTAGCAAATTCTGCAGCCTTATCCTTACTTCTGGAACCTACCGCGTAACATCTTGCGGTCTTCATCTTATTCAAAGTCTGTGCCATCGTTGCTCCGATACCTCCGGCTCCCAGAATTGCCACGTTTATCTTATTGTTCAAATTCATATCCTGCACCATTCTCTCCTCTCAATCATAGATTTATTACTGTTCAGCTTGCAGCTTCATAGCAAGAATTAATGCATGGAAATGTTGCTGCGCAGTCTTTCACGCTTGCAAATTATTCCACATAATCGGATTTGACATATGCAGTCTGTCCCTTATATTTTACTTTTGTCCAGCCATCTGCCTGTTTCATCACCAGCTCCAGCTTCTCGCCGACATATACGAGTCCCAATTTCTCACCAGTCTCACTGGCAGTCTTTCTGATGTTGACATTTTCTATTACCGTTACTGTAGTACCATCACCAGTAGTCTGTGTTACTGTATTCGTTTCAGCTTGCGCTGTATCTTGACTTGTCTGCCCCGTTTCGGTTGCTGCCGCTGCCTTTTCTACGGGCTCCAGAAATTCCGTCTTAATAAAAGCATCTTTTCCGTCGAAAGTAATCTTGCTCCAGCCGTTTCCTTTTTCCTCCAGCAAGGTAAATTCATCGCCAATCTGCGCCTTCCCCACCTTATCGGCGGTCTCGCTGTCGGAGCTTCGAACATTGACTACATCCGTTGCACGCACCGTCTTTGTCACATTCACCGGAGACTCTTCGGCAACTTGTTCTGTCTCTGCCTCCGCAGCTTCCGCTGTCTCGGTATTTTCTACAGCCGCAGTTTCCTCCTGCGCCTGGGAAGCCTCTGCTTTCGCAAGAGCTTCACCTACAGAAACATCGATCCTCTGCGCCAAATCTACGAGAAATGCGTTCAGTTCCTCGTCACTTTCCAAAAGCTCGTTGTATTCTACGGCAACCTTATTGTTCAAATCAACCACATCGTCCTGAAGAGAAATATCTCTGATATAGTTTGTTACAACGGAATTATCTTCGCCTTCGTTAATATAGCAGTTCCCGTTCTCATCCGTGCATACATAAAACGCCTGCATCCCGGGTACCATTTCATCATATTCGGTAAATTTCACTTTGGAATATACATATACCAGATAGGAGCCTTCTACCGGACCTGCTTTCGTGTACACGTCGAGCTGCGGATAGGAGTCGATATATTTGCTCATTTCCTGAATTCTTATTTTTTCCGTATCGTCCACAAACGCATTGATGGAGGAAACCGTATCCAAATCTCCCTCCGCCAAAGCGGAATAATAGCTGCTCACAAGCGCGTTTACTGCCGGATATGCATTTTCCTCAAGAGGAAGCTCCGGTACTGTCTCCACATCCTCTGTCAAAAGTGCTGCGGTATCCGCTACCTCCGTGCTCTCCGCCATCTGCGCTTCCTCTTCGGCGGCTGCTTTTTTATTCGCATTGACCGCTATGAGAACCGTAAATAGCACACATATTACGAGGATGACCGGCATTACTATTTTCGCATGGTCGGATATCCAATCCTTTATATCATCCAATCTATCTTTTATGCTGTTGTTCATAGATGATTTTCTATGCCTACTCATAAGATAAAACTGTCCTTTCTGTCCTTACTTCCCTTCATTTATTACTCAGAGTGATGTAAATGCACCCGGCAGGAATCGAACCTGCATTAAAGGCGTCGGAGGCCTCCGTTCTATCCATTAGACTACGGGTGCATAAGAAATTGGTACTTATAAAGTTATAATATATTACAAATTTGTTACATCACTCTGATATAATATCATAACAAATTCCTATTGTCTAGTGTACTTTTTGTGAACATACCCGATAGGAAAAATTTGGATTACTGTTCACATAGTAGCTTAACACTTACTGTTAAGCTACGTAAGAACGTGATACGAGAGATGATTTCTGCCTCGCGAAGCGAATTTAAATGCAGAAATCATGCGTTACTGTGAACGGAGTAAACAGTAACAAATTTGGATGCCCTAGAAAAGCTTTGTAATTTTGTTCTCCTTTCTGGAATAGAGATATACCGCATCCGTCAGCACATCCTCAGGATCCACCTGCGTTTCATTGATATCGCAGACCATTCTCCAAAGCTGTATTGGTTCCTGATTTCCGTCGTCGGGTATTAATATGATTTCATGAATAGAACTGGGGAGAATGAATAAGTCTTTACAAACTGCATTGGAAAATCTACGCAAAGCATTCTCATACAGCAGCGTTGCTGCTCCAAACAGCTTGTTCTCATTTCCCATAACGAACATTTGTCCGCAGCTTCCGCAATCCGTCACCGTAGACAGCAATTGCGAAGCTGCATTATCGAACCATTCTTCATCGGGCATAAAGCCGTCTTCTCCGATTCCTGCAACAAATTCCTTCTTCAGATCCTGTGAAAAAATTTCCTGCATCATCCTCTCGATAGGCAGAACTCTGGCAGGAAGCAGCCGCCTCGTATTTTCTTTCGCATCCTCATATAACATTTCCTTCGTAATGCCCCACAGCTTAAGGTGATTGTTATAGATTAAAATAGTAGCTTTGCTTAGCTCTTTTTCATCGACACTGCAATAAAATACCACTGCCATATCCAGGAAAGGAAAGTGCGGGATCTCTTTCAATATCTCTTTATTTTTTTCATACCCTATTACTTTATATGCTACTTTTCCCTTCAGCTTTCCATAATCCAAAAAAAATTCCATGTCCAAACTTTTCTTAAAGCTGCTTTCCCTATAAATCCGTCTTATTTCTTCAATAATATCCTGTAAGGTTTTTCCCAGCTCGTATTCTTCAAAAAATTCATCGAGGTAAATATTAGGGGATATGTTTCTTCCCTTTTTAGCTATCACTACACTATTTAAGATTACTCCGTTATTCTTCGTGATCTGGTTTACCTCAACGGTTACCTCTCCTCCAAAACAAAGTTCCAATTCACTCTTTACTTTCTCGCAAAACTCCATGATTTTCATGTAAAATCCTCTTTCTTTCTAATTTTATTTTTTAGTTTGTGATTTGCGGTAACGACGTACCATGACTGTGCGGATTTTCCGCCGAAGATTTGGTTGGCATCGGAAAAAGTATGCGATGCCGACTTTTATGATTTGAATAATAAAAAAGACAACGGAAAAATTCATATTTCCATTGTCCTATAAGCTTAAATGATAGTCGATACAGATTATACTCTGGAGAGATATTCTCCCGTTCTTGTATCGATTTTGATTACGTCGTTCTGATCCACGAATAAAGGAACATAAACGGTTGCTCCCGTCTCCACAACAGCGGGCTTCGTAGCTCCTGTTGCCGTGTCTCCCTTGAATCCCGGTTCTGTATCCGTAATCTCCAGTTCTACAAACAAAGGCGGTTCGATAGCGAATACATTTCCGTTATGGGAACATACCTTAACCATCACATTTTCCTTTACGAATTTCAGAGAATCGCCTACCGAGGCCTCATCGAGTCCGATCTGCTCATAGCTCTCTACATCCATAAAATGGAATAAGTCACCGTCTGAATATAAGTACTGCATATCTTTTCTATCAATACGTGCTTGCGGGCATTTCTCGGTGGGTCTGAATGTTTTCTCAATTACACCGCCGCTCTTAACGTTTTTAAGTTTGGTTCTTACGAACGCTGCCCCTTTACCCGGTTTTACGTGCTGGAACTCAATAATCTGGTAAATATTATTATCTAATTCAATAGTAATACCATTTCTGAAATCACCTGCAGAAATCATAAAAT
>JAEZRJ010000052.1 GCA_023412855.1 Bacillota bacterium | reverse complement strand
CTATTAAAGTGCGCCATTATTTATGGGAAACCGTTAAAATAGGCACAAAAGGTAGTGAAAAAGAGAAAATAGGCAAAAAGGAAGCTGTCGCTTCACGATTTTTCAATCGTTAATGCGACAGCCCCATTCGTTAGGGCTGTTTTTTTACAGCCCCTTTTCCTCCAGGGTTTTCATATCCTTCATTAGATTATGTGATATGAAGTTCATATTTTCAGCATTTGTAAGAAGACCTCCGGCCAGTATGCGAACCTGCTTTGCGGACTGCGAGGTAGTTTCGATAACCTCGGTAATTCTTCCGACAGCGAGTTTGGTCGCATGGCGTTCGGTATTTACGTGTTCAATATTCTGGCTGATTTCATCTACGCTTGTTATAAGCTCTGACATTCCAAGGCTCATCTTGTCGAAAGTGACCGCCATGTCATTCACGCTCTTTGTCTGCTCATTTACAATGCCTTTCGCTTCCTGTGCATTATCTGTTGTTTCCTTCATCTGAGCCATAATATCATTTACGGTGGTCTGAATCTGACCGGCTGCCTGCAAGGAGCTATCGGCAAGTTTCCGGATTTCTTCTGCAACCACTGCAAAGCTGTGTCCTGCAGCACCGGCGCGGGCAGCTTCAATAGAAGCATTCAAGGAAAGGAGAGTAGTCTGTTCCGAAATGTCATTAATAATATCGATAAAGGCTTCGATCGATTTTGCCTTTTGGGATAAGTAGGAAATATTATCAATGACCATTGTCGTTACTTGTGAGGTGGAATCGGAGCTTCGGGACAATGAATTCATCTGCAGTACTCCTGATTTGATCAGTTCATGACTGGAGGAGGCAAAGGTCTCTATTTTTTCTATTTCCTGCAATACGGTTTTTATTTCTCCGGATAAGGAATCCATCTTCTGCTGGCACTCATCAGCATTTAACCGTTGGTTTTCAATCCCTTGATTGATTTCTTCAATGGCGCGGTCAATATCCTTCGAATGGCTGTTTATAATGCCGGAAGCATCTTTTACTTCTTCCGAAGTTTCCGAAACATGAGATACGCCCTGTTTGAAGCCTAAAATCAAAACTTGCATATGGTTTATCATACGGTTTATATTCTGGGCGATACTGCCGAATTCGTCGTTTCCCCGGATGATGATCTCTGCAGTTAGATTTCCGGAAGAGGATTTGCACAACCCATCGGAGATTACTTTCATTCTTCGGCTGATTTTTATGGAAATAAGCGCGGCAAGGATACTCGCAATCACACAAGACAATATGACAAGAATAAATGTAATAGTTTTAATATTGTCAGCTTTTTCGGTAACAATGCCTTTCGGTATAACAGCATATACGACAATACCGGCAAGATTGCTCTTAGAGGCCAGAAGAAGATAGTCTCTCCCGTTTTCAAATACATAGCCGGTTATTTCCGGTTCTTCGGAGTTTAGGAATTGTTTGTATAATTCTTTATCTGTCAGAGAAAAGTCAAGGTCACTGCCGGTTATTATTTCCCTTCCGCCGCTTGTTATAAGACCGACTGTACTTCCCTTTCCCATATCTGCCTTACCTATAATATCCAAAACGGTATCTTTGCTGATATCTACGATAACTCCCGCTTTTGAATTAGTAGAAGCACAATAATAGGAAAGGAGATAATCTTCCTGATCTATCCCCAGTTTACCGTCAACAAGAGGATGACGATCCATCCAGATAGAAAAGGTATTGGGGCCATAGGTTTCCTCGATCTCCGCGGACAGCTCCTCATAGAAACCGGTACCGCTTCCTTGCTTCATATCCTTTGTAGTCTGCATGATGATATCGGATGGTGTAATAATATGTATGTTGTTTATAAACTTGTTGGTAGTCCGTGCTGCTTCCATACTCGCTTTCATACTGTCGATCGTTTGAATTTTCTTTGAATTATTTCCTTCATACAGACCCATGTAATATTTATTCATATTTGTGTCATATGCATATTTTTGCGCTTCGGCTGCTCCCAGCTGCAATCCCATGTCGATATACTGATCTGTCATTTTTAAGGCGGCCAAAGAGGACTCTTCATATTTTTCACGAAGACCTTTTTCCGACTGGACATAAGCCAGCGCACCGACGAGAATTACACAAAGTATAGGAACAATAAACGCAAAGCTAATCTGTTTTACAATACCGTACTTTTTAAAAGGTTTAAAAGTTTTCATTGGATTTCCCTCCCCTGCCTAGTTACCAAACAGAAAGCAATTAAAAATAGTTCTGAATAAATTATAGGGAAAAGAAGAGCGAAATAAAATGAACTTTTTTACTTTTTGTAATACTATCTTATGAAGTTGTTAATTATTCCCAACTAAAATTTTCTATTCCGGCACCGATTTCAAAGTGCTTTTTCACTATTCCCAAATCGACCTTGGAATAAAAGCCGCCGGTCGATTTAGCGGATACCCGGTTCCCTGAAAATGTAATCAGAAACTTTTGCTGATTTGTTGCGGTGGGAGCTAAAAGCGCGGCATCCATACCTCTTTTAAACCAATCGGGCATTTCTCCTTCTGCTTTACATAGCTCGAGTAAGGATTTGCTTTTGTGAGAAACGCCTTGGGTCCTGCCATATCCAAGGGACAGAACGCAGACGAGCTTTTCTCCCTTATTTATTTCGCAGCGGCTTTTTCCCTTGCTGAAGGTCAAGGCTACCCAGCAGGTATTTAGGCCGAGCTGCTGTGCCCTTAAGACCAGCCATTCACCATAATATCCGATTTTTTCCTCTAATTCGGGGCTCTTTTTCCCTATGAGAGCGATGTAGTTCTTCACATTGTTAAATTTACCGTAGTGGGCCATAATACCGCCAAAGGCTTCCGGCTCGTCGGTAACTAATTGTATGTGCAGTCCACCCTCGCCATTGCAGAGATCAATTTCCCTCTGAAGTTCTGAAACGATATCCTTATCAATTTTTTTGTCCGTATAGTCGCGTACCGAATGACGGTTTTCTATTGCCTGCATAAAATCCATAATAATAATCCTGCCTTTCTTATTCCTTATTAATTGTATTCCATGTCGCCGTATTCATTGCTGCATGACAGATATCCGCCATGAAATGCCTTATTTTCAAATAATGTGGTACCGCAGGGCGGGAGAGGCGGGCAGCTCTGTTTTTTTGGTTTATTCGTTTGAACCATTATACCATAAGGAATTGAGATTTGTTCAATGGGAAAGAAAAACGAGACGAAGATTCGCATGAACAACGATACAAAACGCAATTTATGCTCCGAATTCGGAATGTTTTGGACGAGACGTCCTGATGCTCGGTAATTTACGGTTTTCATTTATGCTAAAAAGTTATATGATAAGTTATAAATAAAGCTTTGATTCCATAATTGGATGAAAGTAAATGAAATAAAAATATAAGAAATAGTATAAATGAGAAGAGGTACAAAAATGAAAGCATCGGCAGACCTGCAAAATATTCTTAAAGCGATAGACAGAAAAGGTTACCCGGCCTATAAGGATACGCGGGGGAGTTACTCCTTTGGCAAATACGAATTGTCCATAGACCATGTACAGGGTGACCCTTTCGCATCTCCCTCCAAGGTGAGCATACACGTAGAGGGCAAGGCAGCAGGTTTCCCGAAGGAATGCTACGAGAGGAAAGAGCGCAGGATTGCCATGCAGGACTATCTGCTTCGCCTGTTTGGCAGAGAGGCGGATAAATATAATTTCAAAGCGAAGGGCTCCGGTAAAAGCGGCCTTTTGTCGGTGAGCCGCTGCGGGCAGGAGGTGCTTGAGAGAACAGCATGTGTCATCGTGCCTGAAAGCGGGGCTATTATCTTGCGTCTGGAAATCGGCTTTCCGGCCAACGGCAGAACGATTTGTGCGCCGGAGCTGGAAAAGATATTATTCGACTTCCTCCCCAGATGTATACAAGGGGTCCTGTTTTATCCTATGTTAAATAAAGAGGAAGTGAAACATACTCTTTTTCTTGCGGATGACAGATACTACATCAGAGAGCATTTGGCAGAAATGGGGCTTGCTGCGTTCGTCGCCAACGACTCGGTACTTCCAAGGGAGTCCGGCATTTCGGACAGGCCCATGAAAGACAGCGTGCTTTTCGTTTCTCCCAAGTCCATGGAAGTGACAATGAAGCTTCCTCATAAGGGTGAAATATCCGGCATGGGAATCAAAAAAGGCATAACCCTCATCGTAGGAGGCGGCTATCATGGAAAGTCCACCCTTTTAAAGGCTCTGGAGCTTGGGGTGTACGATCATATCGCAGGAGACGGCAGGGAATATGTCATTACAGAGTCCGACGCGGTAAAAATACGTGCGGAGGACGGGCGCAGCGTGACGGGCGATGATATTTCCCTATTCGTAAATAACCTTCCCGGCGGAAAGGATACCAAACGTTTTCATACGGAAGATGCCAGTGGAAGCACCTCTCAGGCTGCGAACGTGGTGGAAGCCATAGAAAGCGGTTCCGCACTTTTGTTGATAGATGAGGATACTTGTGCGACGAATTTCATGGTAAGGGACGAACTGATGCAGCGTGTCGTTCACAGAGACAAAGAGCCCATTACCCCTTTTATAGAGAGGGCAAGGTTCTTGTATGAGGAGAACGGTATATCCTGCATCATCGTGGCGGGAAGCTCGGGTTCCTATTTCAACATCGCGGACTGCATCATCCAGATGGACCACTACAGACCGGAAGAAATTACGGATTTTGCAAAGGAAGAGGCGAAAGCCTTTCCGGCGGTATCTCTTCCCGGGGACGTCCCGGCCATGCCGGACTATGAGAGAATTCCCGCCCGCGCTGTCAAGGTGATAGAGGAACGCAAAGGAAACAATCATTACGCACAGAAGTATGGCCGCGGGGGAAAGAACAGATACGGGGAAAACGCTGAAGGCGATGCAAGAGAGCCGGAGCGTATAAAAATAAAAGGAATGGGAAAAGAAAGTGTCGTTTTGGGAAAAGAAACGATTCATCTCCATTATGTAGAGCAGCTCGTCGATGCGGAGCAAGCCATGGCGCTGGGCTATTTGCTCGCCTATGCGGAGCAGAATATGTTCAATGGACAAGAGAATCTCAGGGATATCATAAATAAACTGATGGAACTGGCAGAGAAAAAAGGCCTTGCTGGCGTAGTGCAAGGAAGCTTCCTGCCGTCAGGGCTGGCTCTTCCGAGAAAACAGGAGGTATTCGCCTGCTTTAACCGTTATAGAAGCCTGAAAATAGGGAAATAACTGCGCATCATTCGCCCGAAGGGCAGCACAAATGTTTATACCATAAGAAGGAACACCTTCACGCATTAAAGCGGCAAAGTCCCTCCTATGATATAAAAAAGTCCCTTAGGGACTTAGTACTTGTTAATATACGTCGCGCGAATTAAGATATTTGCACAAGTCCCGGTCCTCTACTAAAATGTGATTAAACAGGAAAGTCTGCAAATATTCTTTTAACTGAACAAGGGTCTTTTTCGGATTCTTGCTCAGTTCCTTCATATCTATAGATAAAATATTATTTTTGAAATCGTTGATAGATTTTTTATTTTTGGAAGAATCGGGATAGTTGTACTTATCCATGAGATTCTCCTCCGTATAGAGTTGATATGAGGCATAATCCCGCAGAGCACAAACGATATCCAAAAGCTGTTGGTTGGAAACGTTCCGACAGTTGTTCATGATAAGCTGCTCTATATCTCTGCCAATGCGAAATAGCTCGCGGTGCTGCGCGTCGATAATCTCAACGCCGCATTCCATTTCCTTGCACCAATCAAATTTAAAATCGAACATTATTACCTCCGGTAAGATGAGAATGATTAAGAGTGTTAATCATGATATGCAAGCGAACATTATTATAATATACTACCAAAGTACTATCTGCAACCGTAAATTAGAAATTAATGATAAATTTTATTCAATTTCGGGCGTTAGAGGGCGTAAATTGACTTGCGTGATTTCTTTGGGAGTTTTAAGGAGACTGTACAATGGTACTGATAGGTGCGATCGCCGCCATTTTTTTGACGGCAGTTATTACATTAATATATATTAGGAAGCGAAAGGCCGGAACCCCTTCCGCGATCGATGAGATGGAGGGGCGGGATTTTGAACAGTTTTGTGCAGAGCTCTTGAAGGAAAGAGGCTTTGTCGAAGTAGAAGTAACGAAAGGCAGCGGCGACTATGGCATTGACATATTAGCGGAGAAGGACGGAGTAACCTACGCCATCCAATGCAAACGCTACGATTCTCCGGTAGGAGTGAAGGCGATCCAGGAAGCATATGCGGGCAAGGACTACTACGATCGCATGGTAGGAGCAGTACTTACTAACCACTATTTTACGGCGCCTGCCGTAGAGGCAGCAAAAAAGCTGAAAATATTATTGTGGGACAGAGGGTATCTGGACAGCATGATGCAGGAATAGATAATTGTGAACCCCGTAACCTGCTCAAACATAAAAAGTCAAAACATCATGGTGCTGATTCATCAGTTCAGTTCTTCATATGAGAAGGAAAAGTTGTACTTATTCAATGAGTACAACTTTTTTAAATTTGTATTATAAACATGCATTTATATATTGACAAGTGAAAGGGAAAAATATATTATTATCTTATAAAGATTTACTGAGAAACTGTAAATATTTGTATATGTTATATAGATACAATTGAAATATGTGTTTGGCAGAGCGCATATAAAACAATACAACTGCTATAAATAAGTACAACTTTGCCGATGTGCCGATTAATACTGTCGTCATATCGGTATAACAACTACAAACAATAAGCTTATAGGAGGATTGAAGAATGAAAACAGGAAAGAATTACAAGTTTTGGTTTTGCACAGGCTCTCAGGATTTATATGGAGATGAATGTCTCGCTCAGGTTGCGGAACATTCGAAGATTATTGTAGAGAATTTGAATAAGTCCGGCATACTGCCTTTTGAAATTGTATGGAAGCCTACTCTGATTACCAACGAGCTCATCAGAAGGACCTTCAACGAGGCTAATGCGGATGAAGAATGCGCGGGTGTCATTACATGGATGCACACCTTTTCCCCTGCGAAGTCATGGATACTCGGACTTCAGGAATACAGAAAGCCGCTGATGCATCTTCATACCCAGTTTAACGAAGAGATTCCTTACGACACCATCGATATGGATTTCATGAACGAGAACCAGTCCGCTCATGGAGACAGGGAATACGGACACATCGTAAGCCGTATGGGAATCGAGAGAAAAATCGTAGTCGGACATTGGAGTGATAAAGAAGTACAGAAGAAGCTTGCTGACTGGATGAGAACGGCAATCGGTATTATGGAATCCTCCCATATCCGTGTATGCCGTATCGCGGACAACATGAGAAATGTGGCTGTAACAGAAGGTGATAAAGTAGAAGCACAGATTAAATTCGGCTGGGAAATAGATGCTTATCCCGTTAACGAAATCATAGAGTATGTGAAAGATGTAAAAGAAGGAGAAATTAATTCTCTTGTCGATGAATATTACACAAAATATGATATAATCCTAGAAGGAAGAGATGCGGCTGAGTTCAGAAGACATGTAGCTGTTCAGGCAGGCATTGAAATCGGCTTCGAGAAATTTTTGGAAGAGAAGAACTATCAGGCTATCGTTACTCATTTCGGAGATTTGGGAGAGCTTAAGCAGCTTCCGGGACTGGCTATCCAGAGACTTATGGAAAAAGGCTACGGCTTCGGAGGAGAAGGCGACTGGAAGACGGCGGCTATGGTCCGTTTGATGAAGATTATGGCTTCCGGCATTAAAGATGCCAAGGGAACTTCCTTTATGGAAGACTATACTTATAACCTCGTGCCCGGCAAGGAAGGCATTCTTCAGGCCCACATGCTGGAGGTATGTCCTACCGTTGCGGACGGAAAAGCAAGCATCAAAGTAAATCCGCTTTCCATGGGTAACAGAGAAGAGCCCGCTCGTCTCGTATTTACCTCCAAGACGGGTTCGGGGGTAGCGACCTCCCTGATCGATCTAGGAACGAGATTCCGTCTGATCATCAATGCGGTAGACTGTAAGAAGATAGAAAAACCTATGCCGAAGCTTCCGGTTGCGGCAGCATTCTGGACACCTCAGCCTAACCTTAAGGTAGGAGCGGAGGCTTGGATACTGGCAGGCGGTGCGCACCATACGGCATTCTCTTATGACCTTACGGTAGACCAGATGGTAGACTGGGCGGCAGCTATGGGAATTGAAAGTGTTGTTATCGATAATGATACAACAATCAGAAACTTCAAGAATGAACTCAGATGGAATGAGGTTGCATTCAGATAATATCATATAGAATAGATGACATTTTAAGGAAAGGGGTATTGGATGAGCAATATAAAAGAAATGATTCTTAGCGGAAAGACAGCGCTCGGTATTGAGCTCGGTTCAACGAGAATAAAGGCAGTTTTAATAGGGGAAGATAATTCCCCTATCGCTTCCGGAGGCTATGGATGGGAGAATCAATACAAGGATGGTGTTTGGACCTATAGTATTGAGGATGTATGGAAGGGCCTTCAGGGCAGCTATAGCAAACTGGCGGAGGAAGTGAAGAGCAAATATGATGTTTCGCTCCAGACAATAGGAAGCATCGGTTTCAGTGCTATGATGCACGGTTATATGGCATTTGATCAGGAAGGCGAGATTCTCGTTCCCTTCCGTACATGGAGAAATACTACGACAGGACAGGCGGCAGCGGAACTGACTGAATTATTTAATTACAATATTCCTCTAAGATGGAGTATTTCTCATTTAAGACAGGCAATTCTGGACAAAGAAGAACATGTGAAGGATATTGACTTCTTTACTACGCTTGCCGGATATGTACATTGGAAGCTTACGGGAGAAAGAGTGCTCGGCGTGGGAGATGCATCCGGTATGTTCCCCATCGATATCGATACAAAAGACTATAACAAGCGGATGATAGAGCAGTTCGACAAGCTGGTAGCAGGAGAAAATTACCCATGGAAGTTAACGGATATACTTCCCAAGGTTCTCATTGCCGGTGAAAATGCAGGAACTCTTACGGAAGAAGGCGCAAAACTTTTGGATGCTACCGGTGAGCTGAAAGCCGGAATCCGGATTTGTCCTCCGGAAGGAGATGCGGGAACCGGCATGACGGCGACTAACAGCGTGGCAGTGAAAACCGGTAATGTTTCTGCCGGAACGAGCGTTTTTGCTATGATCGTGTTGGAGAAAGACCTTTCTAAGGTATATCCGGAAATCGACTTGGTGACCACGCCGGATGGAAGTCTGGTAGCTATGGTTCATTGTAATAACTGCACTTCGGATTTAAATGCATGGGTGAATATTTTTAAAGAGTTTATGGAGACGATCGGTTTGGAAGTGAATATGCCTAAGCTCTATGATGATTTGTACTTCAAGGCGTTAGAAGGAGATGCCGATTGCGGCGGTCTGCTTTCCTATTGCTATTTCTCTGGAGAACCGGTAACCGGTTTCGACGAGGGACGTCCTCTGTTCGCGCGCGAGATGAATTGCAATTTCACCCTTGCTAACTTTATGAGATCTCATCTTTATTCTTCTCTGGCGGCTTTGAAGATCGGTCTGGATATCCTGTTTAAAGAGGAGAAGGTTCAGGCGGATGAAATCTTCGGTCATGGAGGTTTGTTCAAGACGGAAGGTGTTGGTCAGGGCTTTTTGGCAGCGGCTATGGATACGCCGGTATCTGTTATGGAGACTGCAGGAGAAGGCGGAGCGTGGGGAATCGCCGTACTTGCCTCCTATATGAACAACAAAGAGGATGGTGAGACACTTTCTCATTATCTTAATGAAAAGGTATTTGCAGGAAATAAAGGAATTAAGATGGCTCCTGACCCGAAGGATGTGGAAGGATTCGATGCATTCATCAGTCGCTATAAAGCAGGATTGCCGATAGAAAAGGCTGCAGTAGAAAGCATGAAATAAGCTTGCTGCCTGGAAATGCCGCTAAGTGAATTTGTGTGCGTGCTAAAACATGCAGATAGGAGTCAAATATGTTAGAAGAACTGAAAAAACAAGTATATGAAGCGAATATGCTGTTGCCTAAATACGGTCTTGTTACCTTCACATGGGGAAATGTGAGTGGAATTGACCGGGAGAAACAGCTTTTCGTCATTAAGCCCAGCGGGGTGGAATACGACAAGCTGACGGCTGATGATATGGTGGTTATGGATATGGAGGGTAATAAGGCAGAAGGAAAATATAACCCTTCCTCCGACACGGCCACACATCTGGAGTTATATAAAGCATTTCCGAAGGTGGGAGGTATCGTGCATACTCACTCTTCCTGGGCGACGAGCTGGGCTCAGGCCGGCAGGGGAATTCCTTGCTACGGTACGACCCATGCAGATTACATGTATGGAGAAATCCCATGTGTCAGATGTCTGACTAAGGAAGAAATTGAAGGTGCTTATGAGAAGAATACCGGGCTTCTGATTGCCGATTATTTTAAGGATAAAGATTATGAAGCAGTTCCGGCAGTTCTTTGCAAGAACCATGGACCGTTTTCCTGGGGGAAAGATGCCAATGAAGCAGTGCACAATGCAGTAGTACTGGAAGAAGTGGCTAAGATGGCGGCTCGTTGTGAGCGGATTAACAGCGAGGTAGCTCCTGCACCTGCGGAATTGCAGGATAAGCACTATTATAGGAAGCACGGTGCAAATGCATATTATGGACAGAAGTAGGAAGCAAAAGGTTACTGTTCGCTCAGTAGCTTAACACTTGCTGTTAAGCTACGTAAGAACGTGATACGAGAGATGATTTCTGCACATATTTTCCATAGAAAAACAATGAATAGCTGCAAACGAGGGATAGAATCGTTTGCAGCTATTCACTATTTATAGGAAATGCCGATACATATAGCAAAGGTTATTATAGTAAATATTATTATAGGGGGATATGGTATGCTGATTGAAGGAATCAATACATCACAGAGCAATTATTATCATATGGCGACAAGGACGGAAAGCCGGCTGGAATTTGCAAATAAAACTGCGGAGGGAGAGGCGGCAGAAAGCATTGCCCGGCAGATGAAAGACAAGCTGGTAAATGATAAAGATAAGGTTCAGGCGATTCCCGAGAAGGGAAAAGGAGCACCTTATTCTTATCTTGCGGATGAAAACGGTATTGTGGAATATAAAGGAGTTATTTTCCACTGTAATAACGAAAAAAAAGAACTTTGCCTCGGAGATATGAGCAATCGCAAAAATGTAATCCGTATTCCTTTGTCCGGAGGCGGATGCCTTATGGTGAATCGGGATAATATCGATCAGCTGGGGAAAGCGATAGGCATGTTTTCGCCGGAGGACATCAATAACATTTTGCGCGCGCTGAAATTGGATGCGAAGATTCAGGAGATGAAGAAGGAAACGGAAGAAATGGAAGACGGTATCGGCAAGAGCAGTGCGGAGCAGAATGCGGACAGTGCAAAAGAGGCAGATGAGGCATCGGAAGACGGGCAAAAGGCGAGAGGCTTTCGTGGATATGAAGGAAAAGAGGATAGTAAGCCTTTTGAATTGGAGGAATGGCAGTTTGATACATTGACAAAGGAAATTCTTTGATTAATAATAAATGGGAAGTGGAATAAACGGATAATAGAATAAATAGAAACACAGTGAAAAGGTAGGCGGGATGAGGCAAAAAAAGGGATGGATCGGTATGATAATCATACTTATAGCCATTGGGGTAATCGGATTCTCGGCATGGAAGCTGGCGGGTATGAAAGGGCAATACGACCAGGCAGAGAAGGAATATGAACAGCTCCTTGAAACGGTAAAGCAACAGGATGAGGCGGAAACGGATAAAGAAACTGACAGAGAAGAAAGAGCAGATGCGAAAGAGGAGAGCAGCATCACACAGGATGGCGGTGGGAAATTGTCCATTGACTTTCAGGCGCTGCTCGATAGGAATGCGGATACAGTAGGCTGGGTGGAATTCGGAGCTGTACCGATCAGTTATCCCATTGTTCAAGGAGCGGATAATGCTACTTACTTGGATCGTACCTTCGAAGGGCAGACGAATCAGGCGGGATGTATTTTCGTGGCAGCAGAGAACCAGGGAGATTTCTCGGATTGGAATACCATTGTCTATGGACACAATCGGAAGGATGCCTCTATGTTTGGCAGGCTGCGTCAATATCTTCGGCAAGAGACGGTGAATAACAATCCTTATGTATGGATTTATACTCCCGAGGGAAGCTGCCGATATGAGATTTTTGCTGCTTATATGACGGAAGCGGAGGGGGACACCTATCAGGTATTTCCGCAAGGGGCAGAAGGCTTTGATACCTATTTAGAGAAGGCTGTGGCCTCTTCGGAAATAGAGACAGATATCCTGCCGGAGGAAGGAAAGAAGGTAATTACCTTCTCTACCTGTACGAGTAATGAAGACCATAGATTGGTAGTTCAGGCGGTAGAAAGTGAACATAATAAATAATAGAATTGCACTGATTTGTCGAACTGACCTACAATTTGACGAAAAATTGAGGAGAAAACAATATAAAATAAGCAAAAGTATAAAAAAACACACCTTACAATAAAAATGGATACTTTTTTAACCCCTCTTTTTTGCTATGATGCAAAAAGGAGGGGTGTTTTCTTTTTTTATGTGATTATGGAAATTGCCCTTATGAAAACTTATAAGGAGGAATCGTAATGAGAAGGAAGGCAAACAGATGGGGTAAGCGTGTATTTGCAGCCTTATTAGCCGCTACATTGACTATGCAGCCGGTGGCAGTGGTGTATGGCAGTGAATCGGTAAGTACGAATACGGCAGTGCAGGAAACCGCAGCAGCCGAAGAGGGTGCTGCGTCGGAAAGCGATAATGGGGAAGCGGGGAAGAACGGTGAAAGTGAGGCTGTCCCTGTAGATGTACAGCCGGGAGATGGCGGTGCGTCGGGGGAACAGCCGGGAGACAGCGGTGTGTCGGGGGAACAGCCGGAAAATACTGACATGCCGGAGATACAGCCGGAAGAGAGCGAAGCACTGGGTACAGCACTGCAAGAGAACGAGGCAATGGAGGATACCAATGCATCCGTCGAAGCCTTTGCAGGACTTTTGTCATCAGGCAAGGGGATGAATCTGGAAACGGCTGTTACAGAACTGTACGTAGGAAGTGATTGGGCGGGGGCAAATGCAACCTATACCGAGGAAGGGCAGAAGGTGACGATTCAGGCGGCCAGCTATGGTTGGAACGGTGAATGGGGCCTGAAATATATGGTTAAGGAGCTGCCGGTAAAGAATAATATTACTTATAAAATAGAGTTCGATATTATGTCTTCCGTTAACAAGAAAGTAATAGTGAAGCTGGATGATGCGGGATTCATTTTAGAGACCATCGAGCTGAAAGCAAATGAGCCCTATCATTATAGCAAAGAAGTAGCGGCAGGGGAGTTTGCGGATAAGACATTGTATTTTGCTATGGGAGCAATAGAAGAGGCGGAAGCAAACCTTGCAGGTACCATGGAAATTGCAGATATTACACTGACTGAGATGCTGGCACCTGCCCCGGCGGTGGAAATAGCCGTGAACAGGGAAGGAACCCGGATATGCTTCCAACAGGATGCTTCGGCTGAACGTCAGCTTGCCAAGGTATTCTATGGAATATTCGACAGCAAGGAGGCAGCAGAGGAGGCAGCAAGTGACCCGGACAAGAGCGCGCCCAATACCTTGGATATGGAGAAGCTGACTAATGATAATTGGGAGGCGGTAGCAGAGGGGCTCAGCCTGAAGGGTGGACAAGCCATTGCCTACTATTTCCAGAATACTGACACGAGCAGTGCGGTGACAGACACTGTACGGAAGATCTATGAGTTTAACCCCTTTGTAGCGAAAGACTATACCATAGATAAATTGAGCCGTGCGGATGAGGGATATAAGCTAATCTGGAATGATGAATTCGATGGTACGCAGTTAGATATGTCCAAGTGGTCTTTCCAAATTGGAACGAAAGATCCCAATGGCGGTCCGGATAACTGGGGAAATCAGGAGAAGCAATATTATACGGATTCCAATCATGAATTGTCGGATGGTAAGCTGAAGATTACAGCTAAGAAGGAGGGGAAGGAGGGAATGTCCTATACCTCCACTCGTATTCGTACTAAGACGGATGAGGGGGAGACTCTTTTTGCTGCCAAGTACGGAAGGGTAGAGGCGAGGATGAAACTGCCCTTGGGAGAAGGTCTATGGCCGGCATTCTGGATGCTTCCGGAGGATACTTCAATTTATGGTACATGGGCTGCTTCGGGAGAGATTGATATTATGGAGGCGAGAGGCCGTTTGCCCGGAGAAGTCGGCGGAGCCATACATTATGGATCGCAGTGGCCGAACAATATTTTCTCGGGCAAGAGCTATTCCTTCGATACGGCGGAAACGGATATTAGCGGTTATCACCTCTACAGTTTGGAATGGGAACCGGGGAAGATCACCTGGCTTGTAGATGATGTGCCGTACTATACTACTTCCAATTTCTGGAGCAAAGGTGAGGGAAATGCTGAAAATTATACATACGGAGCGCCCTTTGATGTTCCGTTTTACGTTATTTTCAATCTGGCGGTAGGAGGAACCTTCGATCAGGAGGCAGATCTTAATAAAGCCAGCTTCCCGTCCAGTATGGAGGTTGATTATGTAAGAGTCTATCAGAAAGAAGCGGGCTATCAAGAGGACGGGCTGGAGCAGCCTGATATGGATAAGGATACAGAAGCCTTCAAAAGTGCTGCTTATCAGCCGAGAGGCGAAGCCGGCGATTACCTTGGGGATAAGCAAATGGCCACTCTTAAGACGGTGACGGAAGTGAATCCGGCAGATACCGACTGGCAGTTCTTCGTAGGAAAGGACTTCGGAGGAGAAGCGGCCTGTGCAGTGGAGACAGTAAACGGCAGTAAGATGGCCAAAATAGATATTACCAAGGGAGGAAATCAGAATTATGCCATACAGCTGATCAAACACTTTCCGGCAGCGAGAGGCTATACTTATGAGATTAGCTTTGACGCAAAGGCATCTGCGGCAAGGAGTATAATCGTCAAGGCGGCAGGAGATGCGGATAATGGATGGTCTGCTTATGGAACAAACTACGATGCATCACTGACCACACAGACACAGAACTTTACCCATCGCTTTACCATGGATAAGGATTCCGATCCTACAGCACGTCTGGAATTCAACCTTGGGCTGAATACAGGAACCGTATGGATCGGTAACGTGACGATTAAGCAGGTAGAAGAAGAGGTAAAGGATACCACGGATATTCCTAAGACACCGCTTGCCGATGGAAATCAGATTTACAACGGAAGCTTTGATCAGGGAGCAGACCGGTTGGGTTATTGGTATCTGCAGGATGTGACAGCCCGCGTGGTATCCTCAGGAGATAATAAGGATTATAACCGAAAAGCAATTATTACCGCTACGGGAGAGAATCCAAGACTGTACCAGACGGGAATGGAGCTTTTGCAGTGCGACCAGTATCGTTTTGAGATGGAACTTAGCAGTGAGAAGGATACAAGCTTCCAAGTGGCCTTTGTCAGCAAGGATGAAAGCAAAGTTTATATGAAGGAAAGCCTCAGCTATAAAGCGGCAGATGGTATTAAGAAATATGAAGCAAACTTTGCCATTCCCAAGGGGATGACTGACAAGGAAGGAAAGTTCCTTCTGATCTTGGAAAAGGGCAGTGTAGTTACTGTGGACAATATCCGCTTGATTCGTACAACTAAGAATAATGTAATTATCGACTATACCGGAGTGGATATGAAGCCGCTTGTATGGCCCTCTACGGAATGGAAGGGACATGACCAGAGTAATGGAGATCCTAAATTCACCAATCAGGATGGGCTGCTTACCATCCAGGCGGCAACGGCCGATATTAATTATCAGAAAATGCTGTTCCACCCGGTATCCATTACTAAGGGGATTGATTATAAACTTAAGTTCCAGGCCAAGTCCGACCTGGGAGATACCTATGAAATGTCGGTGCAGGAGGACAACACCTGGGCAGAGGCACTTCATGAGACCATCGCTACCACGAAGGAATGGAAGGACTATGAATTCACCTTTACCTCGAATATGACAAATGGAGGTAACCCGATTATGCTGAAATACCTTTTGTCCGGCAGGAAGATAGGCGAAGGTAACTTCTATCTGAGGAATGCCACGATGGAGGTTTTGGCAGCGGATAGCGGATGCAAAGAGGTTCCGGCAGATGCAGTAAGTGCCGGAGGAAGACTGATAAAGGGAAAGGACTTCTCTATAACGCTGAGAGAAGGAGAGTGGAAGAACGCGTTCCTAAAGGCAATCGAAGATAGGAAAGCAGTAGTTATGATAAATGAGACTTCTTTGAATGCGCGCATCAGCCTGGATAAGTGTTTGAGTGCGGATAAGGGTACCTTTACCATACCCGCGGAATATCTGAGTCAGGCGGATAATTATCGTATAGAGATTGCAGTGGAAGGCTATACTAATCTGGTAATCCTGATTAAGGCATCGTCAGCAGGGGCGGTGGTAGAAGTTGGAGCCGGCGCTCCGAAGACAGAGCTGGATAGCAGCATAATTGACAGTCTCTTAACTGAGGAGGACCGCAAAGCTTTAGAGGCTGGTGAGGATATTCGCATCACACTGAATGTCGAGCAGCTGAATAACCCTTCAGCAGCAGATATGGAAGCAATTGCCGGTGTACTGAAGGGCAGGACAGTGGGAGTCTATCTGAATATGGAGCTGTTCAAGACGGCAGGCTCTGCACAGCCGGAGCAGTTAACGGAACTGAGTCATAAGATTCGCGTATCAGTTACTATACCGGAGGAACTTCGCAAGGCTGATCGTACTTTCTGGATTGTACGGGTGCATAACGGTCAGGCAGTATTGCTTGAAGATTTAGATCAGAACCCGGATACCATACAGTTTGAGACGGATCGCTTCTCCGCTTATGCCATCGTCTATAAGGACTCGGACAATAACGATAGCGGAAATAGTGACAACGGCAATAAAGGTACAGGCAGCGGCAGCACAAACTCCGGAGGAAATGCTGATAACGGTCAGGCGAATGACACTGCGGCTAAGGCAACTGCCTTGGCAGTAGGCAGCGTTAAGACTGGAGATGATACACAGATAATGCCCTACGTCATACTTCTTGCTGCAGCAATCGGCGTAGTATTGGCAGTGGGCTATCCACGTATGAAGAGAGCCTTGACAAAAACAGCGGATGCCGAGGGCACCGAGAGTACAGAAAACGCAGAAAATTAATGAATATAAAATGCCCCGGTATTGCTGTGAAAGCAACACCGGGGTATTAAGAATCGTGGTTTTTGTGTTTAATTTTTTTGGTTTCAGTGCTTCATCAGAAAGATTTGACCATCCAAGAAAATTCGTGCTATACTTACTTTATTATTAGTTACGGAGAGTGATACGGTGGAAATCAAACGGACACTGAATGATGTACTCGTGAAGCTGTTTCGGAATATCAATGATATAGAGGAACGGGCGATTCAGACAGAAGAATATAAAGGAGTTACTACAAATGACATGCACGTCATCGAAGCGATCGGTTTAGGCAGTCCTAAGAATATGACTGCCGTCGCAAAGTCCCTTGGCGTTACTACAGGCACGCTCACTATAGCGGTGAACAGTCTGGTAAAAAAGGGATTTGTGAACCGGGAAAGAAGCGAAGAAGACAGGCGTGTTGTTTTAGTATTCTTGTCTTCCAAAGGGGAACGGGCCTACGAGCATCATAAGCGATTCCATGAGGAAATGATAGACGCCGTACTCTCCCGGCTTACGGAAGAAGAGAAGATTGCTTTGGAGAAAGCGCTTCTGAATTTAAATGACTTTTTTACAGGCAAGAAATAAGTAAAACACCAATTGGCGAAGACCAAGCCCCCCGTTTTACGGAAAGAGGTTAACGGGAAAATTAAAGTCAGCAGGTACTGAAAAGGAATGGAGAATGATATGAAATTTAAGGATATGCCCTATGAAAGGGCCAAATACGAAGATGTAGAGAAGGAATTTCGTCAGATTATCGAGGAATTTAAAAATGCTGGAAGCGGTGAGGAACAGTTTGCGGTACATCAAAAGTTCTATACCTTTTCTAATAAAGTGGAAACGACAATGACCATTGCCGGTATCCGCTACGACATCGATACTGCCAATAAATTTTATGAAAAGGAAAAGGAATACTATGACGAAGTGGAGCCGAAGCTTGCCAATTTGATGGTGGAATATAGGCAAGCGATGTACGATTCTCCGTACCGTTCTTATTTAGAGGGCAAGATAGGGAAGGTGGCCTTTAAGAATATTGAGCTGGAAATCAAATCTTTTGATAAGAAGCTGATCCCTCTCATGCAGGAGGAAAATGCGCTTATTACCAGATACAACAAACTGATCGCTTCGGCTGAAATAGAATGGGAGGGCGAGATGCTGAATCTTTCTCTGATGCGCCCCCACCTTACAAACAGCGACAGAAATATACGCAAGAAAGCTTATGAGAAATACAGCGCCTTTTTCCTCTCTGTAGAAGACGAGCTGGATGAGATATACGATAAGCTGGTGAAGAACAGAACTGAGCAGGCAAGGCAGATGGGTTATGAGAATTACGTGGAGCTGGGCTATTATCGGATGAGACGTAACAGCTACGACAAGACCATGGTGGAGAACTACAGAAATCAGATCAAAAAGTACTTCGTTCCTTTCGCGGAGAAAATGCACGAGAGGAGGAGGGAACGTCTTGGGCTTAATAAACTTTCCTATATCGATACGGCAGTTTACTTTTTGGACGGCAACCCTGCGCCTTCCGGTACGCCGGAGGAAATTATGAGTGCCGGGCAGAAGATGTACTCTGAGATGTCCCGGGAGACGAAAGAATTCTTTGATTTTATGATGAAAAATGAACTGTTCGATGTGCTTGGAAGAAAGACGAAAAAGGCGGGCGGTTATATGACTTACCTTCCGGTTTACGGCGCCCCGTTCATTTTTGCTAACTTCAACGGAACAAGCGGAGATGTGGACGTAATTACACATGAATGCGGACACGCGTTCCAAGGCTATCTGTCAGGCAAGGATCCGATTCAGGAGCATAGGGACATTACTATGGAGACGGCGGAAATCCACTCCATGTCCATGGAATTCTTTGCGGAAGAGTGGACGGAGCTTTTCTTCGGCGACAGAGCACAGGATTACAAGAGCATGCACTTGGAGGATGCGGCTGCATTCATCCCTTATGGCTGCATGGTGGATGAATTCCAGCATATCGCTTATGCGAATCCCAATATGACTCCGAAGGAGAGGCGGGCGGCGTGGCTTGAGCTGGAAAAAGAGTACAGACCTCATATGGATTATGAGGATGATCTGTTCTTTAGCAAAGGGGGCTTCTGGCAGAAGCAGCAGCATATTTACAATTCGCCTTTTTATTATATCGATTATTGTTTGGCTCAGACTTGTGCCTTCCAATATAAGGCTAAAATGGACGGGAATTACGAAGAAGCATGGAAGAGCTACCTGAAACTCTGCGAGTTGTCCGCAAAGGATTTCTATACGGATATGCTGAAAGAGGTCGGGCTGGAAAGCCCTTTCGAGGATGGTTGCATCCGCAGCGTGATAGAGAAATTGGAAAGCAAAATGGTATAAAGTATGAAGAAATACCACAAAGATTATGTCTTTGAGACTGGAACCGGGAAGAATGACAAGGAAGAAAAACGGTATCGGTATGCAGGAGATTATTATCTGTTTCCTGGTGCTGAAGCCGAAAAAAAGAAAATTTTTATAAAAAATTCTGTTTTTGTGCTTCTTTACTTTTTGCTCATTATTACGGCAGGAATGCTGGATAATGAAGGAAGTCGTAATTTTTTTATAGCGGTTCCGTATGTATTTTTATTCCTCCCTGCCGTATATTTATCATTAGGAACGGTCGCATCCCTTAAGCTGAATGAAAAAATGGAGCGGCCGGTCTACGATAGGGCACTGGGGAGGATGTATCGGAATTGTATAGGAATTATGTCGGTTTCGTTATATCTTTGTATGGCGGATTCCATCTTTATTTTCCTGAGATTTCGTGGAGGAGAAGACTTTTTAGTTGTACGCGAAGTTGTATTTTTATTCGAAAATATTGCCATTTTTTGCTTGTCATTTATACAGAAGAAGTACTTGCAAAATCTGAAAAAAGGGGTTATGATAGGCGAGTATAACAGCGAGGTTCCGTAAATAAACGGGACTTCTTTGTGTTTTTGGTATGATTTGCAAATTGTATACAAGTTGTAATCGTGCTAAGATAAAGGCAGCTGTATTGCTGCATACAATAATACAAATAAAACCAAAAAGGAGGAAAAATTTATGAAAAAGAGAATCATTTCTCTTATGCTTGCGTCTGTAATGGTAATCAGTACTTTAGCGGCATGCGGTTCCGGCAATACATCAACAACCGAAACACCCGCTGCAGAGAAGGAAGCCACAGATGAAAGCGCTGCGCAGACAGGAAGCGATACGCCCCTGGTTGTAGGCTACAAGGATTTCAGCGAGAAATTCAGTATGTTCTTTAGTGAGACGGAATATGACAAAGACGTAGCAGCAATGACACAGGTAATGCTGACGGATGTAGATCGTTCGGGTGCGGTCGTAATGAATGGAATCGAGGGAGAGACCAACAATTACGCCGGAACAGATTATACTTATACGGGAATTGCCGATACAACGGTAACACAGAACGATAATGATACGACAACTTATGACTTTAAGCTGCGCGAAGATATTACCTTCAGCGATGGAGAGCCTCTCACGGCAGATGATGTTATTTTTAACTTATATGTATATTTAGATCCTGCTTATGACGGATTTACTGTATTGAACACACTTCCTATCGTAGGCCTTAAGAATTATCAGGCAAACTCTACGGCAGCGGACAGCGTAACGGCTGATGATGTGGCTGCTTATATGGAGGAAATGCCGGAAGCGCTTCAGACAGCAATTTCTGAAAACATAATCGCACCGACCTTGACAGCAGAAAAAGATTGGTGTACGGAAAATTATGAAGCACAGGGTGCAGCTTCTGCTGAAGAATTCTTTGTAGCCTGCTACAGCACGGATGACTCCTATGATATGGCAGGAAAAGATTATGATACTATCGTAAGCGATGTCATAGCGATGTACGGCGGAGATTATAAAACTCTTGGAAGCAATTATGCGGGAGATGAAGCTTATTTTGAAGCCGATGCTACTTCACTGGCAGAGAAACTGCTGATCGAAGAAAAGGTGGCTGCGGGCGAAGGCGAAGCAGTTCCCAATATCGAAGGCGTTAAAAAACTTGGCGATTATGAAGTGTCAGTTACGATAAAAGGATTTGACGCTGCAGCGATTTACAAGTTTGTTGAACTTGGTATTGCTCCGCTTCATTACTATGGCGATAAAGCGCAGTATGATTATGACAACAACCAGTTCGGCTTCCCCAGAGGCGACCTGAGCATCGTAAAAGATAAAGCAACTAAGCCTATGGGCGCAGGTCCTTATAAATTTGTAAAATTCGAAAACAGGGTCGTTTACTATGAAGCAAATGATTCTTACTTCAAGGGTGCTCCGAAAACTAAAAACGTACAGTTTAAGGAATCGGATGAATCTGATTTGATTCCCGCGGTACAGCAGGGCACCGCTGATTTATCAAATCCTGACGGAAGTAAAAAGGCATTTGAGCAGATTGCCGAAATCAATGGCAACGGAGAGCTTAACGGAGATGTTATTATGACGGACCGTGTGGATAATCTGGGATACGGCTATATCGGTATCAATGCGGACACAGTCAATGTAGGCGGAGAAGCATCCTCCGAGCAATCGAAAGACTTAAGAAAAGCAATCTCTACGATTCTTTCCGTATACCGTGACGTATCTATCGATTCCTACTACGGCGATGCGGCAAGCGTAATTAACTATCCTATTTCCAATACATCATGGGCAGCTCCCCAGAAATCCGATGAAGGATATCAGGTAGCTTATTCTGTGGATGTAGAGGGCAATCCGATTTATACGGATTCGATGAGTGCGGAAGAGAAATATGAAGCGGCAATTGAAGCAGCGCTGGGATATTTCGAAGCGGCTGGTTATACTGTAGCAGACGGCAAGCTGACAGCAGCTCCGGCAGGCGCGAAGCTGACTTATGAAGTTATAATCGGCGGTGACGGTAAGGGTGATCACCCCAGCTTTGCAATCCTTACGGATGCGAAAGCGGCATTCGAGACGATCGGATTTACATTGGAAATCAACGATCCTACCGATACGAATATTTTATGGGACAAAACAAATGCGCGTACGCAGGAACTTTGGGTAGCGGCATGGCAGGCAGAACCCGACCCGGATATGTATCAGACATACCATAGCGCGAGCACTGCAAGCAATTACTATCAAATTGCAGACCCGGATTTGGATGCTTATATCATGGATGCGAGAACGAGCGCAGATCAGAGCTACCGTAAATCCATTTATAAAGAATGCTTAAACATCATTATGGATTGGGCGGTTGAGATTCCGGTTTACCAGAGACAGAACTGCATTATCTACAGTCCTGAACGTATTAAGGCGGACACCTTTACACCAGGCGTGACCACATATTACAAATGGTGGAAAGAGATTGAAAATTTAGAAATGAAGTAATATAAAATAAGATGTATTGATTCTGAGCCCGCTGGGTATTGGCGGGCTCAGTTTATGAATAGGTGTTTTGGTTTGTTAATTTATCGAATTAAAGTGATGCAGCGTGATTATTTCTGCAAATAATTAAAACAGAATTGAAATTGAAATTTAAACATTTTATAAGAGAAACCAAAATGTTTTTATATAAATATTTGAATGAAAAGATGGATAAAAAGAAAGCTGGAGGTTTGGAATGAAGAAATTTTTGATCAGAAGAATTTTACTCAGTATCGTTATACTGTTTTTTGTTTCTTTCATCATTTATTCCATAGAACGCTGCCTGCCTACTTCCTATGTGGAAGGAAAAGCAAGGCAGATGTCGCAAAAGGCAGGTGCGAAACCTTATGATGAGCTGTTGGAGCAGCTAACAAGCGCTTACGGGCTGGAAGGAAATATACTGCAGGGATATGCAAAATGGCTTTCCAACGCTGTGAAGGGAGAATTCGGGGATTCCTGGGTTTGGGGCAAGCCGGTTACCGAGAAATTTAAAGATGTGATATGGTATTCTTTTGCCATGTCCGGTATATCTTTTATTTTTCAGGTAGTAATAGCTATTCCTCTCGGTATTTTGTCTGCGAGGAAGCAATATAGCAGGACGGATTATGCCGTCACCGTATTTGCGCTGATCGGTATATCTCTTCCTACTTTCTTCATAGCCACTTTATTGAAATGGGTATTTTCCATCAATCTGGGATGGTTTGATTTGTATGGAGTTGTAGGCCGTATGCACGAACAGTTGCCCCCCATAGGACAAGTTCTGGATATGGGCAAACATTTGATATTGCCTGTCGTTACGCTTACGGTAGTCAGCGTAGGTAATCTGATGCGTTACACCCGTACTAATATGCTGGAAGTACTCAATTCCGATTATATTCGTACAGCAAGGGCAAAAGGACTTTCTGAGAACAAAGTAATCAATTATCACGCGTTCCGCAACATTCTTATTCCTATTGTAACCTTGCTCGGAAGCACGATTCCTACCTTGTTCGGAGGCGCTATGATTACGGAAACTTTATTTCAGATTCCCGGAATCGGATATATTTCTTATTTGAGTCTGACACAAGGAGATGTACCGTTTACCATGTTCTATATGGTATTCCTTGCAATATTAACGCTGGCAGGAACACTGATTGCAGATATTCTGTATGCGATAGTTGACCCTCGGGTCAGAGTAAATTAGGAGGAAGGCTGAGATGGGCACAGATAATAACATGCAGGATAAAGATAATCAGATAGATTTGAATCATAGTCAGAGTGATTACGTCAGCGCTTCTGCGTTGGATGATGAGCAGAGAGTAAAGGTATTGTCTCCGGGAATGCTGGTAGCGAAACGTTTTTTTAGAAATAAGCTCGCTATGGTGGGACTCGTTATACTTGTGACGATGTTTTTGTTCTCTTTTGTAGGCGGTATGCTCACTCCTTACGGGGAAGCGGAAGTGTTCAGGAAAAAAGATGTTATTTTAAAAGATTATGCCATGATGTCTGAAAATAAGGACTTTCTCTATACGAATGAGGAAGGAAAGGATTTCCCTTCCATCGCAGGCGCGAAGATGATTTTGGCAGTAAATAACGGGAATAGCACTTTTGAAGCTAAGGATGTGACATATTCTCTCATAAAAGAGGACGAGAACTTATATCAAATTACACAGCTTACCCCGGTGGCGAATGTGCTTACGCTAAAAGGGAAGAGTAGCTTCACTTCGGCAGAAGAAGGCGGCACAGTGACGAATGCGGTAAAAAGTGGGTATGAAGCGGCTGTCTCCGAGGGAGCAGATAACTTTGAAGCTGATGGCGTTTTTTATTATATCGTAAAGGAAGGAAAACAGAGTGCAATTTCGATTATGGATAGAACGGCGCTCGCAAGCAAGAAAGTGTTCAGCGCAGCAGGGGGAGCGGAGCTCTCTTATGACTTCAAGCTGAATGCAGAGAAAGCATTTAATCGTCAGTCGTCATCTTTTGAGGCGGATGGTAATACTTACGAAATGGAAGTAGGAGAAAAGACCGGATTCATAAGTTTGAACGGTGAAGACTATGCGATCATGTCTTCTTATGCGGTGCGTCCGGTAGGAAGCGAAGCTCTTTCGTTACAGTTTATCAGTGCTGTGCAAGCGGCGGTGTTAGCCGATGAGGAATCCGTGGAATATGCAGGAGAAGACGGCAGTAACATCCATTATAAGATAGAAATGAAAGGAAACGAGTTTAAGATTCGCTCCGAACAGAAGACACAGTTGAATGATGACTTTGCATCTCCTGGAAAGACACATCTGCTGGGAACGGACGGACATGGTATGGACGTGCTTACAAGGCTGATGTACGGTGGACGTATTTCCTTGATGATCGGTTTCGTGGCGATTGCGATCGAGACTTTGCTCGGTATAATTATAGGCGGTGTGGCAGGATATTTCGGAAAATGGATGGACACCATTCTCATGCGTATCGTGGATGTTGTTATTTGCATTCCGGCGATGCCCCTGTATATTATTGTAGGTTCTATCATGGATTATTACCAAATAGACCCAAGGATTCGTATTTATCTGCTCTGCGCGATTTTGGGCCTGATTAACTGGCCTCCGATTGCCAGAATGGTGCGAGGACAGATACTTTCCTTCAGGGAACAGGAGTTTATGACGGCGACGGAAGCCACCGGCATCCGTGTATCCAGAAGAATATTCAAGCATTTGATTCCTAATGTGATCCCGAACCTCATTGTTATTGCGACGATGGGTCTTGGAGAGATCATTATTATGGAAGCGACATTGAGCTTCTTAGGAATCGGAGTAAAATTTCCCTATGCGTCATGGGGTAATATCATTAATTCTGTAAATGATGTATTTGTTATGACCAACTACTGGTTTGTGTGGATTCCGGCAGGATTTCTCATATTGATTACGGTGCTTGGATTTAACTTTGTTGGTGATGGACTTCGGGACGCGTTTGATCCGAAAATGAAAAGGTAGGTGAGGCAGATGAACTTTTTTAAAAAAGAGAGTACAAAAGATGCAAACTATATCTCTGCCAAAGAATCCAGAGCGATATCGAAAGAAAATAAAAGAATAACAGATGAAATAGAAAAGAAGCGCAAACGTAAGAATATTCCTGAAGAAGAATATGTGACGAAGATGAAGAATCCCAATAATGTTGTGGAGTTCGACAATGTCCATACCTATTTCTTCACCGACATCGGAACGGTTAAATCTGTTGACGGCGTTTCCTTCGACGTGCCGCAGGGCAAGACGATAGGTATTGTAGGGGAATCCGGCTGCGGAAAGTCTGTGACCAGCCTTTCTCTGATGCAGCTTGTACAGAGGCCCCAGGGACAGACTGTAAAGGGTGAGATTCGCTTCAATACCGGAGAGCAGGCGATTAATGTGGTGAATGCACCTATGGAGACGATGCAGAAGCTTCGCGGCAACTATATGTCCATGATATTTCAGGAACCGATGACGAGCCTAAATCCGGTATTTCGTATTGGATTGCAGGTGGACGAAGTCATCGCTCTTCATAATCCCCAGATGAGTAAGGAGGAAGTGAAGAATCGTACGATAGAGATGCTGGAGCTGGTAGGTATTGCCAACAGTGAGGGCGTGTATAAGATGTATCCGCACGAGTTGTCCGGCGGTATGCGGCAGAGAATTTGTATCGCCATGGGGTTGGCGTGTAATCCCAGACTCATTATAGCGGATGAGCCGACTACGGCCTTGGATGTGACGATTCAGGCGCAGATTCTCGATCTTCTGCGCGGCTTAAAGGATAAGATTAATTCCAGCATCATGCTGATTACTCATGACTTAGGTGTAATTGCGGAGATGGCGGACTACGTCGTAGTCATGTATGCCGGCCGCGTAGTGGAGCAGGGAACCGTTCAGGAGATTTTCAAAACGCCCAAGCACCCTTATACCATGGGACTTATGGCGTCTAAGCCGGTGGTGGGGAAAGAAGTGGATCGTCTCTATAGTATTCCCGGCAAGGTGCCCAATCCGGTCAATATGCCAGATTACTGCTACTTCAGGGATAGATGCGAGTTGTGCGTGGAAGCCTGCAAGGGCAAGTATCCCGGACAGACATCCCTTAGCCCGACCCATGTGGTGAATTGCTACCGCTATGCGGAAGGTGCGGACAGCAAGGAAAAGAATGAAATGAAGGAGGGACAATAAGAATGAATACAGCTTCAAAAGAAACAGCTTATGAACCTCTGAAATACAACGAAAATAAGGTTAAGAATGATAGCAAGAATGACATTATTCTGGAAGTTTCCCACCTGAAAAAATATTTTCCCATAAAGGGAGGTGTTTTTTCCAAGACAGCAGGACAGGTAAAAGCAGTGGACGACGTGTCCTTTTCCATTAAGAAGGGGACTACCATGGGATTAGTAGGAGAGTCCGGATGCGGCAAGTCCACGACGGGAAGAACGCTCCTTCGCCTTATCGATAAGACGGATGGAGAAGTTCGGTTTGGCGGGACGGATATCTTTGCCCTTAGCAAGAAGGAGATGCGTGCCCTGCGCCCGAAGATGCAGATTATTTTTCAGGACCCTTACTCCAGTCTTTCTCCAAGGCTTCCTGTAGGCGAGATTATCGGAGAGGCGGTAAGAGAGCACAAGCTTGTGCCTAAGAACGAGCTGGATGAATATGTGACAAAGATTATGGCTTCCTGCGGCCTGCAGGCCTATCATAAGGACCGTTATCCCCATGAATTCTCGGGCGGACAAAGGCAGAGGATCTGTATCGCCAGAGCGCTGGCACTGAATCCTGAGTTCATTGTATGCGATGAACCGGTATCCGCATTAGACGTATCCATTCAGGCCCAGATTATTAACTTATTAAAGGATTTACAGGAAGAGTTCGGCCTGACATATCTGTTCATTTCCCACGATTTATCGGTGGTGGAGCATATATCGGATACTGTGGGCGTTATGTACCTTGGCAGTATCGTAGAGACCGGAGCTACGGAAGATATTTTTGCAAATCCTCTGCACCCCTATACGAAAGCGCTTTTCAGCGCTATTCCCGTACCCGACCCAGATGCGAAGGGAAACCGCATTATTTTAGAGGGAAGTATTCCTTCGCCGGCCAATCCTCCGGCGGGCTGCAAGTTCCATACGAGATGCAAGGACTGCATGGAAATTTGCAAGACCCAGGAACCGGTGTCCAGGGACATGGGAAACGGCCATATGGTAAAATGTCATTTATATGATTGATCGATTAATTCGATGAAAATGGTGAATATTATAAATTATGAGTAAGAAGAGAAGAGACGAGAAAAAAGACGAGCTAAAGCAATATGAAGACATTACCGTGGCAAACATGAATATAGAGGGTATGCCATGGTATGTAAAGAAACCGGAAGACCTAAGGTCTTCCGGCGCTTCTTCTGCCAATTCAGGAAAAGCTGTCGACTCCGGCCTTTCTCAAGTTACAGACGAGGAAATCCTTACTCCTAAGGAAACGAGGCAGCTTATCATTAATTCCGTGCTCGCGGCGCTTTTCATAGGAGGAGTATTTCTTTTTGCCATTTTTCTTTTTTTATTGTTTTGTATCTATGTATGGTTTTAGGATTTTTTAGTTCCCTTACTTTTTTCCAGCTGCAATTTTAAATTGGTGAAATCTGCCGGGCCATTTTCCAGATAAAATTTGTGGAAGCGATAATCGCTATAGTCATTTCCCCATAGCCCTTGGGCTTCTTTTTTTAATTCCAAAATCTCTAAATATCCCAAATAATATTTTAAATAGGTACCCGGTTCCTCTACTATATACTCGTAGATCGCCCTTGTGGTAGAGGTGTTTGAGATTCCGATGGTGGATAATATTTTGTGTACCTGCTTATAATTTGCCCCCTCGTAATGAATGGCAATGTCCAATAAGGAGTAGAGACAAAGCTGTATCTGCCGGTCCAGCTTATAGGATTCAAAAAGTGCCTCCGCGTCCGGATTTGTGTCCTTCATAAGCGCCTTTGCATAATCGTAGGCCATAAGCTCCACATACATCGCCCATCCTTCCGCATATCCGCTGTAGGATAGCAGGGAGCGTATTGGGTTCACGTCGGTCTTGTTGAAGTATAATTGAGAGTATACTGTCTGATACAAATGGCCCGGATAGCCTTCGTGAGCGAGTGTAGTGTACAGCTCAACCCCCTTGGGATTATTTTTCCGATTGATATATATAACGTTCTCTCTTATATCATCCAAGGGAGGAGTAAGGTAGAAGGCGGGGCTGCTATATTCTTCCAGGTTCTTGGAAATGGACTTTATTGTACAGACGGGCAGTTCTCCGCCTTGCGTGGCTTCGGATAAGGCAGGAAAATCTTCCTTCATCATTTGCTGAAGATTTTTTAGCATGTCGGAAGGTTCTTCGTAAGGAAATGTGATGCCGGATGCCTCATGTGAAGTCAAAATGGAAGGGTTGCTCTGCAAAAGGCCGTACATGGAATCGAAATTCTCGTTAAAATCTTGAAAAAGCATCTCTTTGATGCTGCTGATATCGCGATAAGAAGCAGTATGGGAGCGTAGGAGATATTGATAATATTCGCGTCCGTCCGGATAATAATATAGACCGTTTTCGTTCTTGCCGCTGCCCTTTAACAGGATAAGCTCATCTCCCAGCTTCTGATAGGCAGGGAGCATGACGGTAGTGAGCAGTCTGTTGTTTTCCGATAAATAATGCTGTTTCTCCTTCTCCGATATTACCTCCGAGGACAGCAGGGGAGCCAGCCTTTCTTCGAAGGTTGTATTTAAGAAATGGGTACCTTGTGAAAGGGAGGATTCATCCATGATTGCGTCACATTGCTCTATGACTTTATCGACGGAATAATCAGGCATAAAAAACCCTTCTGCCGACTGCTCCTTAAGGTACTGTGCGATGCCTTCGAAATACGTATCGGTCTGGTCCAAGAGGGCCAGATAGTCCTCCACGTCCCTTTTGTTTCTGAAAGAGTATTCTGCAAGCAAAATAGGAAGCTGTGACTGCATCCCTGAGGAGGGAGATAAGGGAGCGGAATAATAATAGAGAGAAATCCCCTTTTTCTCATTTTCCAGATATGGCACAAGCAACTGGTAGGTGTAAGCATCCTGTTCATTTAATTTGGAAACGTCCAGAGAATACAGCTGCCGCAGGGACGTAACAATTTCCTGAAGGGATTCCTCTTTATCCTCCTTGGAATAAAAGGGAAGAACCGACTCGTAGGAGTCTATGCCATAGGAGGAAGGGGTTGCTACTGTATAGTGCATATTCAAGGTATTTGCCGTCAGCTCTGAGACAAAGAAGTCCTTGGCAAAATGTTGAAAGGACCGGGAATCCTTCGTGGAAAAGACGGAAAAGGAGCCTGCGAGAAGCAGCAATGCCAAGGAGGAAAAAATTGCCGCCTTACGTTTATTGGAAAGATGAAGGTTCATGAACTTTTTCAAAGAAAATACCTGATGCCGTTTTTTAGAATATATGACGTAGCAGAAGGAAAGATGTATTTATGTTACATGTGAGTGTTATTCGTAAACAAGGAAGGGTACAACTTTAGAAATACAACTTATTCAATAGGTACATATATTTAATCCTCTGATTTCAAAAATAATTGACAACAAGTATAATGTATCTTATGATATACATAAAATATGACAATGAAATTAAAAATAAATCCATATAAAATAATGGAATTGTACAAATAATAAAAGAAAAAAGATGTATGGGAATATAAACCAGAGCTTATGGCAGAGACGGAGGAATAAGGCGGATGAACGACGGAAATGAAAACAGAGAAATAAGAGAAAATAAAGAAGGGCACGAGGAGAAAAAGAAAGCGAACTATTTGCCTACAAGACTTTCTTTAATGATTCGTTTATTTGTTGCCGCCTATTTGGTTTATATCGTATATTCTCTTAAGGATGTGAGTGAAAAGTATGCGGGAACAGAACTGGTCTTTTTCATTATAGCAATGATTGCATTCAGCATTATTGCTGTATTTTTAATTGTACATTCACTCCGCGCCTTGTCTGCCGGAAGGTACGTGGGCGGAGCTATGGATGTGGATAATTTAAATGACGACGTTATAGATAGTGATGGCGTTACAGATAATGACGACGCTGAAGATGCAGGCAAATAGTTGTATATATACAAATTAAAAAAACCTCCGGCTGCATCAGCGGTGCTTCTTGGAGCTGTTGCCGTAGATATTTTCTTTAATAGGAAAGTGCTCCTATTAAAGAAAGATAGATGCGCAGCTACGCGCGCGAAACAAAAGCTGTGCTGGCAAAGTATTTGGTCGCCGGAGTGTGCGAAGCACACTTTTGTTCATTAATAGGAAAGTGCTCCTATTAAAGAAAGATAGATGCGCAGCTACGCGCGCGAAATAAAAGCTGTGCTGGCAAAGTATTTGGTCGCCGGAGTGTGCGAAGCACACTTTTGTTCATTAATAGGAAAGTGCTCCTATTAAAGAAAGATAGATGCGCAGCTACGGGCGCGAAACAAAAGCTGTGCTGGCAAAGTATTTGGTCGCGATAGTGTGCGAAGCACACATTTGTTCCCAAGAGAAAAAGGGATGATAAATAAGACTAATATAAGGAGGCGGATGGCGTAGCGCGCCGTTCGGAAAGACCGTGGGAAAAAGTCAATCAAAGTATATGGAGCTTGTAAACTGGATAAAAGAACAGATTGCGGCCAAAACCTTTCTTCCGGGGCAGAAAATGTACTCGGAGAACGAACTGAAGGATATGTTCCATGTCAGCAGGCAGACAGTACGCCATGCAATCGGTGTCTTGGAGGGTGAGGGCGTTCTCATCAGAATACAAGGCAGCGGAACGTATATTAACGATAAAAGGCAGGCAAATCTGGAAAACCGGACGCGAATCTCCGTGGTAACGACCTATGTGGACGGATATATTTTTCCCAAGACGATACAAGGAATAGAGAACGTGCTGTTTGAAAACGGTTATTCTGTCCAGATAGCCTTTACCAACAACCAGAACAGCAGAGAGAAGACCATTTTGGAGGATATCCTAAGCCGGGACGAAGTAGCCGGTGTCATTATGGAGACTACCAAAAGCGGCATTCCTAATTCCAGCTTATACCTATATGAGGAGCTGCAGAAACGGGGTATTCCCATAATTTTCATAAACAGCTATTATCCATTGCTCTCCATTCCTCACGTTTCGCTCAATGATAAAATGGCAGGACGGAAGGTCACGGAGTATCTGCTTGAAATGGGGCACCGGAAGATCGGAGGCATCTTCAAGCTGGATGACGGGCAGGGACACATGCGTTATGCCGGCTATCTGGAGGCTACGCAAAGTGCGGGTATGGCAGTGGAAGATGCTCGTGTCGTCTGGATAGATACGGAGGATATCAAGCATCTGGAGAAGAAGAAAGGAACCATTCTGGAGCGCCTGGGCGATTGCAGTGCGGTTGTCTGTTATAATGATCAGGTAGCCTTCGAGCTGCTGGGGATGCTGGCAGATGCAGGTAAGAAGGTTCCGGGAGATATTTCCGTAGTGAGTATCGACGATTCGGAGCTGGCCGTTTTGGGAGACGTGGCTCTTACTTCGGTTCCTCATCCCATGGATAAGTTAGGAGAAAAAGCGGCCAATAATCTGCTGCGGATGATAGAGAATCCCTCCTACAACGGTACATACGAATTTGATGCGGAAATTGTGTGTCGGGATTCGGTAAAGAGATTGATTTGAAATTTTAAGAATAGTGTAAAAATCCTTGGGGCAGGTGACGGTTTGTTACCTGCCGTTTTTCTCAAAAAAATCAACCTTTTACCTAAAAAAGTACCCTGCATTTCGACAAACATTTGATATAATTTTATTGTGGGTATTTATTCGGCAAAAAACGAAAATTTGCATCTTATGCAGAAGGGAAGGGTTATTTTATGAAAAAGATAAGTACAAAATTTATGGCAGTTATTATGATAGTGGCGGCAATTGGACTTGCAGGAATGGGAATACTGGTTAATAATATAAATGGAATACGGGTGGTATCAGAGCGTATCCTCTCGGGAGAATTGCAGGACTACAGGGAAGTCTCTGAAATTGCGGCGGATTTCGAAATCATACACAAGTCCGTGCTGAAGCATGTTATGACCGCCAAGGAAACGAAGACGGCCCTTGCGGAAAATGAGATCAAGGTGAAGCGCAAGAATGTGGATGCTCTTTTGGCGTCTTATGCGACGAGGCTGAACGGAGAAAAGCAGGAAATTTACGATGAGCTTATGGCAACCTATACGATCTATCTGACGGATCTCGACAATATTCTGGAGGTCAGCAAGAGCGGAGATAAATCCAAAGCTCAAACCTTGATGTTCAGTAATATTACCAATTATGAAAGTCAGATGGAGACTTGCCTGGGTCAGCTCCAAAGCCTCTCCTTAGAGAAAATGGAGGCAGGAAAGCAGAGCGTGTACGCCTATACGGAGCAAGTACCTCTCGTCAGCACTCTGTCCGTGAGTATCGTGATATTTGCTGTTATTATAGCTTATCTCATCGCCAAATGGACGATTATTACGCCGGTCAAGCGAACGACCGGAGAGCTGAACCGGATCATAAAGAGCATCGAGGACGAACGGGGAGATTTGAGCCTGCGCGTATCGGAGAAGTCCAAGGATGAAATCGGCGTGCTGGCTAAGGGCATTAATCGTTTCCTCGGAATTCTTGAGAGCATGATTGGCAATATGATAGATTCCTGCGAACAGATGGGAGAGGCACAGGAGAAAGTACGTGAGAATATCGATACAACAAACTTCAGCGCACAGAACACCTCGGCGACGACAGAGGAACTGGCGGCGGGGATGAAATGTGTTACGGACAACGTAGCGATGGTCGGAGAAGAGACCAGGAAGGTGCGCTTGTCTGCGGAAGCAATGGCAAATCAGGCGAAGGAAGGTACCGGCTACGCAGGAGAAATCAGGCAGCGTGCCAAAGGTCTTCAGGACAAGGCGATAGAGAGCAAGGAAGAGGCGAAGAACATTCTCGCCCAGATAGGCAGTGCGGTGAACGATTCCATAGACGATACCAAGCAGATAGGGAAGATCGCGGAGTTGACCGGGGATATTTTGGGCGTAGCCAGTCAGACCAATCTTCTGGCATTGAATGCCTCCATCGAGGCCGCGAGGGCGGGAGAAGCCGGCAAGGGTTTTGCGGTAGTGGCGGAAGAAATAAGGATGTTGGCTGATAATTCCAAGCAGACGGCGAACAAAATACAGAACATCAGTGAAAAGGTGGTAACGAGCGTGGCGCGGCTTTCACAGGAAGCTTCTAAACTGCTTCAGTTTGTCAGTGGCAAAGTAATGGAGGACTATGAGGTGCTGGAGCACACGGGAGAGCAATACTTCACCGATGCGGCGACCCTTCATGAAATTATGGAAAATATAGAACAGGCTTCGGATGTGCTCAAACAGGCTATGGAGAGGGTTGCGGAAACCAACGAGGGCATCACTCTGACGGTAAACGAAAGCGCAGAAGGAATAAATAACGTAGTATATAATACGCTGGGAGTAGCGGACGGAATGAAGGAAATTGACCGTGCCCTTGAAGGAATGGTCAATGCCGTCAGCATACTGGAAAGAGAAATAAAGGTATTTGACAGAAAAAAGATTGAATAGAGATAGGAGCTTGAAGCATGTTAAAGGTTTTTCTTGTGGAGGATGAAATCGTAATGAGAGAGGGGATCAAGAACAATATCCCCTGGGAGGAGGAAGGCTTCGATTTCGTGGGGGAGGCCAGCGATGGAGAGCTGGCATACCCGATGATCAGGAAGCTTTGTCCGGATATTATCATTACGGATATTAAGATGCCCTTTATGGACGGATTGGAACTAAGCCGTCTGGTAAAGAAGGACCTTCCGGACGTGAGTATAATCATCTTGAGCGGTTACGACGAATTCGAATACGCGAAAGAGGCCATAAGAATAGGAGTTACGGAATATTTAGTAAAACCGGTTTCCTCGGCGAAGCTTTTAGAAGCGGTGAAAGAAATCGGCGGCCGCATCGAGAAGGAGAACGAGAAGAAAAAGTATTTGGAGCAGTTCAAAAAGGAAATGAAGGAAATGGAGCTGCATGAAAAGGAGAAATTCCTGCATGAAATTCTGTCTGGAAGAATTCCGATGACGGAGCTTCTGGAAAAGGGTAAAAAGCTGAATATACACTTGGCAGCAGGAGTTTATGACGTGGTGCTTTTCATGATGCGTCAATCGGAAGATATTGACGGTACGTGCTCCAAGGAGCTTCCGGCAGCTTGGGACACCGTTATGGAGCTGGCGGAGCAGACGGAGAACATTTACATGTTCAACAGAGGGATAGACGGCGTGGAGTTCCTGCTTCTGGATGAGAACCAAAAGAGGATGGAGCAGAAAAGGGATGATTTTATAAAAGAGCTGACAGGCATCGCCTCGAAGTCCGGAGAGCTTCAGTATTTCATCGGGGTGGGTAATGTGGTCAACAGACTCAGAGAGGTGCATGAATCCTATGAAAGCGCAAGCAAAGCCTTTTCTTACCGCTATCTGATTTCCTCCAACCGTATCGTATATGCGGAACATATGGACGAAATGCACGTGGGAATCGGAGGAAGCGATGATGCGGACATCGATTTGAAGGAGCTGGACTTCGGTAAGATCGATCGGAAAATCATAAAGAACTTTCTTACCAAAGGACTTTTGGAAGAAGTTTCTCACTTCATCGAGGACTATTTTTCCAGTTTGGGAAGCGGCAACGTGGAATCCATACTGTTTCGCCAATATATAACCACTGACATGTACTTCGGAACGGTGGCTTTCGTGGAGGAACTGGGGTATGACGCCGATAATATTATAGCTGTATTCGGAGATTTCAAGGCAATTTCGGAGGTGTTCCCTTCTGTAGAGAAGACGAAGGAATACTTAAAGAATATGATAAGGGCGGCCATGAACCTGAGAGATCGGATATCCGTGAAGAAATATGGCAGTCTCATCGACGATGCCAAGGCGTATATCGAGCATAATTTTGATTCTGAGGATATCTCCCTTAACAGTGTGGCTACCCATGTGAACATCAGCGCCAGCCATTTCAGCAGCATATTCAGCGGAGAAGAGGGACAGACCTTCATCGAATATCTGACGGCGCTTCGCATGGACAAAGCGAAGCAGCTTCTTATGTGCTCCAGCTTGAAAAGCTCGGAAATCGGCTATGCGGTAGGGTATAAGGATCCTCATTATTTCAGTTATCTTTTTAAGAAAACACAGAATTGTACGCCGAAGGAATACCGTATGAGAGGTAAGGCAGGCAATGCCGATAATACAGGCATGGAGGACGCATGAAGAAGTTATTGAGGTTAATGAAGGCATTTCAGTTAAATGGGAAGCTTAACAGAAAACTGAACGTGATGATTGCAGTCATTATGGTTCCCTTTATCATTCTTGTGATTTATTTGCTGGCATCTATGATAAACTACTGTAACTCTTATAATCAAATCGTAAGAAACGTGTCTTTGGCAAACAGCTACAACATCGACTTTAAAAAGGAAATTGATGCCGGAATGTATCAGATTGCCATAGGTTCGGCAGTCCCTGAAAATATTCAGGAGAAAAAGGACATACGTAATCCCTATGAGGTACTGGATGAGGCGAGAAAGGACTTTACCAAACTGCAGAAGTCCACATTGGCACCGGGTAATGAGAGGAGGGTAAAGAGGCTTCTTAAGACCTTCGACACTTTGGAGAAGCGCATGCAGGAAATCTCAGCGGATGCGGGCGAAAGCGGACATTATGAAGAGAATCTGGTGCGCCTCGATAACAATATCAGAATATTGACAGAGGTTCTGCAGGAGGGGATTCAGGAATACATCCATTACGAAACAGACCATCTGGAATCCGTAAGATATGAACTGGAGCAGAAGGAACAGGATGCGGTAGAAATCAGCGTTATCTGTCTGATAGTAGTCATCGCAGGCGCGGTAATGGCCGGCTTTGCTATTTCCAGAAGCGTGGTAAAGCCGATTGTGGGTATGTGCAAAACCACCGAGGAGGTCGCCCTGGGCAACTTCGATGTGAGGGTAGAGGTGAATTCTTCGGATGAGACGGCAATTCTGGCGGAAAGCTTCAATAAGATGATTGCGGATATGGGGGAGCTTGTGGAACGGATCAAGCAGGAGCAGCTGAACCTTCGGGATGCGGAGCTGAAGCTTTTGCAGGCGCAGATCAATCCCCATTTTTTATACAACACCTTGGATACTATTATATGGATGGCAGAAGCGGGAAAGAAGGAGGAAGTGGTTTCCCTCGTTTCTTCCTTGTCAGGCTTTTTTAGGACGACGCTCAGCAAAGGCCGGGATTATATAACGGTTCGTGAAGAGGTATCCCATATAAACAGCTATCTGGAAATACAAAAGTTCAGGTATCGGGATATTATGGATTATGAAATCAATATTCCCGACAGCATGAGTGAATATCCGATTTTGAAGCTTACCTTGCAGCCCTTGGTGGAGAATGCTCTTTATCATGGAATTAAGAATAAGAGAGGTAAGGGAAAGATCGAGGTTCAGGGAAAAATTAAGAATAATCTTCTGATGTTTACCGTGAAGGATGACGGCATAGGAATGATGCCTGAGCAGCTCCATATGCTTTATGAGACCATAGAGAAGGAGCAAAGTGACAGCGAGGATACCGCGGGCTTCGGGCTGGCTAATGTAAATGAGAGAATCCGTCTGAACTATGGCAAGGAGTACGGCCTTACCTTCCGCAGTGTGTATGGAGAGGGGACTGCAGTAAGCGTTACAATACCCATATGAGAGGATCTTGCTATAAGTGCCTTATGCTCATTAAGAGTGTCGTTTACTGATTAAAAGTGTCATTTGCTCATTAGGGGTGTCATTTACTCATTGAGAACAAAAAAAATAAAGAACGTAAAAAAATGAACTTTTTTCATAAAATAATTAAAAAAGTTCATTTTTTGTTCACAGATTAGTAAAAAATACCACTTTCCAAATAAAATATTCCCTTTCATTAAAAACAGAAATTGATAGAATAATACATATAAACGAGAGGCACATCGGTAACAATGAGTAGAAAACACTCAAAGGAGTAGAAAACACTCAAATGAGTAAAGAACACTCATGCCGGATGTACCAAAACACTATAAGGAGGGTATTTAATGAAAAAGAAACTTTTAAGCGTTATTCTTGCAACGGCAATGGTAGCAACTATGGTAGGCTGCGGCAGCGCTACTTCCGAACCGGCAGCAGCACCTGCAGCCGAAGAAGCAGCACCTGCTAAAGAAGAGGCTCCTGCAGAAGAAGTAGCAGAAGAACCGGCAGCAGAGGAAGCTTCCGACGATTTGATCGTTGTAGGTTACGCACAGGTTGGTGCAGAATCCGACTGGAGAACAGCTAACACGGAATCCTTTAAGACGACCTTCACGGAAGAAAACGGATATCAGTTGATTTTCGACGATGCACAGCAGAAACAAGAGAACCAGATTAAGGCAATCCGTTCCTTTATTCAGCAGGAAGTTGATTATATCGTAGTAGCTCCCGTAGTTGAAACCGGATGGGAAACCGTTTTGGAAGAAGCTAAAGAAGCAGGCATTCCGGTAATCCTTTCCGACAGAATGATGGACGTTTCCGATGATTCCTTATATGAGTGCTGGGTAGGCGGTAACTTCATAAAAGAAGGCTCCGATGCAGCAGCTTGGTTAAAAACATACTTAGAAGGTCAGGGAAGAGGAGACGAGGAAATCAACATCGTTACTCTTCAGGGAACAATCGGTGCTTCCGCTCAGGTTGGACGTACAGACGGTTTCGCAAGCGGAATGCAGGACAACTGGGTTATGTTAGACAAACAGACCGGCGAATTCA
>JAEZRJ010000006.1 GCA_023412855.1 Bacillota bacterium | reverse complement strand
ATTTTCAACCTGTATAAAATTTTCAATGTTCTTCAATCTAGCCTTGACTTTTTATTTGCAGGCTTTTTTACCTTTAAATTAAGAATTAATATCATTGTACAACACTTTTGATTTATTGCGAATATCTTATTTTTTCTATTTCAGCAATAGAGAAATAGAGTGAAATACAAGGAATACACCTATAAGGCCGGCAATAACAGGAGCGAGAATATCCGCCCACTTTGTCATCTGTGTCTTGATGATCCCATAGAAGCGGTCGAATTTACTTCTCGATTTCTTGTATATAAAGTATAAAATCATTAGGGGAGCCGTGTAAATCGTGTTATATACCGCAAGTATGAATGTCACTTGAAGAATCGTCAGTTGATAATTGAGGAGAATCGCCAGGAATGCGAAGTAAGGCAATGCGGTAGTAAGCTCTGATATCGTTGCTCCCGTGCCCAGGGCGATCAGAGCCGCCGGAGATACTGATTTTATTTTTTCAGCCGCCTGCTCTTCGGCGTTAGCTTCACTTTTTGCGGTGCAAAAGAATTCTTCCTTCATGGCCTTTAATTGTGAACCCAAAATCAAATAGCATACAGCAATCAAGAACGCGATGCCAAGGATCAGTTCTACGGTGAATATGACTCGTCCATACTTTTGAATGAGAGTCCCTAATAAATCGCCGATAAATGCAACCAGCCCAAAGTAGGCAAGGAATCCCCCTATGAAATTTGTGAGCCCGGTAGGAATGATGAAATACCAGATATGTTTCGGCTTTTTGACCATTCCCTGCAAAACGAATTGCTGTGTAATGGCAATCGGATTGACGCTGTCCGCCGCGCTCGTAACGATAGTAGAAAGTAATAATCCCCACATATATATCCTCCTTTACTATGGAAAAACTGGGCAATAAAATAAGCCCGGGAGTTATTAAAAAATATCTCCTAGGCTTTTATCCCACCGTGTACATAGTCCGTAAACTATGCGTTTTCTCTCGGACCAGACCAATATCTCTATTGCGGAACCCTAAAAAACTTAATTTATTTACTTTTATGGCTATAAGATAGCAAAAAGGAGAGAGGGTGTCAATAAGTATTTTTTATTCATACATTAAGGAGTAATCCGTACAAATCGGATAACCCTTATCCTTATTTTCCACAAGCACCGCCTCAATTTCGTAGAGCTTTCTCAGATTCTCCACCTGAATCACGTCCTTGGGAGTGCCCTCGAACAGAATCTGCCCTTGCTTCATGCCGATGATATGGTCGGCGAACTTGGAAGCGTGATTCAACTCGTGAATGACCATGACGATGGTGGTCTTCTCTTCGTGGTTCAATTTACGCAGCAGCTCCAGAATCTCTAATTGGTGGGCCATATCCAGATAGGTGGTAGGCTCGTCCAGAAGCAGAACTCCGGTTTTCTGAGCCAGCGCCAGGGAAATCCAAACGCGCTGCCTCTGACCGCCTGACAATTCTTCGACCCTTCGCTCCTCAAGCTCCAGCACCCCCGTTTTTTCCATGGCCCAGCGGATGATTTCGTGATCCTCCTTTTTCAGGCCGGACAATGGCTTTTGGTAGGGAAAACGCCCATAGGCCACCAGCTCCTTTACTTGTATTCCTTCGGGGACCAACGGGCTTTGGGGCAGTACGGCCATTTTCCTTGCGAGGCTTTTAGGAGTCATCCGTCGGATGTCCTCTCCGTGGAGATAGATGCAGCCTTTTTTTGCCGGAATCGTTCTTGCGATTGTCTTTAGCAGTGTAGACTTGCCGCAGCCGTTGGGGCCGATCAGCATCGTTACTTTTCCTTTTGGTATGACGAGGCTGGCATCCGGAATGATGATTCTGTCCTCATATGCCGCCTGTAGATTCTTAATTTCAATTCCCATTCCCATGACCTCCTATCTTTCCTTTATCATCAAATAAATAAAATACGGAACTCCCACGATGGATACGACGATTCCGACCGGAATCTCCAGTGGAGAAAACAAATTCTTTGCTATAACATCGGCACCCACTAAAAGGATGCTGCTGATTAAGGCCGCCATAGGAAGCATTATGCCATGTACCGGTCCGGTGAGCCTCCCTGCAATTTGCGGACCTAAAAGCCCCAGAAATGCTATGCTTCCTGCAACAGAGGTGGCAAGCGCTGCCAAAAAAGTGGCGAGAAGCAAGAGGATCATACGTTCCTTTTGCACGGATAAGCCGACCCCTGCCGCCAATTCATCCCCAAGAGCCAGCACGTCCAGATTCCTGCTGCGAAATAGCACTGTCCCGATCAGGAGAATGACTAACGGCGCGGTAAGAAGAATATAGCGCCAATTGCTGCCCCAGAGGCTCCCGCTTGTCCAAGTCAGCACCTGATTGTAATCGCCCTTGGACATATTTAGCTGATAAAAGGAAATCACCGCGAAGATACCTCCGTTTACTCCGATTCCCGTAAGGATAAAACGCACCGGGCGAATCCCGCCCTTGGAGGAAAGCAGATAAATAAGGCCTACGGAAAGTAAGGAACCTGCCATCGCCAGCAGAGGCATCCCCAGCACAGTAAGAACCGGCAGGGTGGAGTAATAGTCGGTGATTCCCGCGGAAATCCACAGCACCACGAATAATGCGGCTCCCGCATTGATTCCAATCATTCCCGGCTCTGCCAGAGGATTCCTCGTAATACCCTGAAGGATTCCGCCTGAAACGCCTAGCGCTGATGCCACGATGACAGCCAGAACGATTCTTGGAAGACGTATCTGAAAAATGGTGAAGTTCTGCAGCTTGCTCCCGTTTCCTAATAGAGTTTGTATTACTTGAAGCGGGGACATATGATAGCTTCCCACCATAAGAGCTATGATGACGACTGCTAAAAGGAGAAGCAGGCAGGCTGCTATTTTAAAACCGTATTTTTTCTCTTTCATCTATCGCTTTTCCTTTCTTACCAGCATTAAAAATACGGGCACACCCATGCAAGCGGTAAAAAGCCCCACAGGAAGCTCATAAGGAGCTGAGATAGTCCGGGCGGCAATATCCGCCAGGACGAGGATAGTGCTTCCATATAAAAAGGAAAGGGGCATCAGCCTGCGGTAGTCGTTTCCTGTCAGCTTGCGGATAATATGGGGTACGAACAAACCCAAATATCCAATGTTGCCCGCAGCCGCCACGCAAACCCCGCAAATCGGAACGAGATACAGTATAATGAGAAGCTTTACCCTTTCCGGTGAAATACCCAGTCCGGCTGCCGCATCGTCACCGAGGCTGATGATGTTGATTTTTCCGGCAGAAATAAATGCGAACATGGAAAAAAAGCCGCCTGCTGCAGCGACGACAGCTACTTGAACCCAGCCAGCCTGACGCAAGCCGCCCGCTACCCAGAAGGCCAGCTCCTGCGAGCGGTTTCCCAATAAGGCCACTACGGAGGCCAGGGAAAGAAAGAAGGTACTTAGGGCCGTTCCGGCCAGCAGGATTCTGGAAATGCTCTGATTAGAGGCTTTTCCCATGGTAAATACGAGTATCAGGATGCCGCTCCCTGCAGCACCCAGCAGACCCATGAAGAAATTGCCGTATACGCCGCCCGCAAAGGAGGACACCGCGGCAATAGACACTGCAAGCGTAGCCCCTTGAGTTACGCCCATGACGGAGGGTTCCGCGATAGGATTGCGCATAATGCCCTGCATCATAGTCCCCGCCAAAGAGAGCATCCCGCCCACCAGTACTGCCAGGAGCATTCGGGGCAGGCGCACCTCGCGTACGAGCTTGGCGTTCAGAGAATCGTCATAATGAAAAAAGGCCCGGTAAATTTCTGAAACGGGGATATTTTTCGCGCCGATATGAACGGACAAAATCATGCCCGCAAATAACAGCAGCACACCGGCTGCTGTTAAAATGATCGTGTTTCTTTTCATATTATTTACTGCTCCATTAAACCGGTAAATTCCTCTAAGAATACTTCCCTTCCAATACAGCTGTAACCCATATTGAAGTAAGGACTGGAAGGAAGCTCCACCACATTTCCGTCTTCTACAGCGCGCATACTGTTATAGATGCTGCTTTGCTTTAAGCTCTCCATATCCGCTTCGGTAGCCACCACAAATATGTAATCGGGATCCAGTTCCGCAAGTCCTTCATAGTTTATTACGGGCAGACTGATGTTATCCTGTGCGGGCATATTGGCAGGCTTGGCAAGTCCCATATCCTCGTACATTACGCTTCCGATTCCTGCGGCATCGAAGACATAGAGCTGACCGCCGCTGGCAAGAAACGCCAGATAGGTTGTTTCTTCACCGTAAGCAGCTTTGACTTCCGCACCCTTGTCGCTTGCCTTCTTATCATAATCCGCCAACCACTGTGCAGCTACATCTTCCTTTCCCATAATTTCTGCAAAGGCATTGATGTCATCCTGCCAGTTGATCTGTGCCAGCTCAATCATGACGGTAGGAGCGATTTCCTGAAGCTGTTCATACATTTTCTCTTGAACGCTGGAAATGATGATCAGATCCGGTTCTAATTCCAAGATGCCCTCGATATCCATAGTATCCTGCATGCTGTAGCCAAGAATCTTGGCACCCTTTAAGACATCTTCGAGATAGGAAGGAAATTTGGTATAATCATAAGCGTCGGAGTTAGCAGTTCCGATGACAGTGTATCCGTAAACACTTAAAATGTCGCTGTTTCCGCTTAAGTCAACGATGCGTTCAGGATTTGCAGGGATTGCAACCTCGCCTCTGGCATCAGTAACGGTAATCGTATCTGTTTCGCCGGAAGAGTCATCTGCTCCGGCAGTGTCTGTCTCATCGGTGCTTGGACTTTCGTTTTGTTTCTCATTTGGATCATTGCTTAGATTTGTACTTTCTGCTGTATTTCCATTACTTTGTGTTTCTGCTGCTGAACTGCCGCAGCCCGCCAAGACACCCAAACTCATCACGGCGGCTGTCATCAATATTATAAATTTTCTCTTCATTTTTTCATTTCTCCTCGTACCTGCGCAAATTTTTCTTGTGTTGCGAGCTTACGGCGCAGACAGAAGCTCGCAGAATATAGAAGAACATCTTTTTCGAAAAAGTTAGTTTCGACTAACGACTTTTGCATTATAGCAAAGAGGTTAGTTACATGCAACTATTTTATCCTTTCTCATTATTTTATTATCTGATTGAATTATTTTTGTGGTTCGATATAATAAAAGTTATGAACAATACAAGAATTACGGAGAGAGGAGACCTCTATGTATCATTCGGAAAATCCTAATGAATTTCGCCGGATTATGCTGCGCGAGCTGGACTTTCAGGCGATAGAAAAAGAAAATTATACTTTATATGAGAATCCGAAGAATGGTTTTTTTCATCTTTATACAAAACCGGGATTTTATGATTTTGGAATTGCCGATTATACAATTCCCCGTTCGTTTGTGGTTCAGTTCAACACGCCGGAGCCTTTTTTGCGCTTCGGAATCGTTTATGAGGGTAAGACGAGATTTCAATTGGAACGTCAGCCTGTTTCATCCTTTGAGTCTTCTGCTTTTCTCGTACTGGAGAGAAATTTGAAAGGAAGACAGGCGTGGAAGCCCGGTGACCATTTTTATGGAGCAGAATTTACAATTTATCCGGCATTCCTCCGGGAAATAGCCGTCCGTTTTCCTGACTTTAACCCCTTGGAGCAATTTTCGGAAAATCATACCAAGCGTTATCTCCCTGCGGAAATCATGGTCATTTTACAGCGCTTGTTAATACGGGATGAAAAAGATTGCCTGAACGGTCTTTTATTAGAGGCTGCAATCTTAGAGTGCATGGGAATTCTTTTAGAGAGCGAAAGGTATCAGGCGCAGACCTCATTTTCCTATCAGAAGGATTTTCAGAGCATTCAGCGCGCTCATGATATACTAACGGAGGAGTTCGCCCATCCTCCAACGATCGAGGCACTCAGCCGGACGCTGCTTATCAATTCCCAGAAGCTGAAATCAGGATTTTTCGAATATTACCATATGACGATCGGAGAATATACTGCTTCTCTAAGAATGTCCCATGCCGCAAACCTGCTTGTAACGACGGAGAAGAGCATAGCTGAAATTGCCAAGGATGCGGGATATGGCTATCCCTCTAATTTTATTAAGAAGTTCCAGAAGACCTATGGCTGTACCCCGTTAAAATACCGGATGAGACGTTATCTGCCGGATTCGGGATTTTATCATAATACGTAGAGCAGAGGGGCTCTCTCTTCCTTTGCTATCATACAATATGTGTTCATATTTTTTCCGCTTATATATTGTTATTGTTCGGCTGCACGCATATAATACTGCATGAAACGGGAAGGGCGGATGATCATAGATTATATATCTGCGCCGGAAGCTGCTAAAAAATGAGGCATTTCAGAACGGAGAGTACAAAAGCTTTGCGAGGAAAACAGAATACCTGACGTTTTAACCTTTCAGTTGTATGTGGCTGCTCCCGGGAGACGCAGAAAAAACCAAAGATAAACGTAAAAGTTATAGAATTAGTAAAATCTTAATAATATCTTATTCGAAAAATCACAAATCATTTATAACTATTTGATAAAATAAGAGTTATTTACAATGCAAAGGAAAGGAGCATTATAGTTATATTGGAAAAAATACTTGTTGTAGACGATGAACATGAAATTGGAGACTTAATTGAATTATATCTGAAAAATGAAGGCTACACTGTTTTTAAATTTTATTCAGCAAGGGATGCTCTTGCCTATATTGAGGTGAACGAACTTGACCTTGCAATATTGGACGTTATGCTTTCGGATATGAATGGATTTAAATTATGTCAAAAAATCCGAGAGCAATATAATTACCCGATTATTATGCTGACAGCAAAAGATGAAGAAATCGATAAAATTACAGGCTTAACATTGGGTGCAGATGATTATATTACAAAACCTTTTCGACCTCTTGAAATGGTAGCAAGGGTAAAGGCGCAGCTGCGGCGGTATAAAAAATACAATTTGTCACGTTCCGAGGATACGGAGGATACTGTTATCATCCATTCGGGTTTGGTAATGGATATTAAAACACATGAGTGCCTTTTAAACGAAAAGCCACTTGCACTCACCCCTACTGAATTTTCAATACTCCGCATTCTTTTAGAGAATAAAGGCAATGTTGTAAGTGCAGAAGAATTGTTTCATAGGATTTGGAAAGACGAATATTACAACAAGAGCAACAACACGATAACCGTTCATATTCGTCATTTGCGTGAAAAAATGGATGATACTGTGGACAATCCGAAGTACATCAAAACGATATGGGGAGTGGGGTATAAAATTGAAACACAAATATAGAAAAGTTAATAAAGCTGATTATGCACATCTAAAATCAAAGATGTTTTTTCGCCTTCTTGGTATGGTAATTATTGCCTTCATAGTTATTTCTGTTTTATATACATTTTTATGGCGGAATAACGGCGGTGATTGGATTGTTTCTATATTCAGGCGGAGTTTCAGAATAGATTATTATGGTGCTCTTGGCCTATATCAGCAGATATTCCGTAATAATAGAAATATAATTTGGATGGCGGCTATCGCTATTATTTTTTTTATATTGCTCCGCTTTTTCCTTAATTGGTTTACTCATTATTTTAATATGATAAATCAAGGCATTGATGCTTTGCTAAATGAGGATGAATCAGAAATCCAACTATTACCCGAAATGTCAGCCATAGAGAAAAAGTTGAATACAGTAAAACAAACGCTTGAAAAACGTAAACTGGAAGTGCGGTTGGCAGAACAGAGAAAAAATGATTTAGTCATGTATCTTGCGCATGATATAAAGACACCGCTTACATCTGTAATCGGGTATTTAAGCTTATTGGAAGAAGCGCCCGATATGCCAGTGGAACAGAAAACTAAATATGTGCATATAACCCTCGACAAAGCGTATCGCTTAGAAAAGATGATAAATGAGTTTTTTGAAATCACGCGCTATAATCTGCAGCAGATCAAAATAGAAAAAGAAAAGGTAGACCTTTATTATATGCTCGTACAATTAGCAGATGAGTTTACGCCTGTTCTTTCTTTAAATGGAAATACCACAATACTGAAAGCTGACGAAAATCTTACCGCTTATGCCGATGCTGGAATATTGGCAAGGGTCTTCAATAATATATTGAAAAATGCGGTGGCTTACAGCTATCCGAATACCGAGATTATCATCTCTGCCGAGGAGCAGAATGACAAAGTAGTAATCTCATTTCAGAACCAGGGACAAACTATTCCGCGGGAAGAGCTATCTGCAATTTTTGAGAAGTTTTACCGGATGGACGAAGCCCGAACTTCAAATACAGGAGGAACCGGCCTTGGTTTAGCGATAGCAAAGGAGATTGTATCTTTACATGGCGGGAGCATTGAAGCACAAAGCGAAAATAATACGATTATATTTACTGTTATCTTGCCGCAGCCGGTTTAGGAAAATATCAATCGGATATTAGGATTTTCTTAGGAATTAAATAACTGAATATTAAAATCAATGCAGCTTCTGTTCGGTAAGATAATTACTGGACAGGAGCTTTTTATATCCGCATTCGTCCAAATGGGAAAGAAGGGTTACTATGAATGAAAGAATATTCAAGCAATGATGATATTAATAGACATAAACATAAACCGCGCAAGAAATTAAGACGCAAGGCCCGGCTCAGACGCAAACGTTTATTTTTATTAGCTTTACTGGCGTGTTACTGTCTTGCTGCAACAAGGTTGGGTTTTGGTCTGTTATCAAATAATGAACCGGTTGGCGGAGATAAACAGCCTAAAACCCCGAATTCTGCTATTGAGACGAATGATACGGATTTTTATGCCAATCCAATAGATAATGAGGAAACCGATGCTGATAAAACCGATGCTGAGGAAACCGCATGGTGTTTGATTTTAGTAAATAAATGGAATCGCATTCCGGATGGTTATGAGGTAGAACTAACAGAATTAGCAGACGGACAATGCATAGATAAACGGATATATCCGGCATTGCAGGAAATGTTTGATGCCGCAAGAAGTGATAACATATATCCTATTGTAGCGTCTGGATACAGAACCACACAAAAACAGCAGAATTTAATGGACGAAAAAGTTGCTGAATATCAAGCCGAAGGCTATTCATTCGAAGAAGCAACGACCAAAGCCGAAGAGTGGGTAGCCATTCCCGGAACAAGTGAACATCAATTAGGGCTTGGAGTTGACATCAATGCAGATGGTATTTATTCCACCGGAGAAGAAGTATACGAATGGCTCAGTCAAAATAGCTATAAATTTGGATTTATCCTTCGTTATCCGGCCGGCAAAACAGATATAACGGGAGTAATCAATGAGCCTTGGCATTATCGTTATGTCGGAATGGAAGCTGCTGTAGATATATACAATCAAGGCATTTGTCTTGAAGAATATCTCAATAAAACAAACTGAAAGAGGGCCGTTCAATGAACTTAGAAAATAATTTTAGAAAAGAAACGGAAACTGCGTTACAAAAGGCAGCGGAAGATATTGCGACTTCAAAAGGCTTCAAAGAAAGCGTAGATAAAAAACTTTTAAAGCGTTGTCCGCAATTACAGCAAAATATTGCAGTTATTTTTGGTGGTTGTTCATCAGAATACAGCGTGTCGCTTGAATCCGCCTATGCGGTAATTTGTCACATAAATAAGGAAGAATACACTCCCATATTGATAGGCATTTCATCAAAAGGGGAGTGGTTTAAGTTTGATGGTGATATTGAAAAAATAACAGCGGATACATGGTGTAATACTACTGATTGCACTCCCGTAATGGTATCGCTTAATAGAACTGAACACGATTTGCTTACGTTAGAAAATAACAAAATTAAAAAAGTCCATATTGATATGGCTTTTCCCGCCTTGCATGGAAAAAATGGTGAGGACGGAACGGTGCAGGGGATGTTTGAACTTGCGGGCATTCCCATTGCAGGCTGCGGTACTCTTTCTTCTGCGTTGTGCATGGACAAGGACATAGCACATAAGCTCGTTCGTGCTGCGGGAATCTCTGTTCCAAATTCTTTTGTCCTTGAAAAGAATTTGGACGAAGAAGAGGCCTTTACACAAGCAGAGCGGATAGGATACCCCCAGTTTGTAAAGCCGGTAAGGGCAGGATCATCTTATGGAATTACGAAAGTAACAAACCGCCATGACCTTCCGGCGGCTATAAAGTTAGCATTTGAGTATGATGAAAGGGTCATTATTGAGGAGTGCATTTCTGGTTTTGAAGTAGGCTGCGCTGTTTTAGAAAATAAAGATGATAATCTGATTGTTGGTGAAGTAGATGAAATAGAACTTGCAGATGGATTTTTTAGCTTTACTGAAAAATATACGCTTAAAACGTCTGCTATTCATGTTCCCGCACGAATAGACGCTGTGACAGCAGAAAAGGTGAAGAGAACGGCAAAAACAATTTTCAAGGCATTAGGTTGCCAAGGATTTGCGCGAGTTGATATGTTTTTATCTGCTTCCGGAAAAATTGTATTTAACGAGGTAAATACAATACCCGGATTTACGGCTCATAGTCGTTTTCCTAATATGCTGAAAGCTGCCGGTGTGTCATTTGAGCAGATTATCTCAACAGCGATTGAACGGGCGGTGAATAAATGAAGACTGTAGTTTTGTCGCAGCATCGTTTTTATACTGGAAATCTTATTTTATCAAATGCTCAGTATCCTTATCGAAAGGGACGCGCATGGATCGAACTTAATTCCCAAAACCTACGCCATAACGTCAACCAACTATACAACTTATTACCGTCCGGCTGCCAGCTAATGCCGGCGGTAAAAGCCAACGCTTACGGCCACGGTGCTGTTTTAGTATCAAAGGAATTAAATTCTTTTGGTGTTCACTGTTTTTGCGTGGCTACTGTTTTAGAGGGGGTAGAGCTCCGGCGTAATGGCATAAAAGGAGACATTTTAGTTTTAGGATATACCTGCTCAAAGCAATTTTTTTTATTGAATAAATACCACTTAATCCAGACTGTAATTGACTATCCATATGCAGAGATATTGAATGCTTATGGTAAAAAGATTAAAGTGCATTTAAAAATTGATACGGGTATGCACCGTTTAGGCGAACGCAGCGAAAAATTTGATGATATTTGTAATATCTTTAAATGTAAAAATCTTCTCATAGAAGGTGCGTATACTCATTTATGTGCTTCTGATAATACCCGGCCGCAAGAAAAGGCTTTTACTATGAAACAGGCAACTACGTTTTTTGAAGTGATTTCCAGACTGAAAGAGTGTGGTTATAATTGTCCTAAAATACACTTACAGGCAAGCTGTGGGCTGTTGAATTACCCCGAATTATCGGGAGATTATGCGAGAATTGGGATTGCGCTTTATGGGGTGCTCAGTAATCGTGAAGATATGCTAAATCGTACTATAGATTTACGTCCCGTACTTTCTGTTAAAGCAAGAGTAGCGTCGGTAAAAGATTTATTCAAGGGAGAAAACGCCGGATATGGTTTACAATATACTGCCAATCGGGATAGAAAAATCGCTGTTCTTGCAATCGGATATGCCGATGGCTTACCTCGTTCATTGTCCTGCGGAAATGGAAAAGTCTTAATAAACGGTTATGAAGCACCAATTGCAGGCCGTATCTGTATGGACCAGACATTAGTTGATATATCTGATTTTCCTAATGTCATGAGTGGGGATATTGCCGTTGTAATTGGAAAATCCGGCAACTCTGAAATAACAGCCTATGACCTGGCGGAACAAACAAAAACGATCACGAATGAGCTGTTAAGCCGTTTAGGGGCACGGCTAGAAAGGATAATGATTTAATAAAACAGCGAAAATGCAGAGGGGATTATGTCAATTTCATGAGTGTAATAAATTTACAAAACCTCTTACAATGGCCGTAGCGTCAAGAGTTATTATTATAATCAGAGATTTCACAAAATATAAAGGAGAAAAATCATCAGCGAGCTGATAACAATTCATAAGTTTTTCCTGCTTATTTAACCCTTTGGGCTACTATTTTATTTGAAGCATGGAAATGCCTAGGCACTCCTGGGTGTTCGTCTTCAAAGGTATATGATTTGAATTGAAGAATATGCCAATCACTCTTTTCAACAAAATGTAATGTCCCAAAGGAAACGACCAAATCATATGGCTTTTCAAAATAAAACTGTCGTAAATCTTGCACCCACGCATTGATTGTTGCGTTGTGCCTTTCTGCAAGTCGATGAAGTTTTGCAATTGCATTCTCAGATAAATCAAAAGCATCAACTTCTGAAAAACCTCTGCTCGAAAAATACAAAGAATTTTTTCCGTCTCCACAGCCAATATCCAAAATTCTCCATGTACTTTCATACAAGTGTTCAAACTCAATAATAGTTGCATTAGGTTCTACGCCAAAAGTAGAAACATTATCATTCTTATAGGAATCTTCCCAAAAAGGTATCTCCATATGATATCGTCCTTTCACATAAAGTGTATATGATATCCTATCATAAAACAAACCCACCATCAACATTTCTGCCGACCAGTACTTCTATTCGGATAGTTAGCCTCTTGCTCTTGCAGACCGGGCATAGGGGCATCCCTTGCTCATAATATTCCCCTTTTTCGGTATCCCCTCGTTGCTTCCTGCACCTAAATCCCTACAGCCGCCATCTGTGCGAGTATTTTTTCGGTTCTTGCCTCCATATCCTTTCCGTTAAATTTTTGCAGCGGAAGTTCGGAGACGATATTTCCGTCTTTCGTGAATAAAATTCTGTCGGCGTGGGCAGCAATCTTTGCGTCGTGGGTTACGAGCAGAATCGAGGTGCCTTCGCTGTTGATGTTTACCAGTAACCCCATGATTTCCTCGGCTGATTTGGAATTAAGCGCACCTGTCGGCTCGTCGGCAAAAAGGATTTCCGGTGCATTTATCAGTGCGCGGCAGATACCGGCCCGCTGAAGCTGCCCTCCCGAAACTTCGGTGATATCCCTGTTTTCAAGCCCATCAATTCCTGTTTTACGCATCAGTGCCTTTGCCCTCTGCTTGAGGTCCGCAGTATCCTTTTTGTCGTCCCCAACGGCGGGGAGGATGATGTTATCCAAGAGGTTCAGGTTTTTCAGCATAGTGGGCTGCTGAAAGACAAAGCCCATTTTCGTCCGGCGTACATCCGCAAGTTCATTTTCCCGGAGCTTAGAAAGCTCAGTATCGCCGAACTTCACAGACCCGTCCGATATATCATCCATACCGGAGAGCGCGAACAACAGGGTGGATTTCCCGGAGCCGGACGGGCCCATAACGGCGACAAATTCACCTTTTGTGATTTCAACATTTACCATGTCAAGCGCCTTTGCTTGTTCAACACCCTTTCCAAAGATTTTTACGATATTTTTCGCGGTAACGATGTTTTCCATGATCTATACCTCCTTAATGTGTTCGGAAATTTTGAGCGGGCGAATGTCTGATACGCCCAGCAATGTGGCGATATACACACACGTCGCGATCAGCAGCGGGGAAACGATGCAGGCGAAGAACGGGTTGACCACAAAGTTGAAAGCGGTCGCTCCGAATGCGGATACGATTGCAGCGCCAACGTACTCGCCGAGCGTGTTAGCCATAATCGTTCCGATGACAACGCCCAGCACCAGCACCACTACAGAGCGTGTCAGATATTGCCTGCGAATATCCTCGCTTGTAAAGCCTATTGATTTCAGAATCGCAATAGAATAGTGGTCTCTGGCCATCAGCATCTTCATAAACAGTACAGTGACCAGTACGGTGAGCAGAACTGTTACTCCTATCGCGGTATATGAAGCCATCTTAACCGCGCTTATCATTGGGCCGAACATCTGGTTGATGTTTTCCTCGACGCCATAGACTTTAGCGAAAGGGAATTGCTCCTTATACTGCGCTATGATTGCCTCAGCGTCTGCACCCGCGCGGAAAGTAATCGGGATACCGACCGATAAAGTATCCCCGGAATTGGTTTCAAAAATGGCTTGCGCCGTCCTGCCGCCGCTTGTAATGTCAGAGTAAATTCCGCTGACCGTCAGCCTCTTCTCAGCGCCGTTAACTGTTAAAATGATTTCATCACCAATGGTTTTTGCGAGGTCGCCTGCGTACAAGGTGGAAATTGCAATCTCCGATTCTGTATGTGGAACCGTTCCCTGCGTATAGGCAATGGGATAGGCCGTATGGTCGCCCAAGCTCACCCTTAGCTTCTGCGTAGAGCCGTCGTCCGCTTTCATATCAAACATTTTGGTAGTTATCATGGCGTACTTTTCCACGTTCTCGTCTGTTGCCAGTGAATTTGCTGCTTCCGCACCCTTTTGGGCAGCGTTTTCCGCCTGTGTGGGCTTGATATATAAAGTGGCATCGCATATCCCCATACCCATGTAGGTGATGAAGCTCTTTGCCGAAATCGTATTATAGATGTTTTGCGGCACAATCATAATGAAAGACGAGATGATCAGCACCGTCAGCATTGTCACATAGAGTTTTTTTCGGGTAAGAATATCCTTGATTCCTAGAAAAACATTCCGGGGAAAAATCCGGTTGTTACTCAGCCGGAAGCCTCTGGCCGATTTTGATTTTTCCCGGGGCGCGCCGAACCTAACCGCCTGCGCCGCCGATATTTTCCGAAAGCGCTGCAGCACGCCGTTTACATACAGCAAAACTACGCCATAAATTGCCGCTGCGCCGACAAAGCCACAAAGCAAGCCCAATAGAAGTGTCTGACGACCGCTTTCCCCCATGTACAAGCGGATGTTTTGCATGAATGGTCCTGAGAGCGGAACGGAGAGCAGGAATCCGAGTATACAGGCTATTCCGGCGATGACGCCGTATTTTGCGGTGTAGAGTTTTTTAATGCCGCTCACCCGCATTCCAATGGCCTTTAATACGCCTATTTCTCTGTAATCCTCCTCGATTTTCGCCAGCAGTGTAAAGCGGATGCACAAAAACGCTACAATAATTACCAGTATGACAATCAGTGCCAGTACGCCGATCATGATGCCGTCCGTGAGGCCGTTCACCAGCCTTATTTGCGTGTATGTGATGGCGGGCGGGCCGTTTGCCGGAAGTCCCGCATCGAGATAGGCGGTCTCAAAATCTGCATAGGAAACGCCGTTCCTTAACCGAAACTCTATGAGCTGTTCCAGTTGCCCGAACTTAAGGATCTTTTCAAAATCAGCTTCACTCACAAGGAATCGTTTGGAGGATACAAGCGCCGCGTTCATTGTGGAATCCCGCAAGAATCCCGCCACGGTAAAATCCACGCCATGAATAGTGACCTTGTCGCCGAGCTTTGCGTTGCCTTCCTGCATATAGTAAATGGGGAAATAGATATCCCCGTTTGAGGGGCGGATGATCTTGTTGTTTAAGTCGAGCAGGAAATCGAATTTTTCGCTTTGTATGGAAAAACCGTTGTCCTGTACACTGTCGGCAAGGAAGTTGTCTCCGATTACAATTTCTGCACCGTCGATGTTGAGAAACGGCAGTACCTGATAATCTTCCACAGCCTCTTGGCCGGCGGCGAAGTTCCGAAGTTGTTCCATATCCACATCGCCGGTGTGCATCTGTATAAAATGGATTGCCTTTGCCGAGACAAGTATATTATCAACAGCGCCTGATAAATTCACGGTTAGCGAGACCGCCAAAGCGGTGAGCATAGCCGCGGTCAGGATAAATGCTGTTATTGCCGCGGTAATCAGCTTATTTTTGCGTATGTCATTTTTAATGAGATTACGGTACATTTCTACCTCCGCTTTTCTTGTTTTTTGGCAAGCGTAAAACAAACATCTTTGTGTAGGGTGCAAGGGCGTCCGACAGAAAGACATCGCCGGAATGCTGCTCCGCCACCTTTTTCACAATGGCAAGCCCCAGTCCCGTTCCGCTGCCCGAGCTTCTTGAATCGCTGCCGGAAATAAAGGGTTCGAACAAATTTCCGGCAATTGCTTCAGGGATAATCGCGCCGCTGTCCGCAATTTGAATTATGATATGTTCGGATTCTTCCGTCAGGCTCACGGATAGGAGACTGCCCGCCGGGTTATGACGAATCGCATTTGTCAGAAGATTGCCGATGGCGCGGCTCATTTCCAGTGAATCCATTTTGATAAATACAGATTTTTCCGGCAGCAGTAGGTTAAGATCCATCTGCTTACTCTCTATTTCGCCGAAGAGGGAGGCGCAAGCCACGCGAAGCAGTTCTGCTATATCGGCGGAAGCTAAATTCATTTGATACTGCGGCGTCCCCAGTTTGGAATAAGAAAGCAGTTGGTCAACCAATGCGTTCATTTGGTCTGATTTTGCTTTGATTGCCATGTGGTACTCCCGCTGCTTATCCGCATCATCCACCATGCCGCTTGCCAGAGCGCCGGCATATCCGGTAATCGTCGTCATTGGAGTTTTCAGATCATGGGCGATATGCGAGAAAAGTCGCATCCGTTCGTTTTCCATAGCCATACGTTTTTCTTCATAGTCTTTGAGTTTACGTGTCATGTGGTTGAAGGCATCCCGCATTTCTTTGAACTCGGTTTCTGTTTCAAAATCCAGCAAGATGTTCAAATTGCCGTTTGAAACCTCCCTAAAGCCTTCTGCCATGCGTCCGGCAGGATAAGAAACTTTGCGGCTTATACTGCGCGCAAAAAGGGCGATTCCCACACAATATACGGCTAATTGTACCAGCCCCCATAAAACAACCAGTGCGATTTGGTGCGGTTCCATATCCGCTGCTATACCGGGGATTCCGTCATATGGGAAATCACTTTCAGCGCCATACACAAGCGCACTGAATATGTCTTCCAATACAGATATGACAATCTCAATTCCGAGGAAATAGCCGATGAACCTAAGCACAACGGTCCTTAGTATGCTGTGTTTTCGCTTCATCTTTGCGCCTCCAACCGATATCCCAGCCCGCGGACCGTCCCGATGGACACCTCGCAATTGCCGGGAAGCTTGCCGCGCAGCTTGCTGATGGCGACCATCACCGTATTGTCGTCAACGGCGGCCGCTTCCTGCCATGCGGCATCATATATCTGCTGTTTGGTAAACACGCGGCCGGGGCTCTGCATAAACAGCTTCATCATGTTAAATTCTGTGGCGGTGAGCGGTATGCTTTCATTGTCGGAGTGCAAGGTGCAAGCAGAGGTATCCAGCGTCAAACCACCCGCTGTCAGCAAAGCCGCGCCGTAATCCACCGTCTGTGCGCCGTAGCGGCGCAGTCTGGCTCTGATCCGGGCAATCACCTCCAGAGGGTCAAAAGGTTTTGTTACATAATCATCTGCTCCGAGATCAAGCCCCAGGATTTTTTCATGGTTTTCCGTTTTCGCGCTCACGACGATAATGGGAAGATTCCCACGTTCCCGCAAGGCTTTGATAAGCTGGTAACCGTCAAGCTCCGGCATCATAATGTCGATGATGGCCAGATCAATTTGCGCGGAGTCGGCCTGTTTAAGCGCCTCTGATCCGTTTTCGGCCTGCACGACAGAATACCCGTCCTTTTCAATATACAGCCGCAGAAGCTCACGGATTTCTTTTTCGTCATCCACGATCAGAATGGTTTGGTTCACGGTTTATCCCTCCTTGTTTATTTTTCACCTCCGGCTGCAAAGCTATCATAACAGCCGAACCTTTCAGTTTATCCAATCGAACCTTAATATTGGCTTAACATTATCTTTCAGTTACCTTAAACTTTATAAAATTCAATCCGGTTGTTTTTTTACTCTGCCATCAGTAGGCTTTTTCGCGCCTTTGGAATAGCGCACATGTCTGTCTCATTTTTGATTGCCGTTCTTGCTTTTAGAGTTTCTCTGTTCCTTGGTTCTGCCGTCTGCTGGCTTTTCCGCATTTTCCGGAATAGCCCATGTCCAGCCGAGCCGGTACACGCCATTAATGCGGCCTTGCTTACACAGAAGCTGTATGCGTCGGTCGGAGATTCCCCATTTCTCACTGGCTTCTTTTGGTGTGATGTATTTCATAACACCATCTCCTTTGCATAAGTTATTACTATATATTATATACGATAGAACGAACAATATCGAGTTATGTGTTTATACATTATCTATATCTATGTCCGTGGAAGATGACAAACAAAAAGGCCCTGCCGCCTTTCGGAGTGAAACGGATGGCGGCAGGGCTTTTTATCAGAAGGAGTTAAGAGCTTCTTAGTGGTTGCACTTTTTCGCGATACCTTTGAACCTTTTCACGAAAGGCGGCTTGATTTTTGTCCTAAAATACGAAAAAGCCCAGTAATACTGGACTTCTTTGTGTGTTAACATTGTATCAATATTGACGTTTCCTTATTGACGGAGATGAAGGGATTTGAACCCTTGCGCCGGCGAACCGACCTACCGGATTTCGAATCCGGACCCTTCAGCCACTTGGGTACATCTCCAGTTTGTAATTCAACAGAATTTATTCTATATTATATTTTCTATTTTAGCAAGATGCTTAGTAAACTTTTTGACAAAATATGAAGTTTACTATAAAATGCGTAGTATACGGAACTGTTTAAAGGCCCGGAAAAAATCAAGACATTTTTAATGGAGGAAGACCGATGAAAAGAATTGGAATGCTAACAAGCGGCGGAGATTGTCAGGCTCTAAACGCGGCTATGCGCGGAGTGGGGAAATGTCTTTTTAACAGTGGAGAACAAGTAGAGATATACGGATTTTTAGAAGGTTACAGAGGGCTGATTTATGGCAATTTCCGTATGCTGGCCAGTACCGATTTTTCGGGAATACTCACCAAAGGCGGAACCATACTGGGAAGTTCCAGAACGCCTTTTAAACAGATAAGAGAACCGGATGAGAACGGAATCGATAAAGTGGATGCGATGAAACAGAATTATCACAAGCTGCGTCTGGACTGTCTCGTAATTTTGGGTGGAAACGGAACCCATAAGACAGCCAATCTTCTGCGCGAGGAAGGGCTCAATGTTGTGACCCTGCCCAAGACCATCGACAACGATCTGTGGGGGACGGACATGACCTTCGGTTTTCAGAGTGCTGTTAATATCGCAACAGAAGCCATCGATTGCATTCATACGACAGCGGCTTCCCATGGACGGGTATTTATCGTGGAGGTAATGGGACATAAGGTTGGATTTCTGACGTTGAACGCCGGAATTGCCGGAGGTGCTGATATTATCCTCATCCCCGAGATTCCTTACGATATCGATAAGGTAATCCATAAAATCGAAGAAAGAAGTAAAAACGGACGTAAATTTACGATTTTAGCAGTTGCGGAGGGCGCCATTTCCAAGGAAGACTGCAAGCTGTCGAAGAAAGAATATAAAGAAAAATTAAAAAATTACAAATTCCCTTCTGTTTCCTACGAGATTGCGCAGCAAATCAAGGAAAAAACCGGCCAAGATGTGCGTGTTACCGTTCCCGGACATACGCAGCGCGGCGGAAGCCCCTGCCCATATGACAGAGTGTTTGCAAGCCGCCTCGGTTCGGAAGCCGGCAAGATGGTTTTGGACGGAGAGTACGGCTATATGGTAGGCTACAAGAACCGTGAAATCGTAAAGGTTCCCTTGGAAGAGGTGGCGGGAAAGCTGAAGATGGTTTCTCCCGATTCCAGTGTTGTCAGGGAAGCCAAAATGTTGGGAATAAGTTTTGGAGATTAAACTATGTCTTATACTGCGTTATATCGCAAGTTCCGGCCTCAGGGCTTTGAAGACGTCAAGGGGCAGGACCATATAGTAACCACGCTGAAAAATCAAATAAAAGCAGAACGCATCGGCCATGCGTATCTTTTCTGCGGAACGAGGGGAACCGGCAAAACTTCGGTGGCGAAAATCTTCGCCAAGGCGGTAAACTGCCAAAGCCCGAAGGATGCGAGCCCCTGCGGAGAATGTGCCCTATGCAAGGCAATTGCATCAGGAGCCAGCATGAATGTTATCGAGATAGATGCTGCCTCTAATAACGGTGTGGATAACATCCGCGAAATCGTAGATGAGGTATCCTACTCTCCGGCGGAAGGGAAATATAAGGTTTATATTATCGACGAGGTTCATATGCTATCCATAGGAGCCTTCAACGCCTTGCTGAAGACACTGGAGGAACCTCCCTCTTACGTCATTTTTATACTGGCGACCACGGAAGTCCATAAGATACCGATAACGATATTGTCCAGATGTCAGAGATACGATTTCCGCAGAATTACCATCGATACAATTTCCGACAGGCTGAGGGAACTGATGCAGGCAGAAAGTGTACAAGTAGAGGATAAGGCTCTTCGCTACATCGCCAAGACGGCAGATGGCTCGATGAGAGATGCTTTAAGCCTGTTAGACCAGTGTGTTGCCTTTCATTTTGGAGAAGAGCTTACCTATGATAAGGTGCTGGATGTGCTGGGTGCGGTGGATACCGTGTTTTTCAGCAGGCTGTTTGAGCAGGTTCTGGATAGAAATGTATCCGGCTGTATCGAATTATTAGAAGAGATAGTCATTCAGGGAAGGGAATTGTCCCAGTTCGTGACTGATTTTACATGGTATTTGAGAAATCTTCTCTTGGTGCTTACTTCTGATGATATCGAGGACGTTATAGACGTGTCCAGTGAAAATCTGGAAAGGCTGAAGGAAGAAGCGCAAAAGACGGATATGGATACAATCATAAGATATATCCGCATTTTTTCCGAGCTTTCGGGAAAGCTTCGTTATGCGGCCCAGAAAAGGATATTGATAGAGATATCGCTTATCAAGTTATGCAAGCCCAGCATGGAGACGGATGAACAGTCTTTGCTCGGCCGGGTGAGAGAGCTGGAGGATAAGGTAGAAAAAGGTGTGGCCGTAGTAATGCCCCAAAGTGCCGGTGTGCCGGACAGCGGGCGGACGGAGCAGATAAAACGGGCAAAAGCAGAGCTGCCCAAGGCGGTTCCGGAGGATGTAAAAGCAGTGGTGGAGCGGTGGCCCTCTATCGTTATGAATACGGGCCAGCCGATGAAGACCTATCTCAAGGATGCAAGACTGAGCCTTGGGGGGGACAACAGGCTGATGATAGTGGTGGCAGACGGGCCGGCCTCCGACTACCTGATGAAGAACCCGGACAATAAGGAGCAGCTGCAGCGCATCATTTCTGATGCGATACAAAAAGAAATCGAAGTGAACGTACAAGGCATAGGAAGCGATAAAGAATTTGAAGATTCGTATATCGATCTGAGTCAGGTCATTCACATGGATATAGAAATAGAAAACGAATAAAGAATAATTTAAAAATAGGAGGATGGAAAGCAAATGGCAAAGCGTGGAGGATTTTCCGGAGGTATGCCGGGTAATATGAATAATCTGATGAAGCAGGCACAGCGCATGCAAAGACAGATGGAAGAAAACCAAAAGGAAATGGAGACGAAGGAGTTCACCGCAGCAGCAGGCGGCGGAGCGGTTGAAGTTACGGTAACGGGTAAAAAAGAAATCACAAAGGTGAAGCTTTCTGCGGAGGTGGTAGATCCTGAAGATATCGAGATGCTGGAAGATTTGATTGTTGCGGCAACGAACGAAGCGCTTCGTCAGGCAGAAGAGGCGAATGCGGAAGTAATGAATAAGATGACCGGCGGTTTAGGTCTTGGAGGAGGCTTTCCGTTCTAATGGACCTATACAGCGGACCTATTAATAAATTAATCGATGAATTATCGGGACTTCCGGGAATCGGTGCGAAATCGGCGGGGAGGCTGGCTTTTCATTTAATCAACATGCCCAAAGAGAGAGTGCAGCGGCTGGCGAGCACCATATTGGAGGCGAAGGAGAACGTCCGCTACTGCCAGAACTGTTTTACACTGACTGATCAGGAAGTATGTCCCGTGTGTGCGAATGGAAAAAGAAACCACAGCATCATTATGGTCGTAGAGAATACGAGAGATCTGGCGGCTTACGAGAAAACCGGTAAATACGAGGGAGTATACCATGTGCTTCACGGCGCTATTTCCCCTATGCTCGGCATCGGACCAAACGATATTAAGCTGAAGGAGCTTATGGCGAGGCTGGAAGGCGAAGTAGAGGAAGTGATCATAGCCACCAACTCCAGTTTGGAAGGTGAGACTACTGCTATGTATATTAGCAAGCTTATCAAGCCTGTTGGAATAAGAGTGACCAGAATTGCCAGCGGAGTGCCGGTAGGCGGCGACTTGGAGTACATCGATGAGGTAACGCTGCTCCGTGCTTTGGAAGGAAGGACCGAGCTATAACAATATAAGAGCGAAAGAAGATAAGGAGGTAATTAGGATGGGTATAAGAACAACGCAGTTTGGAGAGACGAAAGACGGAAAGGTAATTAATCTTTATTCTCTGGAGAATAAAAATGGAATGCAGGCACAGATAATCAATTACGGTGCTATACTCCAGAGCCTCTGTGTACCGGATAAAGAAGGAAAGTTTGCAGATGTGGTTCTTGGCTATGGAGACCTTGAGGGCTATTTTGTCAATGCTCCTAATCACGGGGCAACGATAGGGCCGAATGCCAACCGTATAGCAGGAGCGTCCTTCGTACTGGAGGGTGTGACCTATAAGCTGGATATGAATGACGGGCCGAATAACCTGCACAGCCATGCGAGTCTGGGTTATCATAAAAAAGTGTGGGATGTGACAGAGGCCACGGAGACCAGTATCGCTTTATCTTTGGAGACCAAGGACGGAGAGTTGGGATTTCCGGGAAATAAGAAGATAACGGTAACCTATACGCTTACCGATGATAACGAGCTGCGTATTCACTATCATGCGACCAGCGATAAGAATACGATTATAAATATGACGAATCATACATATTTTAACCTTGCCGGACATGGTGCAGGCGAAATCTATGAACATGTGCTTACCATAAACGCGGGCAATTATACACCGGTAGTGGCAGGAGCAATTCCCACTGGTGAAATAGTACCCGTGGCAGGAACCCCTATGGACTTCACAAGCCCCAGACGTATCGGAGACAGAATCGAAGACGATTTTGAACAGCTTAAGCTTACGGGCGGTTATGACCACAACTGGGTATTGGATGGAGAAGAAGGCGTTCTGCGCCATATCGCCACCGTGGAAGAGCCTTCCAGCGGAAGAATTATGAAAACCTATACAGATCTGCCGGGCGTTCAATTCTATGCAGGCAACTTCATGACAAAGGATACAGGAAAGGGCGGTATTTCTTACAATAGAAGATATGGCTTATGTCTGGAGACTCAATATTATCCCGATACGGCAAATGAGCCCTCCTTCCCGTCAGCAGTTTTCGGACCGGACAGAGAATACGATACTACCACTGTTTACAAATTCGAAGTATAACACAAACGTGGTCCTCCAATAAGGATGTTTACGAAAATCATAGATGTTTAGCTCATAGCGAAACGATTACTGATGAATTGTAAATAATCTTTATTGGAGGACTTGTTTTTGTTTTGGAATATTTATATGCCAAACACTTGCACATAGGTAAATAAGAATTTGAGAGGGAATAGCATGAAAAAGCTTTTTTTAAATATAGAAGAAGATGGATTTTATGGAGCATATTATCCCAACATTGCAAGAAGCGACAGAGCGCTCATCCTGATGCTTGGTGATGCTGTTGATGACAGAATGGCTGTTTCAGGTGTGAAATGGTTTCAGAAGCTGGGATGTAATGTATTGGCTATGTCTCCTGCAAAAAAAGACTATGGTCATCATAATTATCCTTTAGAGAGATTCGAGGCAGCCATTCAATATCTTAAAACACAAGAAAATAGTAAAATCGGCATTGTCGGAGCCTCCACTACCGGTATGTTGGCTTTGGTTGCCGCATCATATTATCATGATATTACATTAACGATTGCTATAACGCCGAGCGATTTTATTATGGAAGGATTTTATCAGGATAGGCTTGATGGCGCCCATGAAAGGCCGGGTACAAATGAATCAAGTGTTTCATATAAAGGAAAGCCTTTGCCGTATCTTCCGTATGCGTATCGTCATCCTGCATATTGGCAAATGATTAAAAAGGAATCAAAAGAGAGTGGGAATTTTATTGCAAGCAGAGAAATGTTTCGTGAATCAGAAAGACTGCATCCTGTAAGAGAGGAAGAAAAAATAAAGGTTGAGAATATTAAAGGCAGTATTATCTTTGTAGGTGCTGAAGACGACGTGCTATGGGACACCTGTAAGTATATTAAAAGAATGGAAAAAAGGCTTGAAATATATGCCCATGACAGTCAATATCAATCGCTGCTTTATAAGTACGGAACACATTTTGTTTTTCCGCAGACTATGCTTGAGTCTATCATACCATTGGTTTCCGGCTTGTTAATTAGATTTGCATTTAAATCCGGGAGGCAAAATCCGAGCGAATGCAAGAAAACAAGAATGGATATTGATGCAAAATTATCAAAAGTGATAGTAAAATGGTAGTTTTTAAAATCCAATTTGATAGAGGGATTTTAATCCTACATTATATCTGCGCATTGTAATCTGTAGAGCATTAAATAATCCCTTTTTCAATTATTATACAACAGTTTCTTTTAAACGCACCATTTTCTCAATTTGCCGTTGAATTTTTCTGCGGTTGTGGAATTTATATGACAATTCGTCAAGGGCTGGTATAGATATATTAACTACGGGTGTTATTTCTGTAATATTACTTGCATTTTTAAATAGAGAGGATAATATAGAAAATTTAGTGCTATTCTTTGTCGATAAAAGTCTCAAAAACCGTGACATATTCCGATAAAAATATGAGCAAGGCAGTGCTATAATGGGCGCATCCAGTATGAGGAGGTGCGCCCATGAAAGTGCCGGAAATTGTCAAAAGAATCGGAAAAATAGACGGTAAAAGAAAAATTTATATAGAGGATTATGTGCTCTCTTATTTAGAGCGATTTAAGATCGAGGAGACGGAAGGAAACGAGAGAATCGTCTTATATGGAAAAAGAGAAAGAAATTCCTGTGAGGAAACTTATATCATATATGGTGCGGAAAAAAAGAATATGAGGGAAAATGCTGAAAAAGAAATCTTTTTTTCAGAATACGAAGAGGTTGGCTGCCTGAATACGGATATGTGGAAGCATACAGAAGGTATGTGTGAGGGGATACTGGTCGGTGATGGTAACGGGGGACAACCTATCGAGGGTTATTATATTTTTTATGAGAAAGAACCTATTATGGGAAAATATCTGGGCCTTACTTATGAGGAAGAAATGAAAAGGGGGCCGTATGCGAGACAAAGTGAAAAGAAAGAAGAAGAGGCGAGGGCCGCTTCTTCGCAGGCGGAGCTGGTGGCACTAAGCCAGACCGAGGTATTGCCGGAATCACCGGTATATGATATTATCCGTGCAGTAGTCATCTGCATTTTTATTATCATATGTGCGATGGCGATAACTACAGTCAACAATTTTGAGAAGATGGAAGAGTTCAAAGAGGCGGCGGTAGAGATGAATGAAGCGCTGGAGGAACCGTAGTTACTGTTCATTCCGTTCTCAGTAACGAAACGTAACCGTTAAGGTATCTGGAAACTAAAATAATTGAAGCCATCCTGCAAGTATGATAAAATAAAAAGCACATGGTTTAGTGTTTCCAAATAATAGCAGCAAAGGGGCATCGTTATAATAATGGCAAATGTCAGAGAATATTTGCGCTCCAAGGAAAAAAGAAAGAGCGGAAACCGCAATATTAATTATAAAGAGAGAATAAGAAGCCATAAGCTGACGACTTTTTATAGAGCTTTGTTGGGAGTCCTGCTGGTAGCTGCCATTGTCGCGATTCTTTTGGTAAGTTGGCAGAACAGATCCTACAGTGAGAGCATAGTGACCAATTCCGTTCCCATTTCAAAGGTGGAGGGTTCTTATTATTGCTCCTTGGGGACGAGCATCCTTACTTATAGTAAGGACGGTGCTAACTGTATGAACAGCAAAGGAAATGTACAGTGGAACCAGACCTATGAGATGCAGAATCCTATGGTGGATGTGAACGGCTCTGTAGTTGCGATAGGAGATTACAATGGCAGAACGATATATGTAATGAACGAAACGGGGAGCATGGGAGAAATAACTACCAATATGCCCATTCGGAATTTCTGTGTTGCAAGAAACGGTGTGGTTGCCGCGATATTGGACGATGCGGATATTACAAGAATCAACCTGTTCGATACGGCGGGAAATATATTGGTGAAGGCAGAAACGACTATGGACAAGTCAGGATATCCCATAGACATCAGTATTTCCCCTAATGGAGAGCTGCTTGCCATTTCTTATTTCTATGTGGACAGTGGCATGATGAAGACTTCTATAGCATTTCACAATTTCGGAGAGGTGGGGCAGAACCAATCTTCGGATCGGTTTGTCAGCGGTTATGATTATCAGGGGACGGTGGTGCCTTTTATCAAATTTATTAATTCAAGTACTGTTTTTGCGGTAGCAGATGATAGAATTATGTTTTTTACCGGGAATCAGAAGCCTACAAGTGCGGCGGAGAATCTCCTTGGTGAAGAGGTACAGAGTATTTTTTACAGTGACCAATACGTGGGCTTAGTGTTTCTGGATACAGAAGGCGATGCGAAATATCGATTGGACGTCTACAATGCGGAAGGAAGGCTTGTAACCTCTAAAAAGTTCGATATGGAGTACAAGGACATTATTTTTGATAAGGGTGATATCGTTATTTACGGTGAGACGGAATACAGTGTAAGCAATATGCAGGGAGTGGAACGCTTCAAGGCACCTTTTGAAGAAACAGCCTATTTATTTGTGCCTACAGAAAAAACGAACCGCTTTATTATGATGACTCAGGATAAGATGAACATAATCGAAATGAAATAGGAGCGAAATACGTGAATTTATTAGTAATAATTTTTATTGCGTTTGCGCTGTGGCGTGCTTTAAAGGGATTTAAAAACGGATTTGCAAAAGAAGTGAACAGTTTGGTATCGTTATTTATGGCCTTAGTCGTACTTTCCATAGCACTTCTGCTTTTTGCAAGCGTTATGCAGAAAAATACAAAGACCACAATAATTTCTGTTGTCCTGTTAGTTGTGGTTAGCATGCTGTATCGTCTAATAGGTGTATTGATGAAATCGCTGGAAACCATTGCAAAGCTTCCGGTCATCAACCTTATCAATAAGCTGCTGGGAATGGTAGCAGGTGCTCTAGAGGTACTGGCGGTTTTCTGGATATTATATGTCATTATCGGAAGCTTCCCGACGGGACAGTTCGGTGAAAAGGTTATGGAGTGGACTCACCAGAGTACAATCCTCATAAACGTATACAATAAAAATTACATCGCCAATTGGATTGCCACGTTATAGTTAATGGGCTTTAATCCGGGCTTTGTACCCATTATATATAGAAGAAAAACAGTCAGCAGAAAAACCTTAAAAATTTTTCCAAAAATGTGTTGACAATCCCATGTGGGTAATGATATACTCATCTTCGTTGCCGATGAAGAATGACAGAGCGGCAGCGAACAGAACCTTGACAAGTAAACAGTAATACAACCCTGAAAATTCTGAAATAACTGCATCGTTCGAAAGAGCGAGAAGCAGGAAATGAATGAAAATTCAGAGAACGGCATCCGAAAGGATGCAACCTAAA
>JAEZRJ010000084.1 GCA_023412855.1 Bacillota bacterium | reverse complement strand
TAGGAAGGAATTTCTCCTTCACCGCTTTATGCACGAGCAGCGATTCACAAGCGTTGCATACGCCGATACGCTGGGTCTTCGCATTAATAATGATGGGAAGTGCCTTTTCAAGATCTGCTGTTTCATCCACAAAGATATGACAGTTTCCCGTTCCCGTTTCAATTACGGGTATCGTGCTGTTGGCAATAACACTTTGAATCAGCCCTGAACTGCCTCTGGGAATGAGTACATCCACATAGCGGTTCAGCTTCATGAACTGCGCAGTCACTTCTCTGTCCGTGCTCTCAATGAGCTGAATGGCATCTTCGCATACACCGCAGGCACTAAGTGCCCTCCTTATGGCAGCCGTTATCGCTATATTCGAGAAAACGGCATCGCTTCCTCCTTTTAGGATAACCGCATTGCCTGCCTTGAAGCAAAGCCCGAAGGCATCTGCCGTCACGTTAGGCCTCGATTCATATATAATACCGATCACGCCAAGGGGAACTCTGCACTTATGAATATGAAGGCCATTAGGGCGGGTGAAGGCCTCTAGCACTTCTCCTACGGGATCATCCAATGCGATAATCTGATGCAATCCCTCCGCCATCCCTTTTATTCTATCCTCAGTCAGGCGAAGTCTGTCTATCATACCGGGGTGCATTCCATTTTTCTCGCCGTTTATAATATCTCTTCCATTTTCCTCTAAAATGTGCTTCGTATCGGCAACCAATTCCTCCGCCGCCTTTTTAAGCCCTTCATTTTTCTTTTCCGCAGAGAGCCTTTGCAGCTCGAATTTCGCCGCTGCCGCTCTTTGTCCCATGCTTTCTAAATCCGTCATTTATAAGCCCTCCCTTTCGGTTTTTCATTGTCTGAAATTTTACTAATTATATAGTATAATTTCATTTATTTCAACCATGTTTTTTAGATACCATGTTTTATCGTTGCAGTTCTGTTACTGTTCACACAGTAGCTTAACACTTGCTGTTAAGTTACGTAAGAACGTGATACAAGAGATGATTTCTGCTTCGCGGAGCGAATTTGCATGCAACACTGTATTTTGACATTTACAGCCCTCACAAAATTGCATACAGACACAATTTCGACTTTACGGTATGGAACTCCTATATACGAAATCACTCAAATTAAATTTTTTACAACACCTTGTTGTTAGATTTTGTTTCAAAACATAAATTCGTGGTTATTCCACATACTATTTTATGTCGTATGCTATTATTTCCACAACAAAACGAAGTAGGGGTATTCATATGGCAGACGTAAGTGTTATGATAAAGAGCTTAAGAGAAAACAATCATCTTAAACAGAGGCAAGTAGCTGATTATCTGGGAATATCCCAGCAGGCTTATTCTTATTATGAACTCGATAAGCGCGAACTTCCCTCCCGGCATGTCGTCAATCTGGCTAAGCTCTATAAAGTCAGCGCCGATTATATTCTCGGCGTGGAACCCGGCTACGTCGGCTCCTATGATTTAAATTCCAAATACGTACATGATATTTCCTTAAAAGAAGTCATTAACAATTTGGAAAAGCTGAATAAGGCAAACCGTCAGGAAGTTGTCAAATATCTTTCCTATCTTGGAAATACTCAGACGAAATATAAATAAAATTCGCTGCAAAGGTTCATTCTTTGCAGCATTTTTTGAACAAAAGTGTGCTTAAATACCCTCGCAGCCATATACTTCGCAGCACAGCTTTTGTTCCACGCGCAGCTGCGCGCATATCTGTACGTCATGCATGGAGTCTTTATGTATAAAGCTCTTCCTCCGTCAGTATCATGGCAGGCTTTCTGTCATATACCTCTGCAGGAACATGCTCCACAATCTGACACTCGAAACATATTGCTATGGTTGGAAGCTGGGGATACCGCTCCAGGTACCTGTCATAATATCCCTTCCCATACCCAATCCGGTTCCTCTCTTTATCGAAGACGCTTCCCGGCATAATCATCAAGCATTTCTGTATGCTGATATCCCTGCCGCTTAAGAGCTTGTTCCCCTCCGGCATGGGTTCCCGTATTCCTTTATAACCTTCCGACAACTCTTCCATACACGTGATACGGTAAAAATCCATATTCTCTTCATCTATTCTGGGACAGTAAACTCTTTTTCCGCTTTTCAGCGCTTCTGCAATCAGTTCTTCCGTCTCCACTTCACTTTTAAAGTTCACATAAGACAGAATTGCTCCCGCCTCTTTATAAGCATCAGTATCCATAAGCCTTGCTATGATCCGGCTGCTCATAGTCTGTCTAACGCTCTGAGGCAGCTCATCTCTTATCTTAAGCACACTTTTTCTAATGTGTCTTTTTGTTTCCATGTTTTTCTCCCAAACTGGTAATGGAACCATCCTTCTCCTGAATATTGATATTGTTCAACTGTCCGCGAAGGTTAGCTCTTACATTGGCTATATATTCGCTGCGGAGACTTGCCTGTTCCCCTTTTTCTTCCTCAGTCAGTCCTTCCGCCTGCGCCTTACGATACAATTCATTGATTCGGGCAATTTTTTTATCTATACTTTCCATGTTATGTTAACCTTTCGTTTCATACTTCATTAATTGTTGTGCATATTAGCTACAAATTCCGGCAAATCGAAATAGGTCTCTTTATTGCCGACAAATAAAGTTCCTATATTTTTCCCGTCCAAAATACGGTGCAGCACCTTAATATCCTTGCTGTTAGCAATAATCATATCGATGTTAGAGCTGGTGGCAATCTTTGCCGCAATCAGCTTCGTATTCATTCCGCCCGTTCCAACACTGCTTCCCGTAGAAGCCTTTCCCATATCCATCAGTTCGTCGGTAAGCTCCTCCACCACCTCGATAAACTGCGCATTCTTATTCTGTCTCGGATCATCGGTATATAAACCGTCGATATCGGAAAGAAGTATCAAAAGATCCGCATCCACCAAGGCTGCTACGATAGCCGACAACGTATCGTTATCGCCGATTTCGATTTCATATGTGGCTACCGTATCGTTTTCGTTCACAATAGGGATAACTCCCAATTTGAACAACTCGGAAAAGGTATTGTGCGCATTATAACGGTTCAAATTATCTACTATCGTATTCTTTGTCATAAGTATCTGCGCTGCCACCTGATTATATTCCGCAAATATTTTCTGGTATGTCATCATAAGTCTCGCCTGACCTACCGCCGCACACGCCTGCTTTACCGCAATCGGATTATCCTCTTCTTCATGCTTTATATCCTTGATATTCACTGCTTTTTTTCCTACCGCAATGGCACCGGAAGTCACCAGAACTACATCCTTTCCTCTATTGCGCATATCGCAGAGTTCCCTTACGAGAACGTCCAGCTTGGTATAGTCCAAATCTCCCGTTTCCGAATGCTGTAAGGAGGAGGAACCTATCTTTACTACGATCCTCTTCTTATCTTTTATTCTTTCCCTAAAGCGCTTTACATCTGCATCGTCCTTTGTTTCTTTCACTTTCTTCGTCTCCATGGGATCTTTATTTCCTCCATCTATCCTTAAAATTATTAATATTTCTTTTCTTCTTCAAAGGGCATATATTCCCTTGCAATGTGCTCTGCAATCTTTATTCCGTCCATGGCCGCCGACATGATGCCGCCTGCATAGCCGGCACCTTCTCCGCACGGATAAAGGCCGTTTATCATCGATTGTCCGTTTCCTCCTCTGGTAATCCGCACCGGAGAAGAAGTACGGCTCTCGATACCTGACAGCAGCACGCTATCCTGCGCATAGCCGTGAATGACACGCTCAAATTGTTCCATCCCCTCCACAAACGCCCGGTTTAAGGACTCCGGCATGATATCGTGTACGTCAGCAAATTTCCACTGCCCCTTTATTTGGGGCAAATACCCGCCGTCAATTACAGAAGGCTTTTCTTCCTTCTTCGTATGGGCCTTGAAATTGCCGTAATACTCCACAGGAATTTTTCCCTGCCCCAAAGCAAAGGCCTTTTCCTCCAGCCCTCGCTGAAAGGCTATCCCTGCCAGGGGATGCTCGCTTTCATAATCCTTCGGAGTAACAGAGACGATAATCGCGCTATTGGCATTTTGACCGTTTCTTTCGCTGTAGCTCATTCCGTTTACCGCCAGCCGTCCTTCTTCCGAGGAAGCATTTACCACATAGCCTCCGGGACACATACAAAAGGAATACACTCCTCTTCCTTCCTCTGTCTGCGCCGTCAGCTTATAGGATGCAGGAGGCAGCTTATGCTCCCCTTTCCCGTACTGGGAAACATCGATCATTTTCTGAGGATGCTCCACCCTCATTCCTACCGCGAAGGACTTCGCTTCCATAGGAACCTGCCTTCTATACAACATATCGAAGGTATCTCTGGCACTGTGGCCTATAGCAAACACTACAGCCTCCGCCTCCAGCTTCAGGACTTCCCCTTCGCACTCTGCAATGACCGCACGGATACCATTATCTGACACGACAATATCCGATACCTTCGTATCGAACCGCACCTCTCCGCCGTTATCGATAATTTCCTTGCGCATATTTTTGACCACATTCATCAGAATATCTGTTCCGATATGCGGCTTTCCGTCATACAGAATCGATTCCTGCGCACCTGCTGCCACAAAAATAGAAAGAACCTCCTTATTCAGGCCATCCTTGTCCTTTACCAAGGTATTCAGCTTTCCATCCGAAAAGGTTCCTGCACCCCCTTCTCCGAACTGCACGTTACATTCCGGATTCAGGCTGCCTCCTTCCCAAAATCTATCCACCTCTTCTTTTCGGGAATCCACATCCTTGCCTCGCTCCAGCAAAATGGGATTATATCCGTGCCGGGCCAGCATGCAGCCGCAGAACAATCCTGCCGGGCCTGTTCCTATGATGATGGGGCGATGCCTCAGCTTCTTTTGCCCGCAGAGTGGGAATCGGTACTGAACCGGCGTTACAATGCTTACCTGGCTGCTCCTGCTCCTCTTAGCCGCCGCCTGTTCCCCTTGCAGTTCTACATCTACTGTATAAATGAAAAAGATATCCGGCTTTTTCCGCGCATCAATGGAGCGCCTTATGATTTCATAGCGAAAACTCTCGCCTCCAGTCAGTCTCAATGTCCTTTTTATTTTATCCTTAAGTTCATCTTCCGTATGTCCGGGGGCGAGCTTTAATTGGTTAATACGAATCATCTTTATACCTCATATCCGCTCCTGCGGACTTAATCATAATAGTTGAAAGATATTTTATTCTATGTGGACGCATTTTTACCCGCGATATATCCGCTCGTCCATGCCCATTGCAGGTTATAACCTCCGCACCTTCCATCCACATCCAGAAGTTCACCGGCAAAGTACAGCCCGGAAACAAGGGAGGACTCCATCTGGGGCGTAACCTCCCGCATATCCACCCCGCCTGCACTTACTTGCGCGTTCTCAAAGGAATTGGTACCTGTCGCATGTACACACAGCCTCCTATAGGAATAGAGAAGCTCTTTCAAAGCCTCTTTTCCTATTCGGTCAGACTCCTCCGACGGCTTTATTCCCCTAAGCTTAAGCATGGCCATATTTATCTTTTTATTTGTCATGCCAAGCAGAAACTCTTCCGCACTCTTTCCTTTGCTGTCATCAATTCTCATCCGGCAAAGCTTTTCATATTCCTCATCTTTGCAATCGGGAAAGAAGTCTATATAAACGGGAACTTCCTTTTTTTCCCTCAACATATATGCCGCAGTCCGGCTTAGCTGGAAAACCGGAATACCGGAAATTCCATAGTCCGTAAACTGTACTTCGCCTCTCTCCTCCTGAACAGGAGCGGTATCCGAGCCCAGCCTCAATAGAGCGTCACACCTGACTCCCGCCGCTGTTTTAAACAAATCCTCTCTGCACTTAAGCTGTACCAATGCCGGTACCATATCTATCAAATGATGTCCCATCCCAACTGCCAAGCGGTGACCGCTTCCGTCCGAACCCGTCTTTGGAGCCGCACACCCACCGCAAGCCAGAACTGCCGAATGGAACTTTTCCGTTTTTCCTTCCGTCTCTATGACAAACATTCCATCTTTGCCGCTTTTTTTCAGGCTTTTTACCTCTGTGGAAACTTCTGCCCTGACACCCAGCCGTTTAATCTTAAGCCTGAGGATGTCCAATACCGTCGAAGCCTGCTCCGACAGCGGATACAAATAACCGTTCCTTTCTTTGCTGAGCATTCCTGCCTCTTGGAAAAATGAGACCGTATCCATAACGGAGAACTGTCCAAAAATCTGCGGCAGCATGTCACGGTACGTTCCGTAATAATAATCCATACAAAAATCTCTGTTGGAATAATTGCATTTCCCATTTCCTGTAGCGAGTATTTTCTTACCTAACCGTTCATTCTTTTCAAAAATCGTCACCTGAGCTCCGCACTGCGCCGCTGTTATGGCCGCCATCATCCCGGAAGCTCCTCCTCCGATTATCGCTATCTTCTTCACCTTACCATACCTCTTAGGTCATTTTGCTGCATTCCTATTATACATCAATTTTCTGTGCTTAACAATCTCATTTCCGCTTCGGGCCAAACTTGCCCGGATTCCTTTTGACCCGGAAATTTACTGTAAAATATCAGAAGTATCACGGTAATTAAAATAGCTTCATTATTGCAAGCCCAATGAGCATTACACCGCTGATCCAGCTCAAATCGGTCTTCACTACGGCCTGCGTTTTATTTCCAAGGCAGCTTCCAATGGCTACTGCAAATATACCGAACAGGAAAGAAACAGGAATCGCAAGCCAAAAATTAAAGGTTGTCATTGATGCACCGATTCCTACCGCCAGACTATCCAGAGACAATGCCAGCGACAAAGAAACGGCTTCTTTTGCAGTCAGAACCTTTGACCTATCTATATCGGCGACATCCGGGTCCGCATAAACCTTTAACATAAAATGAAGATTCAGGAGCTTGAAATTGAGCTGGCTGTTTACTCCGTTCTTGCGTCGTATCAACGACTTTATAAAGCTGTCAAATAATTTTATAACTCCGGGAATTAACAGTAGGACAAAGCACAACACCTTTATGTACTCATCCGGAATAAAGTTCTTTATCAAAAGTCCGAGCGATGCGGACAAGGCCAGAACAACGCTGGATACCCCTGCCAAAATCAATATGGAACTCCAAGGTATCTTGATTGCCGATACTCCATAAGCGAAGCTGGCTATAAATGCATCAATAGACAGTGCCATAAGCAGCACCATTAGTTCGGCAATTATTTCAAAAGTTATATTCAGCATACAAACCCACCTTTAATTGATTATCATTTCATATAGATGATTTTAAGCCTCATATATCTTATGTATATGCCCATAATCAGTTCCTGTTATATCCATGAAAGGTTTCCCCCCTTTTTAGGGATACTATAATATATAAACGGCGTAAAATCTATGCTCTATAGATCTTACACCGCAAATCACCGATTATAAATTATCTGTTTTATTTTTAACTGGAATAGGACTCAAGGAAATTATACAATTCCTCCTCCGTGGCTACGTATCTTTTCTTTATGATTTCCTGCTTCAGATCATCCGGCAGGGAATCCAGTGAAATGTTGGTATTCATGTAAACCGTACGCAAATCGTCGCAGTAAACTACAACGAAATTTTTCTCATTTACCAGATAAAAACTGGTACTCACTTCCTTGTATATATAATTTTTACGGATAACCACCCTCGACTTGGAAAAGGAGACCACTTCCACGCTCACAAAACCCAGTTCCTGGTCTGTCAGGGAAGGGGACTGCTGGTATAGCTCCATTTCTTTCACAAAACGATCTCTGTTCATCCCGATATATTTCTCCGGCACCTTCCATTTCGTTTCCACAGAGGTATCCTTTTTTAAATCTACCTCTTCTATGACATACTGAGTATCCGCACATATGATTTGTTCTTCCTCTACTGCGGTAGGTATCACCTGCGGCTGCTCCTGAACCTCAATACTTTTTTGCTTTACCAGTTCTGCCTCGAATTTCTTAGGATAAAAAGTCTCTTCCAATTTCATATGCGAATAAAACCCGAAGGTAAACATTCCCATGGGTATAATGAAAAAAAGACTGATACGTTTTACAAATTTCATTTCACACTTCTCCTTTGTAAACAGTATCAGCCAAAATTTTAAATCTTATTCTTTATCCCGTTCAATTCATTGTTACTGTTCACTCCGTTCTCAGTAACGCATGATTTCTGCATTTAAATTCGCTTTGCGAAGCAGAAATCATCTCTTGCATCACGTCCTTACGCAGCTTAACAGCAAGTGTTAAACTACTGTGTGAACAGTAACAATTCATTACATCAAATGAAGCCTTACCGCTATGGTTACTATCAGCTTTCCTCCAGGCATCCCGCTAAGTTCTTCCTCACGCACCCCTCTTAGCACGATAAGCAGGACATTATAGGCGACGAAGCAGGCTACTGCACAAATAATCAGTGTAACTGCGGCTCCCGCGAAGGACAGCAACGCCTTGTTAAGCAGCATTCCGATAAGTCCCGAGACGCCCGCTGCAATGAGTGTTATGGCAAAAGTACGAATCCATTCCTGCGAATATTTCATATACCTTATCACACCGAAGAAGCACACGCCGCATGCGGTTAAGTAAAAAACGATATTGCCGCATACCACCGCTGTTATTCCCATCCCTGTATTTCCAAGCAGTAATACAGTTACTGCTAAATGCAAAATAAACGCAGCAAGTCCTCCCAAAATGACGATTTGAATCTTTCTTATTCGCTGTAATATTCCAGCCAGAAAGTAAGTGAAGGAAAACAAAACAACTACCGCAGTTCCCGCCTGGATCAGCCTGATTGCCGTCTTCGTCTCTCCCGTAAAAAGGAGCTCTGCAATCGGCTCCGCCAGCACTGCTATGAGAACGGCGCAAGGAATGGATATCACCGCAAGCTGATGAATGCTCCTTCCCATTTCCTCCTGCACTGCCCGGTGATCCTGCCTGTCAAAAAGCTGGGCAATTCTCGGAATCACCCCGATTACCGAAAGCGTACATAATATCGCAGCGCTTCCTATCACTACGCTGTATTTACCATAGTATATGCCCCAGTGGAGGACCCTGAGAGAACCTTGTCCTTTTATGTTCATCGCATAGTTAAACAGCCTTTGGTCCACAAGATAATTCATGCCATAAAGCAGCGCGCATATGGTATAAGGCAGGGAGGTCGTAATGAGCATAATTAATACCTCTGCTCCCGATTCTGTGTATTTCCCTCCCTCCTTTCCAATCTGCTGTTTAAAGCTACCCGCATAAATCGCATAGATAAAGAGCAGATGCAGGACAGCGAACAAGCAAGCTATCCCAATTCCCAGCGAAGCTCCGAATGCTCCATAGGCCGATGCATATTCCTCATTTTTAAGCAAAGCAGCTACCTTAAGTCCATAGGTATAAAGTACAACTCCCAGAATCAGGCTGGAAGCGAACATAATAACCTTCTCAAGAAGCTTGGAATGTATGGTGGGCATCATCGAGCCCATTCCTTGAAAATATCCCTTCAGTACGCCCATGACTGCTGCCATGAATACGGCGGGCGCTACAGCCGCAATCGCCAAATAGCTCATATCCTCAAGCACGACCACCTGTGCGATTCCTTCGGAAAAAAAGAAGATTCCGCAGGAAACCACCGCACCGGATATGACCGCCAGGAACAAAGCGCTTCGAAATACTCTTCTGGCGCTTTTATACATTTCTCTTTTAATCCTGTATTTAATTAAGATAGCCACCGATTTCGACAAGCCGTAAGACAATATTATGATGCTCACAATAAAGATTTCCATTCCGGCTGCAAAAAAACCGACTCCCTTATCTCCTATTATGCGGCCGAGCGGTATACGCATGAGCAATCCGATCAAATAGGAAATCAATCCTATCGTCGTTATCCACTCCTGCCTTTTCTTCCGTTCTTTACTTTTTGTCTCTCCGCTTTTTCTTTCGCCGCTTTTCCGTTTCGGTAAATATTTCATATCCGCCGTTCCTTTATCTTTTTTCTTTCATAAATCCGGTTTTCTAGTCTCTCGTAATATTAAGAATATCCAGTATCGCCTTCTGCTTTTCCTCCATAACGGCGGCCTCTTCCTCCTCCATATGGTCATAGCCGCACAGATGGAACATGCTGTGTGCAACCAAAAAAGCAAACTCCCGAAGTTCACTGTGACCATAGCTTTCCGCCTGCGACCTTACCTTGTCCACCGAGATAATAATATCCCCCAGGACCAGCTCTCCGCTGTCCGGGTCGAAGCAGTCCGCCTCCGCATCCTCCAGCCCCTCGAACATAGACGGCTCCTCATAAGACACATTCGGAAAAGAGAGCACGTCGGTGGCCTTGTCCATATCCCTATATTCCTTATTGAACATGCGAATCCCTTCGTCATCGGTAAGAAGCACACTTACAGACGCCTCATAGGGACACCCCTCGCTGTCTAATACCGCTTCCATTACCTTATTCACCGTCTCTTCCACCGGAAAAGCAAAAATCACATCCGTCTCATTTTCAACGTAAGAAGTCATAATATAATTTTTCCTCCAAAAACACCTTTTTTATCCTGTTTATTTCCTGCATGGTAATTTCACTTCCATCCAGCACACCGCTTTCTATCTTCTTTCGGAATATGGCATCCATCAAAAGCGGATAGTTGAGAATAACGTTAGCATCCTTCCTGAACATGCTCCCCACCACCGAAATTACTGTATCCGAAAGCTTCAGTACCACGGCTTCCTTAGATACCAATACTTCCTCTTTATGGTTGTATTCCCGAAGCAGTCTTACGAGCTTCGGAGGGAACTTATATTCTTTGCTGACTTCTTCTATATTCTCCCATGTATTTTCCCCTTTCAGAATTCCGATGCGGTGGTAATATCCTCCCGCCTTCAAAAGAACCTCATCCAGCCCCAGCTGCTTCGCCGCCTGATCGCACAGATACGCCGTATGTACCGCATGAAAATACTCCCCCATGTTCTTCTCCTTCAAAGAAACGAGCAAGGGGAACTCCTGATCGTTCAAATCTATATACTGCTCCCTGTATTTATGTATTACGGCAAAACTGAAATATTTTAGAATTATCATAATGAGAAGCAGATTCATGAAAAAGTTTATGACCGGTATCAAAAACAACTGTATAGAAAAAACCTCGTTTACCAAAAGCACATAACCTGCGCTCAGCGCTACAAACAAGGTAAGCAGAGACAAAAATACCCGCGCCCCTACTTTGTAAGTCTCATCTAACTGTCTGAAAAGAATGATTCCTGCCGCTCCCACAATAAAATAGATAAAGAAGTCGGCGATTCCCGTTCCGTTTCCATGCATGAGAGTAATCATTAAAAGCAGCGCCCCTGCTACGAGTCCAACGAGGGAATTGCTGAATAAGGAAAGTACGATAAAAATCGCCAGATAGGGCCAGCCTGCTGCCGGAATAAAAGGAAACACCACGGCACAAAGCAAGGATATGAAAAATATCAAAAAGAATCGTTCCTTATGCTCTGCATTATCATAGTCAAGTCCCTTCGACTGCCCTTCGTATTCCAGTAAATATAAAATAGTCCCCATCCCCAGCAGCGATAAAATCACGTTGCGGACCACCTCTAAATATTCTTTACCGTAAAAATATCCGGCTGCTGCCGTTATGATTCCTACCAAAAAGAATATAAGGACAAACCCCTTTGATTTTTTATTTTCTTCCATACCCGCTGTTCCTATTTCCCCGCTTCTCACGCATGCCGCCGTCTTTTGCCTTACTTCGCTCCGCTACCCTTTCGAAATCCTCATATGCCTTTACGATCTTCTGTACAAGAGGATGTCTTACCACGTCCTTGCTCGTTAAGTTACAGAAAGCGACGTCATTTATTTTGGAAAGTACCTTTACCGCCACGTCGAGTCCTGATTTATCCCCCGGTGCCAAGTCCTTCTGGGAAGCATCTCCCGTTACGATCACCTTGGAGCCAAAACCGATTCTCGTCATGAACATCTTCATCTGAGCCGGCGTAGTATTCTGCGCCTCGTCCAAAATGATATAGGCGTTGTCTAATGTTCGTCCTCTCATGTAAGCGAGAGGCGCCACCTCTATCAGCCCCTTTTCCATATTCTTCGCAAAACTCTCCGCTCCCATGATCTGATACAGAGCATCATAAAGGGGCCTTAAATAAGGATCCACCTTGCTTTGCAAATCCCCCGGAAGAAAGCCCAGTTTCTCTCCCGCCTCTATCGCCGGACGGGTCAATATGATACGGCTCACCTCTTCGTTCTTAAAAGCCGTAATCGCCATAGCCATAGCCAGATAGGTCTTACCCGTTCCGGCAGGGCCAAGACCGAATACAATCATGTTATTGCGGATAGCATCCACATATTGCTTCTGCCCAAGAGTCTTTGGCTTGATAGGCTTTCCGCTCACCGTGTGGCATATGCAGTCGTTATCCATTTCTATCAGTACATCTTCTTTGTCTTCCATTCCCATCGTTATCGCATAATCCACATTCTGTTCCTGGATTATATTTCCTCTCTTCGATAATTCTATTAGCTGCTTTACGATACTTTCCGCTTTTCTTACGTCTTTCTCACCGCCGGAAACCTTTACGATTCCGTCTCTGTCTATAATCGTTACATGAAAATCATTTTCTATCTTTTTAATATAATTATCATAATTTCCGAATATATTACGCATATGCTCCGCCGGTACTTCCATCCGGCCCTCATAATGTTCCATGCACAAGTCCTCTGCTCTTCCTACCTATTCTGAAACCTCATTTAACGTCTCGTTCCCAGACGTTTCATCCTGCGGCGGGGCCGCTTCCGGCACGATAGGAACGCTCTTTCCCGTCTTCTCTACAACCTGAAAGTTCATATCCATCTGCCACTTTTTGTTTTTCTTACTTATTGTAACATTTTTTTCGATTATTTGAACCCCTTTTTCCTCTAAACTTCCTATAAATTTCTCTAATTTTTCAGAAAATATACTTTTTATCTCTTCTTTTTCATAAATATTCTTTTCTATTTCATACTCTCTATTTATACTGCTTCCGTAATAGAGGGGCAGATAAAAGTTTTCCAGCAGCTTTACCTGTTTTTTATCCGTCACCTTATCATATTTTACATATTTCACCTTTCCTATTCGGAAGACCATCTCCTTTGTAAGTACGGAAAAAAAATATTCCTTTTTGATTTCCCCTGTATAATTCTTCTGATCATACGTAAGCGGAAGCTCTTCTTTCTCCTCCAGCGTTCTTTGAATAAAAATATCTGCATCCGCATTATAATACTGGTATTTCTTAATGGTAGCGTCCTCGTTATATACCGGCACACTGCCGGAAACGAGAATATCGCCGGCTTTAATTTCGGCCTGAACCGCCACCTTAGGAATTCCCTTTCTCGTCACCATGCTGACGATGACACCATCGTTCTCCGCTACCAAATCCGAGCCGAACTGATTATTGTTCGCCTCCTCATTTTTCACTTTCGTATCCACTTCGTTTTCTTTTATCTGTATTTCCAGCCTCGTACCCTCTATTTTAGCGGATGTCCACGTGACGATGCCGAAGTCCTGCCTGATTTTCTTCTCCAGCTCTTCTATATCTACATTTTTACGCTTCATGCCTACGTATATGTTATTCACTTTTAGAAAATCGAAGAATACATCGTCGGTAATAGCATGATTCCCGTTCAGGTCCACCGCCCATATGAAGGTAGACATCCATATCCAAAAAGCAATACTCCCCAAAAGGCCAAATAGGAATATCTTTCTTTTCTTCATTTTCGGCACAAAAAAAGGTAGTCCACAACGCTTTTGTATGGCTACCCTCGTTCCCGTTTTTTTCACGATAGATTTCAACATGCGAAATCCGCTTACGGTAATGCACATCGTGTAATACTCTCCATGGTTTACGATATTCCATAGAAATATATCGTGATTGCTGCACAAATTCATGAACCGCTCCGGGGAATATCCCCATACTTTAATACAGACATATCCTTTTAAATATTGTATCAACTGAAGCATATGCGCGATAACTCCCTCATTCTTTTATATTGCCGCCGGTACGGCTTCATCGTTGCTGTTCACTCCGTTCTCAGCAACGCATGATTTCAGCATATAAATTCGCTCCGCGAAGCAGAAATCATCTCTTGAATCACGTTCTTACGCAGCTTAACCGCAAGTGTTAAGCTACTGTGTGGACAGTAACGCTTCATCATCAGTAGGAATTATGGTAACGGATACACTCGATATATCCGCTTATCTTCATATCTTCGTTGGTATAATAATCGATGGACATCCTCTTGCCTATAATGCTGATCTGACAAGTCTTGCCCTGCAATAAGATCAATTCCTCGGAATACTCCAAGATGCCTCTGTAGTTTTCCACAAAGGCATCCGTGTTTCCCGTTATCGTTACTATGGAGGCTCCGAGCACAGAATCCTTCGGAAGCTTGAGAGACTCCACGATGACCTCTTTTTTTCTTTCCAATTTTTGTTTTCCGCTCTGTTTATGGTTTCTCATCATGGAATAATATATGTTCCACTTTATCTAATAATGCCTTTAATGAACGGTCGCTTCTCTACCGGCCTGTCGGAGAAGGAAAAAGCGCTTATAAAACGTTCCTTCGCCGCCTTCATCTTATCCTTGTCATTTCCATGAATAATTGCAAGAGGCTCGCCCTCTTTCACATAATCCCCCACCTTTTTCTCAAGCACAAGTCCTACCGACAAATCGATATCACTTTCCTTCGTCTCCCTGCCACCACCTAATAGAAGCGAACAAATGCCGATTTCATCGCATACTATTTTTTCAATATATCCTTCTTTGGGAGAGGCAATTTCCTCTATAAATTCTGCCTTGGGGAGCAAATCAGTATCGTATACCGCTTTCGAATCTCCGCCCTGCGCCTCGATAAACTGCGCAAGCTTCTCCAAAGCCGAACCGTCTGCAATCGTCTGCTCGAGCATCTTTCTCGCTTCCTTTTCATCCGCCGCAAGACCGCCAAGCTCTACCATATAAGAGCCAAGCGTCAGGCACAGTTCCAGAAAATCGGCCGGGCCGTTTCCTTTCAGGGTATCGATTGCCTCCTTTACCTCCAGAGAGTTTCCTACCGCATATCCAAGCGGCTGATCCATATCTGATACTACCGCTACCGCCTTTCTTCCCGCATTTTTACCGAGCTCTACCATTTCCTTCGCCAAAGAGAAGGCATCCTCCTCCGCTTTCATAAATGCGCCGCTTCCCGTCTTCACATCCAGTACGATAGCATCTGCGCCGGAAGCCAGCTTTTTGCTCATAATGGAGCTGGCAATCAAGGACATGTTGTCCACCGTAGCCGTTACATCCCGAAGACCGTACAGTTTCTTATCCGCAGGCGCCAGATCCGCAGTCTGCCCCATAATAGCGATGCCTATTTTATTTACATTATCGATAAACTGGCGCTCCGAAATACCCGTGGAAAATCCTTCAAAGCTCTCCAGCTTGTCGATTGTTCCTCCGGTATGTCCCAAACCCCGTCCGCTCATTTTCGCCACCCTTATGCCGCAGGCTGCAACCATGGGTGTTAAAGCAAGAGAGGTCTTATCTCCAACGCCTCCTGTGCTGTGCTTGTCCACCTTGATTCCTTCGATTCGGGACAAATCCAGCATATCACCGCTGTTAGCCATTGCCATCGTAAGGTGCAAAGTTTCTTCTTTATCCATGCCCATAAAGTAAATCGCCATCATCATTGCGGACATCTGATAATCAGGAATCTGTCCGTCGGTAAAACCGCTCACCATATATTCGATCTCCTCTTTGGTCAGCTTTCCACCGTTTCTTTTCTTCATGATCAAATCATACATTCTCATAACTTTCCAGCTTCTCCTTTTCGTACCAAACAAAATTTCTATTTATGGTAGGGCTCCCCGTTTATAATGCGATAAGCCCTATATATCTGCTCCGCCAATATCACGCGCATAAGCTGATGCGGAAAAGTCATATCCGAAAAGCTGAGCTTCTCATCCGCGCGGCCGGATATCTTCTTATGCAATCCGAGAGAGCCGCCGATAACAAACTGTATATGGCTCCTTCCATAGACAGCAAGCTTATTCAGCTTATCGGCAAAGGCCTCCGAGTCCAATTTGTTCCCATGAATCTCTAAAGTAATGACATATGCATCATCCTTTATGTATTTCATAATGCGTTCGGCTTCCTTCTCTTTAATCTGCTCTTCCATGGCTTCGCCCGCTTTGTCCGGCGTCTTCTCGTCCTCTGCCTCTATCACTTCAAAACGACAGTATTTGCCAAGCCGTTTCGCATATTCGCTGACCGCATCCCGGTAATATTTCTCTTTTACTTTACCTACTGCTATAATTGTTATCTTCATAAATCATCGGAATCCTATTCGAAAATATTCTGATAATAATCATCGGTAAAGGAATCCAGAAAACCTTCGTCCAAGTTCATGAACTGATGGGAAATCTGCTTCTTCATCTTCTCCACCCGTTTGAAGTACCGGCTTTCCTCGCTTTCCTCCTCCACGTCCTCAAAAAGCCCTGCATCCACACTTTCTGCAGTCAGATTCTCCGAGCACCATTTCGTAATCTCGCTGGTCAGATTGTTTTCCGATTCTGCCTTCTGAGCCAATATCTTCGAAGACTTCATGGATACGACTCCCATAACCACAAAAAGCACAAATAATACGCCCATCACACCACAAATCATATACCGGTTCATAATATTGATAGATACCGGGATAATCCCTGCAAAAATCAAAATAATCGCTATCAGCCCAATGCTTCCTATAATCAACAGCAAATACGCAGAGGAACGGTTCTCCTCCGCCTTTTTAGCGCTATTTTGGTAAGCTCCTTTACCCGGACCGGTCATGGAAAGTGACACCGCGTCGCTGCCCGTGGAAGACTCTCCGCCTTCCGCTTTCTCTTTTTCTTTTTCCTCTTTAAAAAATACATCCACTGCGAGCGCCGCCTTACGCCGCTCCTCGCCGCTTACGAACAGCTCGTACACTTCGTCCTTCAGATCAAAGGAGGTATATGCAGACTTTATCTGATTGAAATGCAGAAATTCTTTCAGCCTCTCCATCTGCTCCTGCTCGCCAAAAGTGAGAGGCTCGTCCACACTTCCTTCTAACGTCTCGTTAAGTTCTACCCCACAATCGGCGCATACCGTTACGCCTTCTCTATATTCGTTTTTACATTTCGGACACCAAGGCATTGTTACCCCTCCTGCACTCTTTTTTTATCCGGCAAATTATTGCTTCGCCGCGGATATCAATCCGTCTACCCCTTGATTCACGTTCTTCTTTTCGGTCATCCATTGGTAATTGTCTTTATTTGTCAATTCAACGATTACCGGATACTGCCCTTTCTTATCTTTCTGCCCCAAGGACTGCCATACACCGTTCTTTGCCGTACCGCTCCACTCTTTGGTGTTATTGTCTTTATAATAATTGGTGATATAAATTTCCCCGTCATAAAGACCGTCCTTAAAATTGCCGATAAAATTCGAGTTGTAGCCTACGTTCACCTCCATGTTTTCCTTGATGAAATCGTAGTGCTCAGCACCGTCTCCATTGGGCAGGTCGTTGCCCCAGTTTCCCGAGTAGCTATGCTGCAAATACAAACTGTCCTTCGCTTTCACATTCTGGTCGTACACATAATATTTGATCCACATACCGCTCCCGCTTCTGACGCCGTTTTTCCACTCACCATAATAATACTGATTATCCGCATATAATGCAAGCCCTTTGCCGTTTGGACGGTTATTTTCATCCGTATCTCCGAAATAATAGTACTTGACGGAGCCGGTAAGCTTCTGTGATGCGGCTCTGTATCTGGGCAGATAGGCCAAGTCCTCAACAGCCTTCATATTTCCGGCCTCCCAATACCCCTTCATTTCGGACATCTGTCTGGACATATCGATTTCTACCGCAGATAAATCCTCGGAAGCCTCCTTCTGCCACTTTGCGGTCGTCTTCTCATCCTCTCCGCCGGCCGTCTGCTCCTCCTCTATAATGCTTTCCTCCGGGAGATTCTTCTCCTCTTCTACCACTACAGCAGGCTCCCCGGACGCTTCTTCGCTGCTCGTAACGTTGTCCTTTTGCGTCTCCTTCACCTCGGAGCCGCCAATATCCTGCGCATTCTTATCCTGCGTGCTGTTTGCATATTCCATAATATCCGTCTGCAGCTTATTGTTCGTATCCAGCCTTTCCCGTCTGTCAATCTCGTGTACAAGAAGGCTGATGCCGCAGATGATAACGATGAGCACTGCGGCAATTCCTATCGTTATTAACTTCGCTTTATTACTGCTATCTTTCACAATTAACCTCTCTTATCTCTCTTCATAATCAAAACATGATCTATTATATGTAACGCTTCCCACATATGAAGCCGCCTTCGCATGCGCCGGATGATTCTGGTAAGCATTCAAAGCCTCCACCGATTCAAAAGCAGAAAACAACGCTATATCCCTATTGCTGGAAGGAAGCTCATCGATTACCACCTCCAGGGAAAGCACCCCCGACACCTCGGATTTTACGCCCTCTAACTGCTTCTTAACGGTTTTTGCCGCCTCTTTTCTTTCCTTCTCGGATAATTCTTCATTCAAATTCCAAAATACAATATGATGTACCATTTTATCGTCTTAGCCTCCATTTACTTTTGGTTTTTATTTCCTAATACTACAATGCAATTATACCACAGTAATAATGAATGAAAAGCAATAAATGTTTAATAGTTTATTAAGAATCTTATAAGTATTTATCCGCATTAGAGGCAGTTTTGTATGCGTTGTGTAACTTTTGGAATAAATCTATACTATATCATCTTTATTACCGTTAAGTTAGAATTTATATAAAATAACCACTAGCCATTTATAGGTTAGTGGTTATTCAAGATAATATTAACTTAATATACTGCATCCATCAGTTTTCTCTCTAAATGACCATTACCATCTGCATTCCGCCAGAAAAAAGATTATTGCTCTATTGTCACACCGACACGTTTTTTATCACTAATGCGCAGAACAATACTACCCGCGTCGGCCTGTAGTTCAATTTTATCACTTTGAAATTCCGGGATATCACCGATTGTAAGTGTTGTCCCAATCGGCATATTTTCAAGATTAACTGTAACGGTATCGAGCAGATATTCCGGCTCGGCGGCGTGAGGAATCTGCATCTGCATCTGCTCCAAAATTCCGGCCACTTTTTCCTTGTTTAAAAGCACAATATCAGCAACGCTGTTGAACTTTTTTCGGGCATCCAACACTTGGAAGCTGATGTGGAGTATTTCGTTGTTCATACCGTTATATTCCAAATCCTTAATTAATGTCGGATAGGTTTTTCCGTCTACCTGAATATTTACCTTGCTTCCATTTCGCTTGGTTCGCTGGAGTTGCCTGGCCGTACTCTGATCAATCTGGACGGAGAGCGATTCCTTCAAACTTGCACCATAGATGACGCACGGTACAATTCCCGAACGTCTCAGTTGTTTAGCCTTTGCTGCCTGGTCGCGCTTCTGCGCCATAATAGTATTCATCTTAACTCCTCCTGTTGAAAAAATGGGTGTCTTATAAAAAAAGAGCTTTTCATAGTACGCTAAAAAGCGTAATACCAAAAGCCCTTCTCAAAGACGGTTCTTTTATATTTGATTATTATCAGTATAACATGGCTTTAGGAAAAAAGCAAATCTGTAAAACTTTCGTATCGTTAATTTTTAAATACGTATTTTAATTATCATCCTTCCACTTTTATCCATAGGAATGATACCTGCTTTACAGAATATTATTCCAGCCGGCACATAAAATAGATAGAAGACCGGTGGATAAAAGATAACTAAAAGAGTTGACAGTTCCTACCGCCTATGTTAACATCAACTTTGTAAAAAATATAAAGAGTAGAATCCGGTTGGCAGTTAAATAAACTGTTCAAGATTTCAAGCTTATTGGGTGGAGAGCTTTCTAGGGCTCTCTGCCTTTTTATTATGTCAAGGAGGTGAATTTATGTCTTTTTTTCAAAGTGTATTGACTGCATTATTCTGCATGGTGCTCGTATTTGCAGTGCTTTTCACATTATGGGGCATGATATGGTTGTTTTCTTTTATTATCAGAAAAATTGAGAACTCCGCACACAGCATAAATACTTCAGAAAGGTGAAGAATGCTTCCATTTAATAAAACACCACTATCGATTTCAGTCTAGGAGGAGATTATGTTTACAGATTCACTTATTAATTTATGGAATAATTCCGGCTTTATGTCGCTCACTTGGCAGTCAATCATTATGCTGCTCATATCATTCGTATTAATTTATCTTGCTATTGCCAAAAAATTCGAACCGCTTCTGCTGCTTCCCATCGCATTTGGGATGCTGTTAGCCAATCTGCCTTTGACCGGACTTATGAGCGATGGCTCCGGGACCGGGGAAACTGCGGGACTTCTTTATTATTTATATCAGGGAGTCAAAATGGGAATCTATCCGTCTTTAATTTTTTTAGGAATAGGGGCAATGACAGATTTTGGTCCATTGATTGCCAGACCGAGCAGCATGCTTATGGGCGCAGGCGCACAGTTTGGCATTGCAATCGCTTTCGTAATTGCGGGGCTTCTGGGATTTACTCCCGCGGAAGCGGCCTCTATCGGCATTATCGGAGGTGCGGACGGACCTACTGCAATTTATCTTACGACAAGATTAGCACCTCATCTCCTGGCCCCCATTGCGGTTGCGGCCTATTCCTACATGGCATTGATTCCTATTATCCAGCCTCCTCTTATGAGGCTTCTTACTACAGAAAAGGAGCGCGTTATCAAAATGGAACAGCTTAGAAAAGTATCTAAGCTGGAAAAAATATGTTTCCCTATTTTAGTATCCGTTCTTTGCATTCTGCTGTTACCCTCGGTTGCTCCGTTGATCGGCATGCTCATGCTGGGAAATCTTTTTAGAGAATCCGGGGTAGTAGACAGGCTTTCCGATACGGCTCAAAATACATTGATCAATATTGTGACTATTTTTCTAGGCCTTACCGTAGGTGCAACTGCCACGGGCAGCGAGTTTTTAAAAGCAGGAACTTTGGGAATCATCGCACTTGGCTTGATCGCCTTTGTATTCAGTACCGTGGGAGGCCTTCTGATCGGCAAGCTCATGTGCTTACTAACGAAGGGTAAGATCAATCCACTGATTGGGTCAGCAGGTGTCTCGGCAGTTCCAATGGCTGCTCGCATTTCCCAGATAGAAGGGCAAAAAGCCAATCCCGGCAATTTCCTTCTGATGCACGCAATCGGCCCTAATGTTTCCGGAGTAATCGGATCGGCGGTGGCTGCCGGTATTCTACTTTCTCTGTTTGGCTGATATCGGCTTATTATACCAGTCTGATAGATTGAATAAATAAAAGTACGCCAAAAATCCCCGGACAGCACTCTTTGCACGATCCGGGGAACTTTTATACCTTACTGCACCATTGTATCTGATCTTACATGCAGTTATTTATTTGTTAAATATTCATCAATTCCTTTTGCTGCTGCCTTGCCTGCTCCCATCGCAAGAATAACGGTAGCGGCTCCGGTTACAGCATCTCCGCCTGCATACACGCCTTCCTTTGTGGTCTTGCCGGAATTCTCATCCGCAATGATACATTTCCATTTATTCGTCTCCAAGCCTTCTGTCGTGGAAGAAATAAGCGGATTGGGAGAGGTTCCAAGGGACATGATTACCGTGTCCACCTCGATGACAAATTCAGAATCAGGTTGCACAACCGGCCTTCTTCTGCCGGACTCGTCAGGAGCACCCAACTCCATCTTCACACATTTGATGCCGCTTACCCAACCCTTTTCATTGGTAAGGATTTCTACGGGATTGGTCAGAAGATCGAAAATGATTCCTTCCTCTTTCGCGTGATGTACTTCCTCCACTCTGGCAGGAAGCTCCTCTTCGCTCCTTCTGTATACTACATGTACCTCGGCTCCCAGTCTGAGCGCTGTTCTCGCTGCATCCATGGCCACGTTTCCACCGCCTACTACTGCAACCTTGTTACCCTTCATAATAGGTGTGGTAGAGTCCTCCTGGAATGCTTTCATCAGATTGCTTCTCGTCAAATATTCATTCGCGGAGAATACGCCGTTGGCCTGCTCACCCGGAATACCCATGAACTTGGGAAGACCTGCACCAGAACCGATAAATACTGCGTCAAAACCCTCTTCATCCATAAGCTCATCTATGGTAACTGCTTTTCCTACCACTACATTAGTCTCAATTTTTACGCCGAGAGATCTTACGTTCTCGATTTCCTTCGCTACTACCTTTTCCTTAGGCAGACGGAATTCAGGAATACCGTATACGAGCACGCCGCCCGCCTCGTGCAGCGCCTCAAAGATAGTTACGTCATAGCCCAACTTCGCCAAGTCTCCCGCACAGGTAAGTCCTGCCGGGCCTGAACCGACAACTGCTACTTTTTTGCCATTCTTCTCCTTTGCACCTTCCGGCTTCACGCCTTTTTCACAAGCCCAGTCTGCAACAAAGCGCTCCAGCTTGCCGATGGATACGGGCTCACCCTTGATTCCTCTGATACATACGCCTTCACACTGGCTCTCCTGCGGACATACACGGCCGCATACAGCCGGAAGGGAGGACGACTCATTGATGATGTGGTATGCTGCTTCCACATCCCCGTCCTTTACTTTCTCTATAAAAGCGGGAATATTAATCGATACGGGGCATCCTACGATACATCTCGCATTCTTGCAGTTAATACATCTCTCCGCTTCTTCTCTCGCTTCTTCTTCATTATATCCAAAGCACACTTCCTCAAAGTTGGTAGCGCGCACCTTTGCATCCTGTTCACGGACAGGAACCTTCTTCAATACGTCCATAATATCCTCCGTTCCATTTCTCTATTCGCAATCCTACTTACGTGCCTGCTGCTAATTGTTGTCGGTACAGTTGCCGCATCCGCCGTGATGAGTAGCTCCCTCCTTCTCCTTCAGCAGAGCTCTGCCCTCTATCGTCTGGTATAGCTGCTGGCGCTTCATCGCCTGATCGAAATCTACCTTGTGTCCGTCGAATTCCGGTCCGTCCACGCAGGCGAACTTCACTTCTCCGCCTACCGTCACACGGCATGCACCGCACATTCCCGTACCGTCCACCATAATAGGGTTCAAGCTCACAACTGTAGGAATGCCTAATTCCTCCGTCATCTTGCACACGAACTTCATCATAATCATCGGTCCGATTGCAATACATACGTCATAATGTTTTCCTTCCTCCACCAGATCTTTGATCGTCTGCGTAACCATGCCGCTTCTTCCGTAAGATCCGTCGTCCGTCGTTATGTATAGATTTCCGGCAACCGCTTCCATCTCTTCTTCTAAAATAATCAAATCCTTCGTCTTCGCGCCCACAATGACGTCTGCATTCACTCCGCGTTTCTGCAGCCATTTCACCTGAGGATAAACCGGCGCAGTTCCCACGCCCCCGGCAACGAACAATATGCTCTTTTCCTTCAACTCTTCTACCGGCTCGTCAACAAGCTCGGAGGGACATCCTAACGGCCCCACAAAATCATGAAGACTGTCGCCAGCTTTCAATTCTCCCATTTTTTTAGTGCCTGCTCCCACAGTCTGGAAAACAATGGTGACTGTTCCTTTTTCTCTGTTGTAATCGCAAATCGTAAGCGGTATTCTTTCCCCTTCTGCATCCATTCTGACAATAACAAATTGTCCCGGCTGACATCTTTTCGCAACACGTCTCGCCTCAACTTCCATGAGATAAATATTGGTCGTCAGCTCTCTTGCTTCTAAAATCTTGTACATCTTATCCCTCCTGTATAGCACTTTACTGTATGAAAGCTATCTTATTAATGATACTGGAAAAACTCACAAAGTGCAACTTTTTTATTCCAAAGGTATCAGTATAATTTTCCCAGCGTCATCATAGGTAATACGGAAAACGCTTCCGTCCTGAATATTCACTCCGTAGATTCTGTCGGTCTTCGTCTGCATTCCCGGAGCATCTTCATAATATTCACAAATCACATAATAGTCTCCGCCGTCAATTCTCGATACCGCGCTGAACTTGTATGCGTTATGTCCGCTCATTCCGCGCAGACTTCCCTGCTCATCCAAAAGCACATCCGCACGCATCAGCGCGTGCACCACATTCATAATCGCAATATCGGTGGATATTTCCGTATTCAGAGTCAGCTTATACGTACGCATGATGACATCGCTTGCCACTCCCTCCGGACTTAGCGCAATGAACTTATACACTGATTTACCAAGAGGCATGGGAATTGCCGACGTGTACAGCATGCTGTCCTCGGTAGGGTCCGTGCTGTCCGTAGTGTAATAAATGCGGCAGTCCTCGGCTGCGCTCACTTCAATCATATAAGGCTCGTAATAATCTCCGCTGTAAACCGAAACCTCCGGCGCCGCAGGCTGCACCAAATCAATCCGGTAGGTATTATTCACCACATCGCTCTTAATTCCGTAATCGTTGACAAAATAAGCCTTTACCGTATAATCTCCGGTCTCCAGAAAAATCGGGGCCGTATATACGTCGCTATCCGCATCCGGCTCACTGCCGTCTAAGGTATAATAAATCTTCCCTGAGGTGTTCGCGCTTAACTTAAGCGGAATGACCTCTTCATAATTTCCCTCAACATAGCTGAATTCCGGCGGTTTCGCAATATATCGCTGAAACGTGTTGACGATATTTTCATCGGGACAGGAAAGCAGCAATTCGTTAATTGCCTGATAATTCTCCTGCGTTTTGTAAATGGATATGATCTTGTCATAAGCGTCTTCCAAGTCCACTTCCTTGTATACATCCGCTGCTTCTATGATCTGCTGCAGCGTATATACCGCAAAATCATATTTTTCCTGAATATAGTAGTAATCTGCCATCAAAAACATGACATCCGCATTATCCGCCTCTAAATCGTGTACCTTCTCCAGATATCCGATTGCCTGCGTATATTTTCCCTGCGCTGCATACTCCTTCGCCTTAGTCAGCTGATAAGGAACCGAATAGTTACAATACAAGGAATATCCTGCCGCACACAATATCAGAGCGATAATGACTACTGTCAGTAAAGCGCCTATCTTTCGTCCGCGTCCCGGCTTATTTTGCGGTTCGTCTAACAACGCTTTCTTTTCACTTTCCGTTATCTTACCCTCATCCATTGGTATATCGGGCATCTCTTCTTTTGCCAGTTCGACAAAAAGCGTGGATAAAGTCTCATTCATTTCTTGCTCAATTTCAGGTTCAAAATCCGGGACAATCCTGATTTCTTCTCCGCAATTATCGCAATACAAATAACCTTCTGCCAGCTCATATCCGCATTTTGGACATTTCATAAGCAAATACCTTTCTACCTCGCCTCTAGTCCCACAGACTCCACGCAGTTATTCATCAGCATTGCGATCGTCATAGGTCCCACTCCTCCCGGAACGGGCGTAACCCAGCTGCAAACTGCCGCAACATCTTCATAGTCCACATCCCCGCACAGTTTATTATTTTCATCGCGGTGGATGCCTACGTCGATGACTACGGCTCCTTCTTTTACATATTCCTTCGTTATCATCCTTGGCTTTCCAATCGCCACGATTAAGATATCGGCGCGCTTAGCCACCTCTTTTAAATCTTTCGTTCTGGAATGAGCTACCGTTACCGTCGCATTTTCTCGAAGCATCAAAAGCGCCATGGGCTTTCCCACAATATTACTTCTTCCGATTACCACGCATTCCTTTCCTGAGATTTCGATTCCCGAGCGTTTGAGAAGCTGAATGATCCCCGCCGGCGTACAGGATACAAAGCCGGGTTGCCCGATACATAAAGCGCCCACGCTCTGGGGATGAAAGCCATCCACATCCTTTTCAGGGCTGATGGCAGCAATCACCTTATCCTCATCGATATGTTTCGGCAATGGAAGCTGTACGAGAATGCCGTTTACATCCACTTTTTTGTTCAGCTCTTCTATAAGGGAAAGAAGTTCCTTTTCCGGGGTCTCCTCCGGCAGTTCGTAAGCCAGAGATTTAATCCCTATGTATTCGCAGGCTTTTTTCTTATTTCCTACATAGACACTGGAGGCAGGATCGTTTCCCACCTGGATTACCGCCAGCGTTACCTGCTTTCCTTCCTCCTTCATCGCCGCTACTTTTGTTTTTAATTCATCCTTTATCTGTGCCGAAATTGCTTTTCCATCAATTATCTGTGTCATATGCATCTTTGCCTTTCTTTTTTCCCAAATTCCAAGCGTTTAATTTAGAACAATCCTGCAATCATTCCATCCTCTGTCACATCAATGCGACAAGCCGCAGGAGACGCCGGAAGTCCCGGCATAGTCATTACCGCTCCGGTAAGAACTACCACGAAACCGGCTCCTGCCGATACATAAGCCTCTCGCACGTTCAGTGTGAAACCTTCCGGCCTTCCAAGAAGAACCGGGTCGTCCGATAAGGAATACTGGGTCTTCGCCATACATACCGGAAGCGTTCCGAAGCCCAGTTGTTCCAGCTTTTCCAACTGCTTTAGCGCCGCAGGCGAATAGCTTACATCCTTCGCGCCATAAATCTCTCTCGCTACAGCTTCGATTTTCTGTGCAAGGGGCAATTCGTCCTCATACAGCACCTTAAAGTGACTTTCTTTCGTATCTAGAGTCTCGATTACCTTTTTTGCAAGAGCGATACCTCCCTCTCCTCCCTTTTCCCATACTTCGGAAATGGCAAATTCGCAGTTCCTCTCTTCGCAAAACCTCTTCACATAAGAAATCTCCGCCTGAGTATCCGTAATAAAGGAATTCAATGTCACCACTACGGGCACTCCGTATTTTTGCAAATTCTCAATATGCTTTTCCAAGTTGACGATGCCTTTTTCCAAGGCGGCCAGATTCTCTCCGTTCAGATTCATCTTGGCAACTCCGCCGTTGTATTTCAGCGCACGGACCGTCGCAACAAGCACGACCGCATCCGGCTTTAATCCCGCCATCCGGCACTTTATGTCGAAAAACTTCTCAGCCCCTAAATCCGCACCGAAGCCCGCTTCCGTGATGACATAATCCGCCATCTTAAGCGCTGCTCTCGTTGCCTTTACCGAATTGCAGCCGTGGGCGATATTGGCAAAAGGGCCTCCGTGAATCAGCGCAGGCGTATGCTCTAACGTCTGAATGAGATTGGGCTTTAAGGCATCCTTAAGCAAGGCTGCCATCGCTCCCGTGGCTTGCAAAGCCGCCGCCGTTACCGGCTCTCCCGAAAAGTTATAGGCAACCACCATTCTCCCAAGTCTCGCCTTCAAATCCTCCATATCGGACGCAAGGCAAAGCACCGCCATGATTTCTGACGCCACCGTAATAACGAAATGATCCTCTCTCACCATTCCATCCGCTTTATTTCCAAGACCTACTACTATATTCCTAAGTACTCTGTCATTCATGTCCAGACATCTTTTCCAGACCACTTGTCTCGTATCGATGCCAAGCTCGTTCCCCTGCTGAATATGATTATCCAGCATCGCTGCCAAAAGGTTGTTCGCAGAAGTTATGGCATGGAAATCTCCTGTAAAATGCAGGTTCAAATCCTCCATAGGAACGACCTGTGCATAACCGCCGCCTGCGGCGCCCCCTTTTACTCCGAAGCAGGGACCTAAAGACGGCTCTCTGAGGGCAATGATTGCCTTTTCACCCAGCTTTCCAAAGGCCTGACCTAATCCTACGCTGGTAGTCGTCTTCCCCTCACCTGCAGGCGTAGGATTGATCGCCGTTACCAGTATGAGCTTTCCGTCCGGATTCCCCTTTATCTTTTCCAAGTATTCGTCGGAAATCTTCGCTTTATATTTTCCGTATAGCTCCAATTCCTCCGCATCGATATGCAGTCCTGCCGCCACCTCGGCGATAGGCTTCATAACGGCCTCCTGCGCTATTTGAATATCAGTTTTCATCCCGATGACCTATCCTTTCTTTACGAGCCCTGCCCTATATTTCTTCCTCGATAAGCTGCTCGAACTCTTCCATGCTCATTAATACTTTCCTCGGCTTGGTGCCTTCTTCTTCACCTACCACACCTGCATCGCACAACTGGTCCATAATGCGTGCTGCCCGGTTAAATCCTACTTTAAAAACTCTTTGCAGCATTCCGATAGATGCCTTATCCTTGTCTATAATGAATCTTCCTGCCTCCACAAAATACTGATCTCTGCTGCTGCCTGTTCCGTCTTCTCCCGCACCGACAGAGCCTTGGCTCGCCGAACCCATATTCTGTATCTTCTCTTCCACATCTTCACTGTAAATATTGCCGATTGCCTGATTCTTCAAGTAATCCACCACATCCGACACCTCCTTGTCCGAAACAAAGGCGCCTTGTATTCTCGCCGGCTTAGGATAGCCCTGAGGGTAAAAGAGCATATCGCCCTTTCCTAACAGCTTCTCCGCACCGTTCATATCCAAAATAGTGCGGGAATCCACGCCGCTGGATACTGCAAATGCCACGCGGCTTGGCATATTCGCTTTGATAAGACCTGTAATAACATCTACAGAGGGCCGCTGCGTCGCTATGATCAAATGAATGCCAGCCGCTCTGGCAAGCTGCGCCAATCGACAGATAGATTCCTCAACTTCGCCGGGAGCTACCATCATAAGATCCGCGAGCTCATCTACAATAATTACGATCTGAGGCATGGGAGCCGGAACGTCCGTCTCTCCTCTTGCCCTTCTTTCCTCTGCAGCTTTGTTAAATCCTTTTAAATCGCGTACATTGTAATCTGCAAACTGCTTATATCTTTCGGTCATTTCCGCAACACCCCAATGAAGTGCCGCCGCCGCTTTCTTCGGATCGGTCACCACCGGAATGAGCAGGTGGGGAATCCCGTTATACACGCTAAGCTCCACGACCTTGGGATCCACCATGATGAGCTTAACTTCATCGGGATGGGCTTTATATAAAATGCTCATGATAAGCGTATTGATGCAGACCGATTTACCGGAACCGGTTGCTCCTGCAATAAGCATATGGGGCATCCTCGCGATGTCCGCAACCACCGTCTTGCCGCCGATATCCTTGCCTACCGCAAATGCCAGCTTGGAAGGGAATTCCTTGAATTCCTTCGATTCCAGCAAATCCCTAAGAGCTACTGCCGAGTTTTCTTTGTTGGGCACTTCTATTCCCACCGCAGCTTTTCCGGGAATCGGTGCCTCGATTCGAATGTCCGTGGCTGCCAGATTCAGCTTGATATCGTCCGAAAGCCCTACGATTCTGCTTACCTTGACGCCCTGCTCCGGCTGCATCTCATATCTGGTTACCGCCGGCCCCTGACTGATGTCGGTAATCGTAACCTTTACGCCGAAGGTAGCCAAGGTCTGCTGCAAGTGCATCGCTGTTTCCTTCAATTGAGCAGCGGAATCCGCAGTTCCTTTGGCAGCACCTTTTTGCAGAAGCTTAAGCGGCGGAAAGATATACTTTTTCGTACTGCCCTTTTCCTGGGCCTTTATAGTGTTCTCCATATTCTGAGATATATCGTCTTTTTTCACTGAGCCAGCAGTTCGAAGCGGGTCTATTACACCGGATGAAGCCCTTACCGGCTCCTGATGTATTTCTTCCTCATCCTCTTCTTCGAACATATCCATTTGCTGTGCTGAGGTAATATGTATTTTGTCGAAATCGATGGCGTGAACGTTTTCTCCTGAATTTTTTACGGTCACATCCACCTCTTTTATATCATTAGTGTCGAAATCCGTCCATGTAATTTCATGAATATCGTCGCTGAGCGCACTTTCCTGTTCCTCGTCCTTGGACGTAAGCGCTGTATCCAACATAACGCCGGTAACCTTTTTATCCATGCGCAGAATCTTCTCATCCTCGCTCTCCTGCGCACGAAGCCTGCGTTCCTCTTCCTTCGTCCTGCGCAGCTGCTCCTGCTTTGCCCGTTTCTCCTGAACCCTCTCTTTTCTTACGTAAGCATCTTCCTTTGTCCTCTCATAGACTCTCTGTCCGCTGCTTCGCACACTGCCCACCAGCGATTTCTCCGTGAGTATTACCAGACAGATCACTGCCAGCACGATAATCATAAGCACGGTACCCACCATGGACAAAAAATGATAGCTAAGAAAGGTAAGCGTTCCCGCTATTACTCCTCCGCCATTTTTGCTTTCACTGCATCTTTCATATATTTCCTTTACGTTATAAAGCGAATCTTGCGTCCATGCTCCGGCGAATAAATCGCAGGACATACCGATTAAGAGAAAAAGAAGTACTGCCGCCACTAATTTCCTCGTCGCAATCCTATTTCCCCGATTGGAAATTCCGAAGGCAACGGTGAGGAACAACACTACCGGCGCTATGTAAGCTGTCAACCCGAAGAGGCCGAACAGCATACTGCTGATTGAGTCTCCGAATACACCGACAATACCGAAATTACACAAGAACAAAAAGACTGCCAGCGCAAACACACCTATCAGTATTACTTCATTTTTGATTGCGCTGTCCATAGGTTCACTTTGTCTGGAGGATTTTGAATTCGTCGTCTTTCGTTTTCCCGAAGACGTATTGCGGGAATAACTTTTCTTAGCCGTTCCCTTTCTATTTCCTTGTCCGGATGCCATACTATATGCCCCCTAAGTCTGCGTAATTTACTGAACTTATATAGTATAGCATCTAAAATGAAAGTTGTCATCCTTATACATTTCTTTTTTTATTCTCGGCCTTACCGGCATTTTTACTTTTTTCTTTATCTATAATGCTGTGTAAATGCTCCATGGCTTCCTTTACTCCGCCTACCTCGTTAATGATTCCTTCATTCACTGCCTCCTGCCCAACGAGAATCGTTCCCACATCCTTTGTCAGCACTCCGGTCTCCATCATCAGCTCTTCGAACCTGGATTTGCTTATTTTACAATGGCTGCATACAAATCCGGTTATACGGTTTTGGATTTGTTTGAAATAATCGAAGGTCTGGGGCACACCGATGACCATTCCATTCATCCTTACCGGATGAATGACCATCGTTCCCGTGGGCACAATATAGGAATAATTGGTGCTCACCGAAATCGGCACGCCGATGGAATGACTTCCTCCCAAAACGAGAGATACGCTTGGCTTGCTCAAAGAAGCTATCATCTCCGCTATGGCAAGGCCAGCTTCCACGTCTCCTCCCATCGTATTGAGCAAAACTAATACTCCATCGATTTCATTGCTATCCTCGATTGCTGCCAGTTCTGGTAAAATATGCTCATACTTTGTCGTCTTGGAGCTGCCGTTTAGATTGTCATGCCCTTCTATTTCTCCAATAATGGTAATCAGATGAATCTTATGCTTCTTATCGTTTTTATCCAGCGTAATCTGTCCGGTTCTTTCGATTCTTTCATCGCGGTGCTTTTCGCCCTCCGCTTTTTTGTCTACATCCTTTTCTTCCTTTTCGATATCCTTTGACTTTTGATTTCCCATAGCTGCCTCCAGTTTTACAATTTCTGTCCTTAGTTTGCATGGAATTCATTTTTTTATACATAGAACAAACGTGTTCTTCACATACTCCTGCGTCCAGGCTCTTCGATAGCACAACTTTTGTTCCACGCGCTTATCTGCGTATCGTTGGCCTGAAGGGCAACACGAGTGTTTTCCGCTCGTGTTTATGTCATAGGCTGCAATACTTTCACACATTAAGGCAGCAAGGTCTTTCCTATAATAGAACAAAAGTGTGCTTCACACACTCTCGCAGCCAAGTACTTCGGCAGCACAGCTTTTGTTCCGCGCGCGTGGCTGCGCATCTATCTTTCATTAATAGGAGCACTTTCCTATTAATGAAAAAAACCGCTTTCGCTCCGGCATCTGCCAAAGCCGCAAAGCGGTCTTAAAATCTGGAAAAGTTATTGATCAAATATCAAAATCGTCGTTTTCCTTAGGGGAAATATCGTAATCCATCTGTTCGGACAACACCTCTACCGCGTAGTCCATATCCTTTTTTACATGCTTTTTCGGAAGGGGAAGTGGGTTTTCTATGAATTTTATTTCTTTCTTAATTTCTTCTTTTCCTCCCATTTCTTCGCTCACTGCTTCCTTATCTATATCCATGCCTTCTTTTCTCACCAGTTCGCTGTCTATCGCCAGCTTCCCGATTTCTTTTGACTGTATAGCTTCTAAAGATATATCGTTTTTCGGTGTGTCTTCTGTCTGTATCACTTCTAAAAGTATATTCTTTTTCACTGTATCTTCTGTTCGTATAACTTCTAAAGGTATATCCTTTTTCACTGTATCTTCTGCACGCATCACTTCTAAAGGTATATCCTTTTTCACTGTATCTTCTGCCCGTATCACTTCTAAAGGCATATCACCTTTCGGTAAATCTTCCACTCGCACAATTTCTGCTTGTATATCGCTTTCCGGCGCATTGTCCACCTGTATCTCTTCGACTTCTATTTCATTAATCTGCATCTTTCCTGCTGCCGGAGAAACAGCCGTTTTTTCTTCGGTCTCTGTTCCCATAGAGCTAAGGCCCAGTCCTGCCAGCGTCCCCCATATAACGGCCGCAAAAATTCCGTAATCCATCTGCCCGATTCCTGAAAAGCTTATAGCGGTAAGTGCAGCAAGAAACAGTACCCAGGCATCCATTTTCTGATATTTCCGCATCAAGAATCCTACTGCACCAAGAGCTGCGATAAAACATACGACCAGATTGACAACCGGCTGCACATCCGGTCCTGGAATGGAATAGCGGGGGAGGATGTTATTGCCATACTGCAAAGCCCATGCCACGGCTATCTCTTCGAGGCTCTGCCCCGAATATACTGCATCCAGCTCCATAAGTCCCGCTGCCGTAAGCAATGCTGCAGCAAGAATCACGATAAACTGTGTTACAACACTGATGTTTTTTCTTTCCTTCGAAGCCCTTCCTTTTACCGCCATAAAGCACATGCCGGCAAAAAAGAAAAGCGTAATTCCTAAAATATCCAAATAGGATATCATTCCTATGTAAACTCCCAGCAGTAAGAAAGCGAAATAACTTCCCGTCCTTCTATATCCGCCCTTTACCAGTCCGCGCAAATATAAACCCGTCATCCAAAGCCCTGCCGCATATAAAAGCAGATATAGCCCTTGAGGGGTAAGGCTGAACATATTCGTCACAAACGCCGGAGAAACCGCCATAAAGGCTGCCGCACAAAGAGCCGTTACCCTGCCTGACAACAGTCGAATCCCAAAATAAAGAAAGAGCATGGAAAGCAACTGCAAAACGAACTGCAGCCCCACTCCTGCTTCCGCCTTATTTCCCATAAAAGAAAATACGGCGGATAAAAGCGCCGTATATACATACGAGGCTCCGTGAGTGATATTGGGAATCCCTCCTCCGTCAGTCACCTGTGCCATTTCATAAAATAGATTCCGCTCCACCGCCCCACCGGCATGCAGCAGATAATAAATACGATATAAAACAGCTCCGGCAAATATGCACATGGCAAGAAAGCATTCCCACATATTTGCAAAATGCTTATCCTTTGGTATTCTATCGGCCGCATACGCCACGATTTTTGAACCGGCAAGCCACAATCCGGCCACACCGGCAAAAAACAGGCACACGCACGCCGCCGCAAAATAATTGCTCAGCTCCCACGTATAGATGCTTATGGTAATTATGCAGGTCGCGAGCAAAACGCCTGTTATTGCCATATAAAGCAACCATAACAGATAACTAAACCATGTTTTCTTCATCTTCATGTTCTTTCGTTTCCTTACGGTTTATACCATCTTATACTTTCCGTCAAAAAGGTATTCCTTATATTTTCCTAAGTGCCTGCTCCAAATCCGCTATAATATCGTCAACATTTTCAATTCCTACCGAGAAACGAATTAAATCGGGAGCAACTCCCGCTTCCACAAGCTGTGCGTCCGACATCTGCCTGTGAGTATGACTGGCCGGATGCAGCACACAAGTTCTGGCATCCGCCACATGCGTCACGATGGCCGCCAGCTTCAGGTAGTCCATCATTCCGGAAGCAGCGCTGCGTCCTCCCTTTGGCCCGAAGGCTATCACTCCGCAGGTTCCCTTCGGCATGTATTTTTGTGCCAGCTCATAATATTTATTTCCCTTAAGTCCCGGATAATTTACCCAAGCTATCTTTTCATGCTTTTCCAGATATTCAGCCACCTTCTGGGCGTTCTCACAATGCCTGGGAATTCTAAGGTGCAGAGTTTCCAGCCCGACATTCAGCAAAAAGGCATTCTGCGGAGACTGCGCAGAGCCCAGGTCGCGCATAAGCTGTGAAGTCGCCTTCGTAATATATGCCAGCTTGCCGAACTTCTCCGTATAGGTAATGCCATGATAAGATTCATCCGGCTGACAGAGTCCGGGGTATTTGTCCGGATACCTGCTCCAGTCGAAATTGCCGGAATCCACAATCGCTCCACCCAAACACATAGCATGACCATCCATATACTTGGTGGTGGAATGAATCACGATATCCGCTCCCCACTGAAACGGGTTACAATTAATGGGCGTGGCAAAAGTATTGTCTATAATCAAAGGAACTTGATGAGAATGCGCTAAACGAGCGAATTTCTCTATATCCAAAACGACCAGCGCCGGATTGGCAATCGTTTCTGCCAGCACGCATCTCGTATTCTCCTTAAATGCCTTACTTAACTCCTCTTCCGAAGCATCGGGGTCTACCACGGTGCATTCGATGCCCATCTTTTTCATAGTAACAGTCAAGAGATTGAACGTTCCTCCATATACCGTGGAAGAAAGCACCACGTGAGAACCAGCCTCGCATATATTAAATACCGCATAATAGCTCGCCGCCTGACCGGAGGATGTCAGCATAGCCGCCACACCGCCTTCCAGCTCACAGATTTTCTGTGCAACGAATTCATTGGTGGGATTCTGCAGCCTGGAATAAAAAAAACCGCTTTCTTCTAAATCGAACAGTCTTCCCATTTGCTCGGAGCTCTCATATTTATATGTAGTGCTTTGATAAATAGGCAGTACTCTGGGCTCCCCGTTCTTAGGCTTCCAGCCCGATTGAATACATATCGTTTCCTTTGCGTATTCGCCGCTCATTTTATACCCTCCCATACGGCATGTCTATTTCTTATCTTTCGCCGTTATTATATATTGCTCCTGCAATTCTTCCATCATTTTTATATATTCTCTGCCGCACTGTTCCTTCTCGCCCATTTCGATATAGGCAATACACGCTTTCAAATATCTCTCCCATATATAGCGATACTTTTCCTCCGCATGGGCCGATTTATCGATCCGCTTTACGATGGTGGGCGCAATGTCATAATACCGGTTTACTAAAGCCTCTCCATTTTCGGTCAATGCAAGATAATTATCCCTGTAGTCCCTTAAAAGATTCAACTCATAGCTATCCTCCGGCTTGTTCAGGCTTCTGCATACGGCCGTAGTCACATAGCACAGCTTGCTCTTAAAGCCCGACTGAATGCTTGCCGCATCCGCAGTTTTTATATTGTTTCCTTTGAACCTGAATGCCCATCTTTCGCATATCGCATCCGTAAGAACCGGTGCTTTCACCTGCTTGCCCTCCAAAACGGCAGGCATAAAATATATCGCCATGAACATGTTGAAGTTCAACTGCTGATTGCTTCTTTTGACCTTATTCTTCTCTTCCTCCAGCACATCTGCCACATAGGAAACGAGAAAATCCGCAAATTCTCCTATGGCATCCTCTTCCTCTTCGGAAACGAGCATTTGATTCAATTCCTCAAAAAAGTCATGGTTCTTCTCCAGATATGCGTTCAGCAAATCTTTATATGTATCTTTTTTAAATCCACGGATCTGGACTTCCATCTCTTCAAAAAGCGGTGCTATATTTTTCAGCGTTTCATTCATACTTTTCTATCCTCTTTACAGAAACTATTCGTTCCAGTTGTGATAAACTGCCTGCACATCATCGTCTTCATCGAGAAGATCCAAGGTCTTCTGCAGATTCTTAAGAGCGGTTTCATCCGTAAGATCCACATAGTTTTGAGGTATCATGGTTACCTCCGCGGACGCCATGGCAACTCCTGCTTGTTCAAGTGCCTTGTTCACCGCATCGAAGCTGTCCGGGTCCGTCAGTATCTCGTAGCCATCCTCCTCTTCGGAAAAATCCTCCGCTCCCGCATCGAGGGCAATCATCATGAGATCGTCCGCTTCCATCTCACATTCCTCTTTATCAATAATGATCTGTCCCTTTTGGTCGAACATAAACGACACACATCCCGGCGTTCCTATACTTCCCTGCCCCTTTGTAAAGGCATTTCTTATATTAGCTGCTGTGCGGTTCTGGTTGTCGGTAAGGGCATCTACGATAATCGCAATACCGTTAGGGCCATAGCCCTCGTAGGTAACATATTTATAGTTTACATTTCCTACATCTCCCGCCGCCTTTTTAATTCCTCTGTCAATCGTATCGTTAGGCATATTATTTGCCTTCGCCTTTGCGATTACCTGCGACAGCTTAAAGTTGTTCGACGGGTCCGGCCCCCCTTCCTTTACCGCTACTGCAATTTCCCTTCCCAGAATGGTAAAGATCTTTCCCTTAGCCGCGTCATTTCTTTCCTTCTTATGCTTTATATTTGCGAATTTTGAATGTCCTGACATTTAACTTTTCTCCTTTTTTTCCTTTTCATCTTCTTCAGAAACAGCTTCCGGTTCCGGCTCCTTGATTTTCCTTACCAGAACGCTTAAGATCATCTTGCTTTCCACCGATAATATTTTAAAATTATATCCTCCCACGTCGATAGAGAACTCTTCGCCCTCCTCGGGAATCTTGTCCAGCTTTGAAATCATAAAGCCATTAAGCGTATCGAATTCCTCCTCCTCGAAGGAAATGTCAAACCGTTCCTCCAACTCCTCTAAAGGAGTCTGCCCGCCAATGATATACTCGTCTTCATTGTCCGTCTCTTCTATATATTCTTCGTCCTCGTCATATTCATCCATAATGTTTCCGACGATTTCCTCCAAAATGTCTTCCATCGCCAACAGTCCCGACGTCTGCCCATACTCATCCACAATAATGACCATCTGCGTCTTTGTGGACTGCATCATCTGAAACAGCCCGTCTATATTTTTCGTCCCCGGAATGAATACCGGCGCCCGCAAAAGCCCATCGATTTCCTTAATCGGAAGATTCACCTTTGCCCGGGAATTATGCAGTCTCATCGCATCCCGCATATGCACGATTCCAATAATATGGTCAATGTTTTCCTCATATACCGGAAACCTGCTGTTATGGGAGTCCATCATAAAGCTTATCGCTTCTTTTAAGGACATGGTTCCCTCTACCGCAACAATATTTTTTCTGTGCGTCATAATATCTTGTGCTTCTTTATCGCCAAATTCAAAAATATTCGTAATCATTTCCGCTTCCGCCGCTTGAAGAACGCCTTGTTCGTGACCTTCATTCACCATGGATATGATTTCTTCTTCCGTCACATCACTTACGTCTTTATCCTCCTTCATCCCGAACAAACGCAGGATACCGCAGGATGTTACCGTTGCCAACCCTGTAAAGGGAGATAGCGCTTTGGTCACATAGTAGATCGGATTGATGCATAAATATGCCCATTTCTCGGAATATCTTGCGCCCAGCCTTTTAGGAAGCAGCACGCCGAAGGTCAGCAATATGTAAATCAAAGCCGCCGTCGTTAAAATAAGCGATATCACACTTATTGCTTCCGTTCCCAGGTAGCCATCCATAAACTGGCGGATGCCTCGCATCCACATTCTTAGAAAGAACCCGCCCATGAGGATGTGTATCAAAATGGAGACTAACTGCACCGTGCTCACATACTTTGCAGAATCCTCCATAATGGAATAAAGGCGTTTGGCTCTTTGATTTTTTTCCTCTTTCGCCCTTTTTTCCACGTCCTTTATATTCAGGCAGTGAATTGCCGAACCGAATCCATAGAAAAACACATCGATCAATAGTAATACGACAAAAATAATTATACTGGCAGTAGGCCCAGCATCATCCATACTCTTCCATCTCCTTTTGTACTTCATAAAATATCACACTAAACTATATCATTTTACTTTCTTATCGTCAAGTTTAAGCCCTTTCTTATGTATTCAAATCGAGGCTGATAAGAAGTCCTTCGTTCACTTTA
>JAEZRJ010000061.1 GCA_023412855.1 Bacillota bacterium | reverse complement strand
CACGCTTTGTGGGAGATTTGTTCCCAAATGAAGGCGGCGTAGTGGGCTACGTCAACTGAATTTGGGACAAATATACCGCAAAGTGGGGCGTACAGATTGGGACAATGAGTTTTCAGACACGCCCTAGGGTAAAAAGCATTGAATTTTTAATTACTTCTGATTTTCACCTTCAATGCTTTTTCCCCTATTGACAGATCAGAATCTATAAACCTTTTACCCGGTACTGTTTTCTTATTCCAGACTCACTAATGACATCGGGATAAATATGCCCTTGGCTTCTTGCGCTTCATAATATTGAGCCTTGGCTATCGCTGAGCCCTCACTGCTTTTGCGGCCTCCACCAAGTGCTTAAGGCTCGCATCGGTTTCCGCAACACCTCTTGTCTTCAAGCCGCAATCCGGGTTCACCCACAAATCATTTTTATCTATCTTTTCGAGCATTTTCTGCAAAGCCTGAACAATTTCTTCCACCGCCGGCACTCTCGGTGAGTGGATATCATACACCCCCGGCCCTACCTCTGTCTCGAAATGATTTTCCTGCAAAGCGTCAATAATAGTGAGCTTTGAACGGGATGCTTCAAACGAAATAACATCTGCATCCATATTGTCGATATCCTTTACAATTTCCTCGAACTCACTGTAGCACATATGTGTATGAATCTGTGTTTCAGGATTCACTTTACTATGGCAAAGGCGAAATGCCGGAATCGCCCAGTCCAAATATTCACTGTACCATTCCCCCCGTCTAATGGGCAGCTTTTCCTTAAGCGCGGCTTCATCTATCTGTATCATTTTAATTCCCGCGCTTTCCAGATCACACACTTCTTCACGAATCGCAATTCCTATCTGATATGCCATCTCCTGAAGGCTGATATCTTCTCTGGGAAATGACCAGTTCAATATAGTAACAGGCCCGGTAAGCATTCCTTTAACCGGCCTATCCGTCAAGCTCTGGGCATACTCGGAATATTTAACAGTAATGGGCCTGATACGCTTTACATCTCCAAAAATAATCGGCGGTTTTACGCATCTCGTGCCATAAGACTGAACCCATGCTTTCTCCGTAAATACATAACCGGCAAGATTTTCACCGAAAAACTCTACCATGTCATTGCGTTCAAATTCTCCATGCACAAGTACATCTATATCCAGCTCTTCCTGTTTTCTGATACAATCCTCTATAAATAAAAATACTTGCTTGTCATATGTCTCCTGATCAATTTCACCTTTCCGGAAGCGGCTCCTATTCTTCTTCACCTCCATTGTCTGCGGAAATGATCCGATTGTTGTTGTTGGCAGCAGCGGCAATTGGAAATGCTCCTTCTGAATCTGTTTCCGTTTTTGCCTGTCCGCTTTTCTCTTGAAGTCTTCTTTTGAAAGGGCGGAGACATCTGCCTGTACCTTCTTATCCTCATACAGCCTGGCCGTCTTAAATACCTTTTGATTATCTATATATTTACGAGATGCTTTAAAATCTTCTTCCGCCAGACAGGAAAGCTCATGAAGTTCACAAAGCTTTTCCTTTGCAAATGAAAAGTACTCCCGGATACCGTCTTCAAGTTTTGTTTCATTTTCCAGCGTATATGGAACATGAAGCAGGGAACACGAGGTCGCTATAACAATTTGATTCGCATATTGTTTGATTTCATTAAGCAGCTTTAGCATTATTCGATAGTTACATTTCCAGATATTTTTTCCATTCACAACCCCGGCAAATAAGAGCTTATCTTCCGGAAATCCATTTATTTTTATGAGCTCAAGCGTCTTTTTTCCTTCCAGGAAATCCAATCCGATCCCATCAAAGTCCAAAGTCATAAGCTCTCGGTAACAGTCTCTTACATCTCCGAAATAGGTCTGAAGCAATACCTTAGATTTATTTTTACCCTTTAATATTTCCTTATATAATGTTACAAATCGCACAATATCTTCCTTCGAAAGGTCAGTTACCAGCGCCGGTTCATCGATCTGGAGCCACTCAGTGCCAAGCTGATCAAACCTTTCCAGAATATCCCTGTAACATTTAATGATATCTTTCATAAAATCATCCGCATTTTTTCCGTCATTATATTTTGCAAGCTTCAAAAAAGTAAACGCACCGATCAAGACCGGCTTTGTCTCTATTCCAATGGCTTTTGCCTCTTCATATTCATCGAAAGGTTTATTTCCCGAAAGTTTAATCTTCGTGTCATCAGAAAGCTCGGGTACTAAGTAATGATAATTCGTATTAAACCACTTCTTCATAGCAAAAGCTTTTACATCACCCTGCGCACCCTGATACCCTCTTGCCATCGAAAAATAAACTCCATTTTCGCTCAACTTCAACTCCATGTATTCCCCGGGAATCGCATTCAGCAAAACAGTCGTATCCAGCATGCCATCATAGAATGAGAAATCATTGGAAGATATATAATCAATGCCGGCGTCCTTTTGTAACCGCCAGTGTTCTTCTCTTAAAACCTTCCCTACGCCAGCTAAATCTTTTTCCGATATTTCCCCGCGAAAATATTTCTCTGACGCAAACTTTAATTCCCTGAGCTTTCCTATTCTCGGAAAGCCGATTACTGCACTTTTCATCTCCATTGTCCTCGCTATTTCTATCAATACTGTCTTCTAAACAGCATAAATTATTTTTATGAAGTTGCAAAATACAAAAAAATACGCATTTGATATAGTTTTAAGCTATTTCAAATGCGCATTTATATTCATTTATTACTTATCTTTTCATTCGTTATCTTTTTGCTTAAATGCTTTTATATAAACAAAATTTTCATTTTCCCTGCTCATCAAATAATCATCATTGATCACTCCATCGATAAATTCCTTACCGCCTGATTCCAATGCAACTATTTTCATCTTCAGTTCTTTTTCCACATCGCTTACTGTGATATCATCCAAGAAAACCTGCTCTCCCATCCTCAACATATTGGACGGTATAAGTAATTCACCTCCGAGACATTCCCCGTTATCCTTTCTTTCCCTTAACTGCTTTATCAAATCTTGTCCGGTAATAAGTCCCGATACCGTGATTGTCTCTCCGAAAAAATCATTTCGAATGCAGCATACGTTGATCTTTATTTTGGGGAAAATCTCCATGATCTGAGCCGCAAAGTTCTTTATCGTCGGATAAGTAAGCCTCCCTGTGGCCATAGTGAGCGTTCTGGAAATATCGTTCTTGATCTTCTTGCCTTCCACGCTTTCCTTGACCTGCTCCAGTGCCTCATCAAATTCATCGATGAAAGCTCTCATCATGCCAACGCCGTTTTCAAGCTGTATATAACCGTCATATCGCTCCTCTTCCGGGAAGTCCCTTTCTGCAATGATATACCATTCATCGCTGGCGTGAATAAAATGCAGTCCATACTTCTCATAAAATTCCTTCTGCCTGCTTTCGATCATATCTATCACTTCTCCGGCTTCCTTCTTATCAAATAGTTCCAGCGAAGCCAGATCCTTCCGGTATTTTGTAATCCCGGCGGGAACCACAGAAACACTTCGCATAAAAGGAAGGTATTTTGACAAATCTTCAATCGATCTTTCCAACTCTCTTCCGTCATTCACATGCTTACATAATACAATCTGCCCGTTCATTTCGATGTGGCCCTCAAACAGCATATCCAAATACTTGAGTTTATCTCCGGCAAATCTGTTATGGAGCATTTTGCAGCGCAGTTCCGGGTTAGTCGTCTGCACTGATATATTAATCGGATCTAGGTGCAACCGTATAATCCTTTCAATATCCTTTTGCTGCATATTTGTCAAAGTTATATAGTTTCCCTGCAAAAAAGACAGCCTTGAATCATCGTCTTTGAAATAAAGCGTTTCTCTCATCCCGGGAGGCATCTGGTCGATAAAACAAAATATACATTTATTGCTGCAGGAACGATAATCGCTCATCAAGCTGTTGTCGAACTCTATTCCCAAATCATCGTCATAATCTTTCTCGATCTCCAGCAGCCATTCTTCATCGTCCTGCTTTTTGATTAATACTTCAATATATTCATCCTTTATTAAATATCTGTAATCAAATACATCCTCTATCTCTTCGTTATTAATTGCCAGCAGGATATCACCTACTTCAATTCCCATTTCTTCCGCGATAGAATCCGGATATACCTCTTTGATCAGATGTCCCTGATTCTTTTTTCTACTCAAATGTATCTTCCTTTCAAGTGAAAACCGGCATGTTCCTTATTTCTAAGCCATTTTTTCTGCTGCCTTTTTTCACAATAAATAAACCTGTAAATTCAGGTGTTTCTACTTTATATCATTGGCGCCCGTCTTTTGTACAATTGTGAATATGACAAATTCCGCCGGCTTCACCGCTGCAACGCCTATAAGACAAATAAAGCGGCCGTTATCAATATCATCCCTGGTCATTGTACTCTTATCCGCCTTGATAAAAAATGCCTCCTGCGGCGTGGCTCCGGCCAGCATCCCATTCCTCCACGCACTCGCTAGAAAGTTCTCGATCGTTATCGTCACTCGTGCCCATAGCATCTGATTATTCTGTTCAAATATTGCCCATGCAATGCTTTGCCTAATCGACTCCTTAAGAAAAATAAACAACCGCCGCACATTTACATACTTCCATACACTATCAGATGAACAAGTGCGGGCACCCCATACCCGGATACCCTGCCCCGGGAACACGCGAATCAAATTGATTCCCCCTGGATTGATTCTATCGTGTTCTTCCTGACTGTATCTATATTCCACGCCGGTGCAGCCGCGCACAGCTTCGTTAGCCGGCGCTTTATGAACGCCCCGTTCATTGTCGGTGCGAGAATAGATTCCGGCAACTGCCCCGGACGGAGGCATAAAAATGCTTCGTTTCATCCGCGAATCGAAAACCTCTATCCACGGATGGTAAAAGGCAGCATTCGGACTGTTAAATATCTCTCTATGAGACTGTATATCGACCACGCTGTTTTTTCCTTGTGGCAAATCGAGAACAGCGAAGCGATTGCCAAGGTTATCACAGTGAGCGATCAAATTCTGCTGTACTTCTACATCAGTAATCCCCGGAATAGCCATAATACTGACATCCTTGTTATCTAAAAAGGCTTGCAGCCCTGTACGTTTTCCGGACTCTTGACTGTTACCGATAAAGGTTCTTGCATTGACCCCATCGACAGAACCATCAGAACCGCCATTCAGCGTAACTGAATAGGAATCGCCCGATTCTTCTCCGGCAGGCAATAGACAGGAGCTCGAATTTGTATCACAGTTATTTACTTCAATATTTATCAATTCCGACTTCTCCAGTTTATTAGCCATATAGTCGGAGTCATCAGGATTGAATGAGACTCCGGGATACACCTCCAGAATATCAGTATCTGCACAACGAATTGTGATATCGAACTTATTCCGAGCCGACGGTGTGAAACTGACACTCAGCTTATTTCCCCATGCACCCGGAGCTTTCGCCGTCAGCCTCATCTGCCCGCCTTCTAATATACAGGATGCCGTTTTCGCATCTTCCGGCACTACCCTGGAAATATAACAACTGCTTCCTCCGTTTAAAAAATAATGTTCTATAGCGTAAGCCAGATAGCAGTAAGGGCCAAACTGATTTCCCGGCAGATAATACCCAAATATTGTCCGAAATTCGCGTAAATTACTGACCGGTACCGGCAAGCCGCCCACCGGTCCGCGCTCTGCCAAACCGATAAATCCGGTAATGCTGGTATTTACCCCTTCTATCCGCATATAATAATTACCAAATTCTTCCACATATACTCCCGGAGATAAATATTCTGACATAATCTTCCCGATTCCAGATACCGTATCTGGCAACCAGTTCCTCCCTTCTTATTTTTTCTACAGTCTGCTAGGGCGTGTCTGAAAACTGCTTGTTTCAAGATGTGCGTCACGCTTTGTGGGAGATTTGTTCCCAAATGAAGGCGGCGTAGTGGGCTACGTCAACTGAATTTGGGACAAATATACCGCAAAGTGGGGCGTA
>JAEZRJ010000078.1 GCA_023412855.1 Bacillota bacterium | reverse complement strand
GTAGGTCCGGTAGCGCCGGTAGGTCCCGTGGGTCCGGTAACGCCAGTAGCCCCCGTAGGTCCGTCAGCGCCGGTCGGTCCCGTAGGTCCGGTAACACCAGTAGCGCCGGTAGGTCCGGTAGCGCCAGTAGGCCCTGTGGGTCCGGTAGCGCCAGTAGGCCCCGTTGGCCCGGGAGTATTGGGATCTTCTATCGTAACGATTGCCGAGCCCGGAGTTACGGTAATATCAAGAGTCGATGATTGGAAAGTAATAGTTTCTCCATAACCTACACCAGCTGTTCCTATAGGGCCGATAACATTAAAAAGCAGATCCCCCGGAACAAAGACACCAGTAGGCCCAGTAGGTCCCGTGGGTCCGGTAACACCGGTACCCCCCGTCGGTCCGGTCGGTCCAATCGGTCCCGTAGATCCGGAAGGTCCGGTAGCCCCGGTAGGTCCCGTAGGTCCGGTAGCCCCGCCGGAAGGTCCGGTCGGCCCGGTCGGTCCGGTCGGTCCTTGAAGAGTGGGTGCTGAAAGAGCATTTTTCATTTTAGAATTTAATATAATTTGGTTTTGAGCAGTACTGTCCAAAATACCGCGAACATTTTTGTTTACCTCAATGATTTCTTCAATACTCGGGTTTGGACCGGTTATACCCGGAAGTGTACCCAAGGCATATTGAATTTTTTCACCTTCAGCATTTATTACATGGCTTAATCCCAGTTCCTCTAAAGCTATAGAGGTCAGAATATAATTAATTGCATCGTCTCTGCTAATCGGAGGGCTTACCTCCGGGAAATTGGGTAATGACATATTTTCATCTCCTTATGGTATTGTTTATTACTTTATCCTCATTTTATTATATGTATATAAGTGTAAAGTGTTAGCATCTTTTGTCGATATAGGTCATATACTAATATATTAGTCATTTGTATTGTAAAAAGTGAGAGATGTGTGGACGCTGTTCAGGTGCGAAGATAGCGGGGATTTATGAGAAGAAACTTGTCAGGGCATGAAGTCAGCTAATGTATAAAAGGCTAGCCGAAAAGAAAAATAAAAAATCATAATTCAGAGAGACTTACGTGTGCGGTGGAAAGTTGGTGAATATGAGAGATTATAACAGAAATCATGCGTTGCTGAGAACGGAGTAAACAGTAACAAATTCTTTGGTGCCATTTCTAATAAAATGTAGTATACTTTGATTTATAGAAAGAGCGTAGAAATGATGGGCAACATATTTCGTAAATGGTCCAAGTTTTCAGACAAAAAAATATATGCCTTGTCTTTCGACAAGGCATATATAAACCACAAGGCGCGCTACCCAATGGTTTGGGAGACATCATCGTATGGATGATATAACCTGCTTCTACTAAAATATAGCATATAGTGACAAAAAAAGCAAGAAAAAAATTAAGAATTTATAACAAAAAAATAAACTTTTTATTACGAGAGGAATTTTTATTGTGAAATGTATTGTACTTGCAGGCGGTCGTGGGGATCGTCTTTGGCCATTATCGAGAAAAAATTATCCAAAGCAGTTTATTAAGCTGCAGAAAACTCACTCCATGTTTCAGGAAACTGTAGCGAGAAATTTACCTTTTTGTGATGAATTTGTAGTGGTTACGAATAAAGAGTATCAATTTATCATAGAAAATCAGCTCAGTGTCTTTCAAGGATTGACGGAAAGTTGTATTTTTGAGGAACTGGGCCGTAAGACAACGGCGGCTATCATCCTTGCATGTCTCCAGTTTCCTATGTCTGAAACGGTTCTTGTAGTGCCTACAGACCAGTTGATCGAAGGGGAAGAGTACAAGGAAGCGGTGCTTCGGGCGAAGGAGCTTAGCAAAGAAGGGTATCTTGTGACTTTTGGAATGAAAATTGAGGAGCCGGAGGAGCGATTTGGTTACATTCGTTTTTGCGGGGAGGATATACTTCAATTTACGGAAAAGCCGGACAGAGCCGAGGCGCTGGAATATCAGAAGAGCGGAGAATATCTGGTAAATAGCGGAACCTTTATGTTTAATGTAGGTAATATGCTTCAGGAACTTAAAAAGTATTCACCTGAGCTGGAGAAAGCATGCAGGAGCGCTTATAAGGCGAGAAGGCATATGAAGAGTCATGTGCTATACACAGAAGACGTATTAAGGACAGTGCCGGCAGTAGCCATAGAGAAATCGGTATTTGAACATACGAAGCGTGCCAAAGTGGTACATTGTAATTTCCGGTGGAAGGATATCGGCAGTCTGGAGGACTTAAAAGCGACGGAGCTGGAGACCGCGGAAGTAAGCAAGCAGGTAGCTTATCACTGTGAGAATACCGAGATTATAAATCAATGCAGCAGAAGCACGGTAGTGGCTAACGAATTGAAGGACATACTGGTGGTAAATACGCCGGATGCCGTTTATATCGGTAAAAAGGGGAAGTCGGACGAGCTTAAGAGCATTATTAAGGAATCTCCTCAGATTACAGAATTTGTAAAGAATGGCAGAATCATGTACCGTGCATGGGGAAGCTACGAGCTTGTGGTGGACGAAGCGACTTATCGTGTCAAGAAGATTATTATTTATCCGGGAAAGACCATTTATGCTCACAGTCATAAATACCGCAGTGAGCATTGGTCCGTGGTATCAGGAACGGCTAAGATCGAACTGGATGGAATGTGCAGCAGCTTCGGCATGAACGATGTCATCGATGTGGGCCGGAACATGGTGCATCAGGTATCAAATATAGGAATCGTTCCACTCATTATTATAGAGGTGTCTGTAGGGGAAAACGTATCGGAGGAGGATATGGTTTCCATTGACAGCAGGGATCTTACGGAGACCGATTTGGGTTATCAGTTGGAGCCCTACGTTAAGCTCCAGCCATCCTATAAGGACTATCTGTGGGGAGGAACAAAGCTCAAAGAGATTTACGGCAAAAATTGTGATTATGATATCATTGCAGAGAGCTGGGAGCTGTCTGCGCATACAGATGGTCAGAGCACGGTCATGAGCGGCCGTCACAAGGGTATGCTTTTTGCCGAATATCTAGAAAAAGTAGGACGGGAGAGCCTTGGCTGGAAATGCCAGTCTCTGCCTCGTTTTCCTATATTGATTAAGTTTATAGATGCAAGCGCACCTCTTTCCGTTCAGGTGCATCCTAACGATGAGTATGCGCTGGAAGTGGAAGACGAATATGGAAAGAATGAAATGTGGTATATCGTGGATGCTGAAGAAGAGGCATACATCTACTGCGGCTTTGTAAAAGAAGTGACAAGGGAAGAGGTGGCTGCACGGATAGAGGATAATACCATAACGGAGATACTGAATAAGATTTCGATAAAAAAAGGAGAAGTATACTTCATTCCCGCCGGAACCGTGCATGCGATTGGCGGCGGCCTGCTGGTCTGCGAGGTTCAGCAAAGCTCCTCCTGCACATATCGTCTATATGACTATAATCGTAAAGACCGCTTTGGAAATTATCGTGAGCTGCATATTGAGAAAGCACTGGATGTAATAGATTATAAGCCATATATGCCGCAGAAATTTGAAGCAGGGACAGAAAGATGGGAAACATATGAATCCCGTTTGCTGTGCAGTTGTAAATACTTCGAATGCATCAAATATACGATAGAAGGCAGTATGGAATTTCCGCTGACGGAAGACTCCTTTCACTCCTTGATCTGCATAAATGGGAGCGGAAGCGTTGAAATAAATGAATTAGACTATCCGTCCATGAGCTTTTTCGGAGGAGAAAGTATCTTTCTTCCTAAGTCGGATAAGATTTGCAGGATAGAGGGCGTTTGCGAGATTCTGATTACAAGGGTGTAGGAGCCTTATAGAAGACCTTCATATAAAAATAGCACTTGCAAAATAGCAAGTGCTATACTATTCGTTATTAATCTAAAGATAATAAGCATAAATAAATGAGAATGGAGATAGCGAGACTCGAACTCGTGACCTATACGTTGCGAACGTATCGCTCTCCCAACTGAGCTATATCCCCATACACAAGGATAATTATAGCACTTCTGAACGTAAATGCAACTATTTGTTACATAAAGTCTTATGGCAGGAAGCTGCCCGTTACTGTTCACACAGTAACTTAACACTTGCTGTTACTACGTAAGAGCGTGATTGAACAAAAGTGTGCTCGTGTACTTCCGCAGACAAATACTTTAACAGCACAGCTTTTGTTCTGCGCGCGTAGCTGCGCATTTATCTTTCTTTAATAGGAGCACTTTCCTATTAAAGAGATGATTTCTGCTTCGCGGAGCGAATTTAAATGCAGAAATCATGCGTTACTGTGAACGGAGTGAACGGTAACAGGTGTCCGTTATTTTTCCAATATGAAAGAAATAGTGACTGAAGCCAAAGCCCCAAGTCACTATTTCTTTCCCCCTTTACAAGATTTATTATAAAACGACAGGGACTTTATTGTAAAGTGTAATCCATCGCGCAAAGCGGCATGAATCCGGGCTTGAAGCGAGGTAGTATCTTACGAGCGACAAATGTCCCGATATGGCAATGCATATAAAACAAAAGGGGAAAACATAGATGATAAATATCAAGAAACATAAAAATGATGTGTTTCGCCTTGCGGTTAATATTGAGAAAGAAACTGTAAGTAGGATATTGGAACGAATAGAAGCAGATGTTACAAGTTTCTTGTCGCAGATAAAAAAGAATTGATTGATGTGAAAAATTTGGGAATACAAGGAGTTACATATCAAGAAGTTCTTGAAGGCATTAGAAATTATTATGGGTTAAAGTAAAGAAAATTTACCAATTATCTTGAGCAGAAAATATAAAATTTTTCTCTATTTTTCCCCCTTTTACAAGAGCTATTATAAAACGACATAACCTTTTTGGTAAAGTGTAATCCATCGCATAATTTTGCAGGAATCTGCGCCTGTAATCGGATGTTATTTGGAAAAAGAAGAAGGAGAAAGCTCCCGTTGGCATTGATATGCCAAGGGAGCTTTCTCCACATTTCTCTATCTCATAATTTATTTATTATTCAAATCCATCAAACTCATCGTTGTCAAAGGTCTCCTGTTTCATGTCCCCTTTCTTATCCCGCCCTTTCAGTTTCTTCATTGATATAACCTTGCCGGTCTTTTTCGTATTAACCTCCGGCTCGTGATAATCGTCGATGAAATCGTCTTCTCCGTCTTCATCATACGCTTCATCATCGGAAGTTTTACCGGAAGATACCAGTTGAATGGTTTCCACGAAATTTTCCTCTGAACCATCTTCGCGTTCAAAATCCACTGAGGAATCGTCATCTTCATCTCTCTTTCTGAACAAGAAGAATGTAGTAACTCCAACAGCAGCGCACACCAGAATGATTACGACAATAACAGCAACCATTCTTGGACTGAGATTGCCGCTTGCTGCCTCTGGGATGTTCTGTGCATCTGTGTCAGCCGCCTCAGTATCTGAGGCGTTATCTCCTATGGTTGTATCACTGGCTGACGCCAGCTCAGCCATAGAGGTGTCACTGATAATAACAACATAGTCGGAAGCATGATGGAATGTAAAGGAGATATCGCCTGTTTCAGTAACCTCTACCGCATCCAAGAACTCCAGCTTGCCGGTTTCCGGATTATAATAGAACAAGTTCGCCATCCGTCCGGCGTTGTCCTTCGCTGTATTGATGGTAAGTATCGGTGTGAAGCCAAAGGTGCCGTCATGAGCCAGCGACAGCTCGATAATCGTATTGTTTTCATCGTTCCCTTTCACAGCATCTAAGAGTTCGGAAGGGATGTTTCCTGCGCCTACCGTTACGCCCATATCGATACCGTTAGCTTCATCAGCTACGATGTTGCTGCCGTTAATAGTCCAACTTATGCTGTTGCCCATGGTAAATACTACATCCACATCTTGTCCGCGGATGGAGGAAATGGATTCCTCGTACAAAACGGTATTATTTTTCATATCGATAGTTGCCCGCCCGCCTGTCTCATCCGTTTTTGAGGAGGAGCTGTTTCCTTTGGAGGTCGTCGTTTTGCCGGAAGAGCCGGTAGCCGATGAGCCTTGTGAGGAGGAAGTGCCCTCTGACGAGCTGCTGTCTGTAGGTGAAGTAACAGTAGTACTTTCCGAACTGGTTTCCGTACTGTTTGCATTGGAAGTTCCCGTAGTCGTCGGTGCAGTCGTCGTCGGTGCAGCAGAACCCGAAGAGGAGGAGCCTGACGAATTGTTCTGTACCTCTGTATAGCCGCAGCGAGTGCAGGTTCCGTTCACCATATTATGGCCGAGAGCCGGAATGTCTTCGGTATATGTACTGCCGCAGGAACAGGTGTAGGTTTTGATCCCGTTTTCCGTACAAGCAGCAGCTTTTGTCACCGATGAAGTATAGCTGTGAGTATGGCTGACCGGCAGCTTGGCAATGATTTCCGTATAACTGTCTCCGCACCGAATACACGTATAGGTACGGATGCCGGTTTCAGTGGCAGTAGCCTCCTTGGTTATCGTAGAGGTGTAACTATGGCCCAGGGCTGGAATATCCTCCGTGTAAGTATCGCCACAGGAGCAGAGGTAGGTTTTTACACCTTTTACTGTACAAGTAGCTTCCTTTGTTATCGTAGCCGAATAATTATGCTTGTGGGTGGAAGGCAGTTTGTCAATGACTTCCGTGTAGGTATCGCCGCATATGCTGCACGTATAAGTGCGGATGCCAGTCTCTGTCTCCGTAGGCTGTTTCGTTACGGAAGAAGTATAAAGGTGCCCTGTTGCAGGAACTGTTCTTGTTTCCTTATAGCCGCATACATGGCAGGAACGAGAATCTGTACCTGACGTTGTACAGGCTGCCGCCGTTATATGTTCCCATTCACCGAAGGTGTGAGTGGTGCATTTGGTAACAGGAACTGCGTTTACGATAATCGGAATGTCAATGCCCGTTACCGTATTATAATTAGCGGCATCAGGGTTATAGGAGGCCTTATAGGGAGCAGTTCCTTCTTTAAGGACAGTAGTGGGCGTATCCCATGCAAAGCCTGCAGGCAATGTAACAGAAGCAAGTGTATTGCCTGCTACAGTCTGAAGACCAGCAGGAATGATATAGGCAGGAGTACCCTTTGCAACAGTTAGTGGAAGGGTCTTGTTTATCGTATTATACTTTCCGGTGTCGGAAGGCGTGAATGTAGCCGGATAACCGGAGTTCGTAACGGCAGGGACCGTAGCCGGAGCATCCCAGGTCCAGCGGTCAGGAAGGGCGATATTGCCTAAAGTCAGAGTTGGACTGTAGGTTACGCTGCCTAAGGACGGTACGGTATAGGCGGGATCGACCTTCTGTACGGTTACCGTGCAGGAGGCTGTAGAGCCGCCGGGTACAGTAGCGGTAATTGTTGTCGTTCCGGGATACAGTGCTGTCACAGTGCCGTTAACATCCACAGAGGCGATGGATGGATTTGTGCTGACAAAGGTAACGGTGGATGCCGCGACTTTAGTATTATCTACAAAGACATTCAAGGAAGAAGTCGTGTCGGCTGCCAAAGTTAGAGCAGTATCATACAAAGTTACGGTCTTTAATTCACTCGGCTTTATGCAGGCGCTGCCAGGCATATCGTTGTATACCGGTATTCGGAATGTAAATGCATTATTTGCAGAACCCGCATTAGTATAAGCCTTTTTTAAATTCAAAGCCTCGGAAGAAGGAGCTGCTATATTCTGCATATATTGATTGCTGTATCTGTTGTTAGTGGTCACATTAAACTTTTGCAGGTATAAAGTGTCTTGGCCTTTTAGTATGTACTGATTGGATACTATAGAAGCGCCTCCCTCCAGGGAAAGAGAACGGCTTGTCCAGCCATAGGATCTCGCTTTTGTCAATCCGTTCGTGATGACTGCGGTGGCGCCTTTACCGGTGGCACCAATATTGAAATAATTATAAAGTCCTTCGTAGCCGGGATAGGTACCGGATATTAAACTGGATTTACCTGCTGTCCCCTGCTCCTGCAGCACTCTGGAGGCAAGGTGGAAAGGACTTACTTTCAGATTTTGCCCAATGGAGGTAAAGACCTGAGAGTAAGACGATTGTTCGGACGCTGAAAGAGCACCCGACATAAAGGAGCTGTTAAGCATGCTCTGTACAGCAGCTTCGGTATGATATGTTGCATTATAGGTCAATAATTCAAACTGGAATATGTAATCGCTGTTCAAAAAGTTTCGCGGATCCATATAATACGCGAGGATTCCGTCTGTAGGATAGGACCAGCTGCTATCGTAACTTCCATTTTTCCATGCAATATTTACAGTAGAGGAAATCAAACTTTTGTCCTTCGTATTTTCAGAGGCAATCACACTGCTCCAATCAAGTCCTGTGTTCATCGCTACAAAGGTCCAGTTCGGATGTTCCGTCTTCAGAGTGGTAAGTGCTTCCTGATAAGAGGCAGGGAATGCATTGATTTCCGCGGAGACTGTAGTGCCGGAAATATTCTGTATGCTGAAAGACCTTAATTTGGAGACGCGGGTAGTCACATATTTTGATTCCCAGGAAAGCAAATCCTCATCGGAATAAGCGAGATTCTTCCGTTCAACATAACCATTATAGGAGGTGCCGCCATAGGTCAGGGATACCTGATACCATATATTTTTCTGGCTGTCTTCCCCCACGCCGGTAATAGATACGGACTGTCCGCTGTAAACGGTAATTGCCGTACCAGAGCGGCTGTAAGGGTTTTGTTTAATATCGTAAGAGTCGCTGAGGTAAACGAGGGCGAGAATCTCTTTACCCTGAGCAAGCGCATTTATCTCCGCCTTTGCATTTTCCGGATCTGACAGATAAGTGGTAGCCTTCACCGCATTTACGCTGATGCGGATATGGGGAACATTCGTCGCCGGGTCCAGTGCAGGGGATAAAGAATATAAGGCTTGATCCCAGGAAGGGACGAAGTCGTAGGTTTCGTAATCAGTGTTATCATAATCCGAGCTGCATGTCCAGGTAACAGGAATATCTGTAGATGTTTCTGCGGAATCCAGATAGACGGATAAACTTTGAGGCAGCATAGCGGTTATGGCAGACAGCTCAGGTCTGTCATCGAAGCTTAAGTTGGAAATGTCGGAAGAAAGCTCCTTAAAAGAAGTGATAAGGGGCAGCGCTCCGGCAGTGGCAGCTTCAGTTGCATAAACGGGCAATGAATTTCCCAATAGGGCAATCAATGTCATAATCAGAACGGAATGCTGAAGTTTTTTTCGTTTGAATTTCATTTTATTTCTCCCTGCTGCTTTGGTGATTTTGTATAATTAGCCTATTATGATAAATATACTATATTATACCAAAATCATTATGTCAACCATAATGAGACGAAAATCCACGAATTTGCGCAAAAAAGAAAGAAAAAGAGAGTAACATAAATCGAATGAGGAGTAATGTTTTCGAGGGAGCAAAATTTTTGCGTTGCAGAAATCATGCGTTGCTGAGAACGGAGCGGTTACTGTTCACACAGTAGCTTAACACTTACTGTTAAGCTACGTAAGAATATGATTCAAGAGATGATTTCGGCTTCGCGGAGCGAATTTAAATGCAGAAATCATGTGTTACTGAGAACGGAGTGAACAGTAACACATTAATATTTTTAATAATATTTGAAAAAAAGATATAAAAATGGTAAAGTATTATATTATGACTTTTAAAGAGGTTTCTTTTTTATGAGCGAGAAGCGAATAAAGTTTCTGAATACACATGTTGACAACTTAACGATGGAAGACGCGGTAAGAGAAGCCAAAAGGCTTATTCTGGAAGATAAGAACAGTTATGTTGTCACGCCGAATGTGGATCATATTGTAAAAATAGAACATGACGGGTTGTTCCGGGATATATATGAAAAGGCTGATCTGGTTCTGACGGACGGAAAGCCTCTTATTTGGATGTCCAGATGGATGGGGACGCCGATTAAGGAGAAGATTTCCGGCTCCGATTACTTTCCGGAGGTATGCAGGATGGCTGCGCAGGAAGGTTTTTCGGTGTTCTTGTTAGGAGCCGCCGAAGGAGTTGCCAAGAAAGCTGCCATTAATCTCATGAAAAAGTATAAAAACCTTAAGATTGCCGGGGTATATTCTCCAAGCTACGCGTTTGAGAACGACGTGGAGGAGATTTCTTATATTATAAAGAAAATCAACGCGGCGAAGCCGGATATCCTCTGTATCGGTTTGGGAACGCCCAAGCAGGAGAAATTCTACCACCGCTATAAAGAACAGCTGAAAGTGCCGCTTACATTGCATATAGGAGCTACCATCGACTTCGAGGCCGGAGTGGTAAAGCGCGCGCCTAAGTGGATCAGCTATGTAGGTCTGGAATGGTTCTACAGACTAGTAAAGGAACCGAGGAGATTATATAAGCGCTATCTGTTAGAGGATGTGGAGATATTTCCCATTTTCTTTAAATATAGAAAATATGGAAGCGGAAGTAAGGTAAGCGCAGTCCAGCCCGAGACCTGCAGCATATTGGGCGTGGACATCGCGGTAACGAATATGCGGTCCGTAATCGGTTATCTGACCAAGAATCTGGAGCGGCTGCGTGGTGAATATGTGTGTGTATCCAACGTGCATACTACTGTTATGGCATATAACGACGAAGCCTATTGCCGGATACAGAATGAGGCGGCTTTAGCAATTCCTGATGGAAAGCCACTGTCTCTCATGTGCAGACTGCGGGGATATAAGGATGCCCAGCGCGTGGCGGGCCCTGATTTAATGCCCGAGATATTGAAGCTGTCGGAGGAGAAGGGATATCGGCATTATTTTTATGGAAGTACAGAGGAGACACTGCGTTCCCTGGAGGCTAATCTCAGGGAGCGTTATCCAAGATTAAATATTGCAGGAATATATTCACCTCCTTTCCGGAAGCTGACACCGGAAGAGGATGCAGGAATTATGGAGGAAATAAGTCTGACAAAGCCCGATTTCCTTTGGGTAGGATTGGGAGCACCCAAGCAGGAGCGCTGGATGTATGAACACAGGGGAAAGGTCGATGCAGTTATGCTGGGCGTAGGAGCAGCCTTCGATTTCCATGCAGGAACGGCGAAACGTGCACCGAAATGGATTCAGGAATTCTATTTAGAATGGCTGTACCGCTTGATTCAGGACCCGAAGCGCTTATTGAAGAGATATGTGCGTTCCAACATACAATTTATATGGCTTATACTTACGGGACGATGACTCATCAGGAAGGCAAAAGAAATACGGGAGAGCATCTATGAAGCGATTGGATGAAAATAGAGTTTATTTGATTACCGGTGGCTAAGGCTTCATCGGTTTTCATTTGTCAAAAAGTCTGATTAAGAAGGAGAGCAAAGGCTGTCAGCCTCAAAAATATGGACAACTACTACGGGGGTTCACTGAAAAAAGTACATCTTGCTATTTTAGAAGAATATGAGCATTATATATTTTGTAAGTGTGATTTCTCGGATAAGGAAGGACTGTTCTCTTAGTATAAGAAGGAGAGTGCGGATACGGCTATGGAAGAGATGAATAAAAAATTGACGGATTTGTTTAAGGAGTATTATGGATATTAAGAAGCTGTTTGAAGAAGTATTGCATTTTGGAATAATAGGAGTTATCAATACTTTATTGGGATTTTTTCTTATTATGGTTTTTTATAACGTTTTGCATCTGAACTATTGGGTGGCCAGCGCGACCTCTTATGTGATTGGAAGTATTTTTTCCTATTTTGCCAATAAGAAGCTTACCTTTAAGGTTCAGGAGAACAGCAGGGAATATGTGATTAAATTTGCACTCAATATTACGATATGTTACCTTCTTGCCTATGGTATAGCCAGACCGTTAGTGCGAAGTGTACTGAGTGAATATTCGCAGACAATTGTAGAAAATGTGGCAATAGTAATGGGAACCGGGATTTTTATTGTTTTTAATTTTATTGGACAAAAATTTTTTGTATTCAAAAATAAAAATATTGTTAGCTCACAGAATGGAATGGAAAGCAAATGATAAAAGTAAAGTATTTGATACTGGGTGCAGGCCCGGCGGGGCTGGCATTTGCAAACCGGTTAAAGCAAAGGGGCGAAGAATCCTTTCTCGTTCTGGAAAAGGAAGAAGAGGCCGGCGGCCTGTGCCGCAGCTCCCATGTGGACGGTTCTCCGCTGGATATCGGCGGAGGGCATTTTCTGGACGTGAGAAGGCCTAAGGTGGTGGACTTCTTATTCGGTTTTATGCCAAAGGAGGAGTGGGATGCGTACGAACGTGATTCAAGGATATCCTTTGACGGAAGCTTCATTCATCATCCCTTCGAAGCTAATATATGGGAGATGAAGCCGGAGAAGCAGAAGGAATATTTGGACTCCATCGCGGACGCAGGCTGCAATAGGGGTGCGTCGATGCCGGAGGAGTTTGTAGACTGGATTTACTGGAAGCTGGGGCAGAAGATTGCGGAAGATTACATGCTTCCCTACAATGAGAAGATGTTCGGCAGCAACTTAAACGCCTTGGGAACCTATTGGCTGGAGAAACTGCCCAATGTTTCCTACGAGGAGACGAAGCGCAGCTGTGAAGAGAAAAGGGCATATGGTAAACAACCCGGACATGCACAGTTCTATTATCCGAAAAAGTACGGATACGGAGAGCTTTGGCTCAGAATGCAGGAGACGATTAAGGATAAGCTTGTACTTGGTGTGGCCGTAAACGGGCTTAGCTTAACGGACAAAACAGTATCCTGTACAGATGGAAACAGCTACGTCGGAGAAAATATCATAACCACCATACCGTGGATGGAATTTTCACATATCGAAGGAATGTCTGAGGAAATGAAAGCGGATATCCGAAGGCTTAAATATAGCTCTACACAGATTGAATACAGTCCGGAGCTGTTGGATACTCAGGCACATTGGATTTATTACCCTCAGAGGGAGATTTCCTATCACAGAATATTGGTGCGGCATAACTTCTGTCCGGGCTCCAAAGGATATTGGACGGAGACGAACAAGGACAGAACCTTGCCTGCGGACGGAAGGTTTCGGTATATGAATGAATATGCCTATCCGTTAAATACGGTGGATAAGCCGAGGATTATGGAACGGCTGTTAGCCTATGCCAAAAAGGAGAGGGTTTACGGGCTCGGCAGATGGGGAGAGCATGAGCATTACAACTCTGATGCTGTGGTGGAGCTTTCCATGAAGCTGGCTGAAGAGCTTTTAGAAAGGGATGGCAATGCGTATGAATCGTGATGCTTTTGATATAAAGAACGAAAGTTTTAGGAGAATCATTTTTTATTTCTTAATCGTCTCTTCTTTTTTGATGATTTTTATTTACAATACGTTTACACCGGCAATGACTGACGATTTGGCCTATGGAAAAATTGTTGCTGGTGCCGGTTCCTTTCTTGATTTGATCAGGCAGGAGATGCAGCAATACGCAACATGGACGGGAAGAAGTGTCAATCATATGATACTCCGCACCTTCTTAACGGGAGATAAGTGGATTTTTAATATCTTCAACAGTATGGCGTTCGTTGCGCTTACGCTTTTTATGTATTACAACATTGAGTTTAAGAAAAAATACGACGTTTTTGTATATCTTCTTATCAACCTTTTCCTCTGGACGTTTTCGGTGTCTTTTGCCCAGACGGTTCTGTGGGAAACGGGAGCCTGCAATTATTTGTGGGGAAGCACAATCATCCTCGGTTACATTTCGGCATTTCGCTACTGCTTGAAGAAGAATTACAGAGATTCACAGCAGACAGCGCCGGCAATCGGCTTATTTCTGATGGGAATAGCGGCCGGCTGGTGCAATGAGAATACCTCCGGCGGCTGTATTTTGCTGACACTTATATGGATCGGCTTTTATTTCTGGGAGAAGAAAAAGGTGCGTCTCTGGATGATGAGCGGGGTGGCGGGAAATATGATCGGCTTCCTCTTTATGATACTGGCCCCGGGAAATGCTAACAGGCAGCAGTATATGGAAGAGGAGCATACGGGGCTTCTTGCTATCGCTTCCAGATGGCTGAAATGCAATCTGGCAATTCAAAGTCACTTTTTTATCCTTCTTGCAATCTGCATTGCGGTGTTTGTTCTTGTCAGACTGCAGCAGACCCAGTGGAAGCGCAGCAAGAACATGCTTGTCTTTTTCTTTGTTTTTATAGCCACCTGCTACGCATTGGTACTGACTCCTGAACCAGTCGCAAGAGCATATTTTGGAGCCGGAGTTTTCCTCATGATTAGTTGTATTCAGGGGATTGTGGATGTGTCTGACAAGGATTTGTATTTGAAGGCACTGAAAATTGGAATAACGGCTATCTTTACCCTTTCGTTCCTCTTTACGTATATGGACAGCGGGGCGAATCTGGTAAGAATTTATAGAGAGAGTGAGGAGCGATTTGCCTATATCGAAGAGCAGAAGGCATCGGGAAACATGGATATCACCGTATCTCTGCTTCGTCCGGCCTTTGAGACGAAGTACAGCGACGCTTACAATTCCGAACTCAGCGAGGACAGCGGTTACTGGGTAAACATCGCATATGCTACTTATTATGGGGTAAACAGTATCACGGCGGTTCCGAGAGAGGATTGGGAGCAATTAAAGTAATTAAAAAAATATCGTGCGCAGGAGCTTATACGCAGAGGCGAAAAATGAGGGTGCATCCGGCAGCAGTGTCGTCTGGAACTTGCTTAAGGAAGCCATCCAGAGCCCTGCAGCGATAAAGACATAAGGATGTTTGTGGAAGCAGGTACGAAGCTCTGTAAGGCCTGCTAAAACCACAGCATCTTTTTTTGCAGCCAGAAGGACGATTTGCAGCGCTTGAACCGTAAGAAATGCGCCGAACCACCGGCCCCAGTCGATGGCAAGCAAGAAGGCAGGTATGAAGCACAACTGGCTTAGTAAAAACAGCGAATATTTTAATTTCGCCGCACCTGCCGCCTTTAAGATGCGATTCCAAAGGTAACCGTAGATAAGAGCTAAAGGAGACAGAAGAAAGATGGTCACTGCGCCGTAGCGAATGCGTTCCGAGAGCTGGTTTAGCATAAGCTCGTAGAAGGCAGTGTCGATGGTGCAAAAATATTCATAACGGAGAGCTGTTTCATTTACATTCAAGTCCGTTCTGGAGGACAAAAGTGCGGTAAGATCCCCCAATGTGCCAATGTTAAGATGAGAGAAAACCTGCAGATAAACAAAAGCTACACCCAAAAGAAAAAGACCTTGGATTCCTAGAACAAAATCGGATTTTCTGCACTTTTCCGAGACAGTATCCACAAACATGGTAAATAAAAGAGGCAAGAAAATAAACATAAATACTTGGTGGACGCACAGAGCTATAAGGCCGATAACGGTAAAGGAAACCAGCCGCATTGTCACAGAAGATATTTTTATGTAAAGAATGGCTGCAAAAACGGTCAGCATAATGAGATACAGGTCAAACCGCCCCATATTCTCGCTGGTCCACAAGTAGGCAGGAGAGCCGGGGCCAAGCAGATAAAGTGCGATGAGAAGGAGTAAGGCCGTGTTTGCAGGCAGTTTGTCTGTCCTTTTTAGGGCGGAGCCGAGAACGTAGGAAAGCAGCATCAGAAATACGATAATGGAGCAAAATACAAAGTCATATGCGCTTTTGGCAGGCAGATAGTCGGGATAAAACAAACGAAGCAGTGACCCGATAAGAAGCCTGGAATCGAAGCCAAGGGAATAGTCCATGACATACCAGCCGCTGTTCCAATCGTGAAGCGCAGACGGTGCCGAACTGAGAAAAGAGAGAAGAAGGAAGATAAAAATACAGCCTTCTCTTCGGAAAGAGTAACATTTGGATAAAAACTTATGAATAAATACTTTGCTTTTTGTGGTGGTTATCATATGTATGCCTCCGGTATTTTATAAAGTTAACTGTAACACACCTCCTTTCGTTTGACAATTCGGTTTGTATGCAGTTGGAATTTTTTGACATTATATGCGGCATGTATTAATATTGTGTAGGAAGATTGAATGAATTTTGAAGGAGTACGAGGATAAAGATGAAAAAGAAGCTTGTTGATAATAAGTCGGTATGGATTTGCGCACTGCTGGGGGCGGTAGTATTTGTATTGATTTATGGCGTACATATTTTGAATCCTTGTTATACGGACTGGCTTATGACCAGCGATGACGGGGATTTGACCCAACACTATCTTGGCTGGAAGTTCTTCAGGCATGCGAGCTGGAAATTCCCTTTTGGACTCATCGATACGATAGCATATCCCAATGTGACTTCGGTTATCTTTACTGATTCTATACCACTTTTCGCAGTGTTTTTTAAAGCGATTCGGTTTCTGCTGCCGGCACAGTTCCAGTATTTCGGATGGTTCGGTCTCTTATGCTTCATGCTTCAGGGGGGAATTGGCGCGGTCCTCGTGAAGAAATATTTGAAGAATGATTTTTTGGTAGTGCTGGGTGGGATGCTATTTATACTGAGTCCCGTATTTATTGACAGAATGTACTGGATGACGTCTCTTTCCGCTCATTTCTTGTGCCTTCTGGCGCTTACGTTCATCGTATATTATGACGAAGTATTTAGCAAGACGAAGAACGCGCTGATTGGCTGGGCACTGTTAGGAGCTCTATGCGCAAGCATTCATATATATTTTCTGCCTATGTGCGGAATTATCCTTCTCGGATTTACGCTGATCGATTTCGTAAGAGGAAGGAAGAAGTGGAAAGTGCTGCTGCCGCTTTTATCCTATATAGGAGCAGCATCGGTTGTGGTGTTCCTCTTAGGAGGCTTTGGCTCAGGAATGCAGGCCGGGAACGACGGAGTAGGATATTACAGTTTTAATTTGAATGGATTCTTCAATCCCCAGGGATGGTCAGGCTATTGGAAAGACATGCCTTATACGGACAGCCAGTACGAGGGCTTCGCATACCTGGGACTTGGAATTTTGGTGTTGCTTTTCTTCTCTTTTGTTTTATGGCTGGGAAGTATCGTGATGAAGAAGGTGCGGATATCCGTATGGATGAATGAGCATGTTCAGGGGCTTGCCTATGCGCTTATCATTATGATTACACTCATCGTATCGGCTTCCAATATCGTAATGTACAACGACAAGGTATTATATGAGCTGCCCGTTTCCGGGTTTATTTATAAAATGTGGAGCGTTTTCCGGGCTACAGGGCGCCTGATATGGCCGGCAGTATACCTTCTTGTGTTTGGTGCAGTATGCATGGATATAAAGATGATAAGCAAGCGGACGAAGGGAATTTTGCTGACACTTTGCCTGCTTCTGCAGATTACGGATATCAGGGGAATGTTGGCACAGAAGAATGAGGTATACAATAAAGTAAATAGCTATCAGACTTTATTGCCCTCGGAGGCCTGGAGAATGCTGGCCGAGGAGACAGATGCAGCGCATATATGCTTCGTATCGGATGTGGCAAACAGCAGAAAACTGCTATTTTCCTTTGGCGATTACGGGTCGGATTACGGGCTGACCTTAAGCAATTTTTATTTTGCCCGTTCTATCGGGGATAAGGAAAGGATAGCGAGGGATGAGGCCCTTCAGGAGCTTCCGGCAGATACCATTTTTATCTTTTTCAAAAATGAAGCGCAGAAATGTCTGAATTACGGGATAAATTATTATGAGATAGATGGATTGATCGTCGGATGCAGTGCTCCCCTCGGGGATATGCAGCCTCTTACAGAGAAAGACCTGACTACATACCGCTATGAGCTTGAAAACGGCCGGTTCATGAATAGCGGAGAGGTCGTGGACGGCACATGGAACATACATTCTTATGGAAATACTTATGGACCGTATCTGAATGCGGAGGCGGGAAAATATAAGGTTACGGTAACGGGAAGTAATCTTGTATCCACAGATATAAAATGCTATTATGACGGCGGGAATAAGAATCTTGAACCGCAGAATGTAATTATCGGGGATACGCAGATAACCTATGAGGTAGAACTTTTAGAACACGCAGAGAACTTGGAATTCGCCTTGTGGAATATAGGCAGTGCGGATATGATCGTTTCCGATATCATTATTGAAAAGGAATAAAAAATAAAAGGGTAGAAGATTACTATGAGGAAGGTATACGATAAGATTATTATAGGGGCAGGCTTGTATGGAATGTATGCAGCGTTATACTGTGCCAAAAAGGGCGAGCAGATTCTACTCCTCGAATGTGAAGATGCTCCGTTTAAAAGAGCTACGTATATTAATCAGGCGCGAGTTCACATGGGGTATCATTATCCGAGAAGTATTTCAACAGCAGTAAAATCGGCCGGGTATTTCAGACGGTTTGCGGAAGAATTCGATTTTTGCATTTATTCGTCATTTCAGCAGATTTATGCGACTTCGGCACAGTATTCATGGACCGATGCGAAACAGTTTACCGCATTTTGTGAAGCGGCACGCATTCGCTGTGAGGAAATGCCGGTATCGAGATATTTTAGAGAAGGTCAGTGCGACGGAGCATTTCTGACGGAGGAATACACTTATGATGCGATGCTCTTAAGAGATTTTTATGTGAAAGAGCTGGCCGGACAAAGCAAGATCAAAGAAATATACGGTGCGAAGATAGAAAGCATAAGAAAAGTCGGAGACAAGTTCGAAGTAAGCGTAAGGAACAAAGGAAGCTTTGAAACAGAATTTGTATTAAATGCTACTTATGCTTCTGCCAATCAGATATTGCGGTTTATTCAACCGGAAAGCGAAAATAAAGATCTTTTTGACATTAAGTATGAACTATGTGAAATTATTCTTTGTAAGCCGGGAGATAAGCTGAAGGATGTTGGAATTACGGTAATGGATGGCCCTTTTTTTTCTATTATGCCTTTTGGGAAGACGGGGTATCATTCTTTGACGTCGGTAACCTTTACCCCTCATGTAACCAGTTATGACAGATTACCTGTTTTTTCATGTCAGAAGGAATTGGAATGCAGTGAAAATCAGTTGAGAAATTGTAACGAATGTGAGAATAAGCCGCCTACTGCATGGCAATATATGGATCATTTGGCAAGAAAGTATTTAAAAGATGAATATCAATACGAATATGTAGACTCTTTGTTTTCTATGAAACCGATTTTGAAATCTTCTGAGGTGGATGATTCGCGGCCGACGAAAATTCGGATAGATTCGGAAAAACCGTACTTTGTTAGCGTATTATCGGGAAAAATCAATACGGTGTATGATTTGGAGGAGCTTTTATAATGGAAAAAAAAGAAAGCAAGTTTATATCTATTGTTGTGTACGTACATAACGACAGCTCGAATATAGTCCGTTTTTTCGAGCAAACATTGCGGGTATTTATGGATACCTTTGAGAAATATGAAGTTATTTGTGTGAATGATGCATCGGTAGATGATGGTATAGAGGTATTAAAAGAATACTTTTCACTCTGTGAAGAGAATAATATAATAAATATTGTGCATATGAGTCATTTTCAAGGATTGGAAGCGTCAATGAATGCAGGAAGAGATCTGGCAATCGGCGACTTTGTATATGAATTTGACGATATGAACTGTGATTATTCTCCTGAGCTTATCGTGAAGGTATATAAAAGGCTGCTGGATGGGTATGATATCGTCTCTACCAGTTGTAAAAGTCGAGTTAAGCTGACATCCAAGCTGTTTTATTTCTTTTATAATCTGACCAGTTGGTCAAAGAATAAAATCGGCCAGGAAACATTTCGAATTCTATCCAGAAGGGCGATTAACAGAGTGAATACTCTCGGTACCTATATTCCTTATAGGAAGGCGGTATATATGAATTGCGGTTTAAAAACGGATACGATATATTATGAGGACTGCCAAAAGGGCGGAAGAACGCGGAATAAGACAAACCGAAATGAGCGTACAAGTCTTGCAATGGACTCTTTTATCTATTTTACTGATGTACTGGAGAAAACCGCATTACTGATCAGCGGAGCGTTTTTAATATTTTCCTTTGGAGTCCTGATTTATATTATCAGTTCCATTTTTAGTTCGTATAAGCCGGTGGAAGGCTGGATATCTACTATGGGATTTCTTGCATTCGGTTTTTTCGGCGTATTTATTTTACTGGCGATTATTTTGAAGTACTTATCGGTATTATTGAATCTCATATTTAAACATCAGAGATATTTAGTGGAGTATGTGGAAAAGGTCTCAAAAAGGTAAAAGCAGTGAAGGAGCTGAAAATGGATATTACTATTTTATTTCCGGTATTGAATGAGAAACTCAGACTTAAAAATGGCATTGTGACGACGGTTGAGTATTTACGAAAAAATTGCAATGCGCCGTGCACACTTATGATTTTAGATAACGGATCGACAGATGAAACACCTGAAATTGCAAAGGAACTTTGTGAAATGTATGAAGAGGTAACATATGTGAGGGTGGAAGAACGAGGGGTTGGAGTGGCTTTCAGAGAAGGCATAAAGAGAAACACCAGCGATATTGTGGGGTATATGGATATCGACTTATCCACGAATATTAAGCATCTGGGGGAAGCCATCCGCATTTTTGAGAATAGAGAGGATATAGAATATATTAATGGCACAAGATTCAGCAGACAGTCAGATACACAAGGAAGGAAATGGTATCGGAAAATCACATCAAAAGGCCTTCTGATACTTTTAAAAAGTATTTTAAAAATGAAATCCACTGATGCAGTTTGCGGTTTTACTTTTATGCGTAAAAAAGTAGCAGACGAATTAATCGAAGTATCGGGGAATGAGAACGGATGGTTCTATACAGTTGAGATGCTGCTTCGCGCAGAGCGGGGAGGAGTACGTATCATGGACATGCCGGTGGAATGGCAGGAGGATTATAATACTACGGTAAAGTTATGGAAAACGATAAGAAATTATCTAATGCAAATAAAAAGGCTCTACAGGGAATTTAAGAAAGAGGACAAAGCGAATGCTAAAAAGAGTTGATTTAGGGAGAAACTATAGAAATCATAAGGACGAGTATATGAAGGCGATAGAGGAGGTCTGCGAAGAAACTGCTTTTTCTGGAGGAAAGTTCGCAGATAAGTTCGATCAGGAATTTGCAGAATATATTGGGGTCAGAGCGGCGACGGGAGTGGATAACGGAACATCTGCCATTCAGCTTGCGATGCTGGCGCTTGGTATCGGTCCCGGAGATGAGGTCATTGTTCCTGCAAACACTTATATCGCTACCGCATGGGGAGTTACCTATACCGGGGCGATTCCGGTTTTTGTAGATTGTACTGAGGATACATGGGAAATTGATCCTGCAGCCATTGAAAAAAGGATCACAGAAAAAACGAAAGCGATTATCGGAGTTCATCTTTATGGACAGCCCTTCGACTTTGGGGAGGTAAAGGAAATCGCGGATAGGCATAGCCTGTATGTGGTGGAGGATTGTGCGCAGGCCCATAATGCCAGATATGACGGAAGAATGGTGGGAGGCCTTGGCGATATCGGATGCTTTAGCTTTTATCCTGGCAAGAACCTTTATGCTTTTGGAGAAGCGGGCAGCGTGACATCAAATAATAAGAAATATATAGACTACATCGATATATTAAAGAATCAAGGATGCAAGGTGAGATATTACCACGATGTAGTAGGATATAACATGCGTATGGAGGGAATTCAGGGAGCCGTTCTCAGCGTCAGTCTGAAGTATTTGGATGAATGGACCCGCCGGAGACAAGATATCGGGCATCGTTATCTGAGAGAGATAGTTAATCCGAGAATCCGAATGCAGGAACATCCTGACAATACCGAATCAGTGTTTCACCTATTTGTCATTACCGTACCGGATGCAGAAGCTTTCCTTCGTTTTATGGATGAGCGGGGAATTGAATGCAACAGGCATTACCCGGTGCCCTGTCATTTACAGCAGGCATATGCGCACTTGAACTATCGAAAAGGAGATTGCCCAAATGCAGAATATTTGGCAGAGCACTGCATTACCCTTCCTATGTTCCCGGAAATGACAGAGGAGGAAATTAACCTTGTCATAGACGCTTGTAACGAATATAACAATTAATATGGGGGCTGCCAGTTAGGATCTCCGTTGTGAATAGGATCGTTATTTTGAAGGAATTCCCGATATTCGGGGATTTCTTCTTTTATTATATTCATAAAGGCGATGGCCCCTCCTGTATCTAAGTGGTCCGCATCTGCAAAGTATTCCAGGTGACTGGTAAAGCGCTCGTCCTGCGAATAGTCATAATAAGGAACACTGGTGGCAGCCGTTATGGCATGAATCGTATCGTAGAACTCTGTTTTGAATTCAGCGGAAACCATATCGGTGTAATAAGAGGTGTAAGGTGTAGTAATGAGTACGGGAGTAATTCCGTTTTTCATACAAAAATCTATAATATCATACAGATTATCTATACGCTCTTGCATGAAATACTCCTCTTTATTCTCCATATGCCTTTGGTACCTATTCAGCGCTTTTTCGTAAAATTGAGCCTCCGTTTCTTTTTTTAGTTCCTCGGGACTGAGAACGCTGCTTTCTGCGGCAAAGGCTTTTAGAGGCATGAACGAGTATAAAATGTTAGAGGGGAAAAGTTTTACAATATCTTCTCCGGCAGAAAGAATAGGCATCCTATGTGTTACCAAATCGATATACGGGCTGTAGCCAGGGATATACCGTGGGGAGAGGAAGGTATAATATTTGGCGTTCAAGGATTCTCTTTCCGTTTCGTTAACCACCTCGTCATTAAAGGAAAAATAAGAAATCGGAATGAACAGAATGCTGTCTTTTGCAAAATGCTCCCGATACATGGAGAGTATCGCGAGGTCGTAGTTATAGGTCTGACTCGCCATGGCGAAGTTGAAACATTCATAGCCGCTTTGCTTTGTCAGCTCCTCATAATAAAAAGCATATTCCCCATGAGAACTGCCGATATTAGCAATTTGGATATTGTTATAAGTGGAATTCATAAAGTCGAATTTGTGTGCGTCCGCATAAGGGTCGTCCATCACTTGCTTATAACGATAATTTAACAGAAGCAGAAGTAAAAAGGCGATGCCGCTTACTGCAATACATTTTACGATAAAATTAAGATAAGACTTTTTCATAAGCTCCATCAAAACTGAAAATAATAGAATTCAGTCGATACTCCTTTCTCTGAAAATAAAAGAATAATGAGTAAAAATAAGATATAAACAGGATAGCGCACCCATATTTTCTTCGAGGAAATGTAGGAAATAACATCCGTTTTCAAGGAGGCGTAATCGTAAATTCCGAGTAAAATAACGGGGATGGAGATATATACCATATGAGTGTACGTCATATCCAGACAAATTACCGCTGTTTTCAAATATTCATTCAAATCGTTAATCTGGAAAAAACTTAAGCTGATCATTCGCCATGCATCCGTAAGGTTGCCTGCACGGAAGAATACCCATGCCAGACAGACAAAGAAGTTGGTCAGAGCGAGAGAGAAAAGGCTTAAGAGGCCTTTTCGGGAAGCTGCAGTTTTTCCTTTTTTATTACTTTTACCATGAAATAGAAGGCTTTCTATAATCTGATAGAGACCATGCAGGCCTCCCCATACGAGAAAGTTCAATCCGGCGCCGTGCCAAAGACCGCTTACTAAAAAGGTGACCATCAAATTCAAAGCATGTCGCAACCGTCCGACCCGATTGCCGCCCATCGGAATGTACAGATAATCCCGGAACCATGTGGAAAGGGATATGTGCCAGCGGCTCCAGAATTCTTTTATACTGTGAGAAAAATAAGGGCTTTTGAAGTTCTGGGTCAATTCGATGCCAAACAGCATAGCAGTGCCTACCGCGATATCCGTGTAGCCGGAGAAATCGCAATAAATCTGAATGGCAAACATAATCGTAACGATGATGTAAACCAGCCCGATATAGCTGTTTACGTTGTCGAATACGGAATCCACGCTGGATACGAGCAGATTCGCAACCACAAGCTTCTTAAAATAGCCGACCGACATGAGCTTTAAGCCATAGGCGGCCTTGGAAGAGTCGAAGAGACGCACTTCTTTAAATTGAGGAAGCAGCTTGTCTCCCCGCCCGATAGGACCGGACAGGAGCTGAGGAAAAAAGGATACAAATAAGCTGTAGTAACCGAAATGCTTTTCAGCCGGATACTTGCCCTTATATACATCAATCAGATATCCGAGAGTCTGGAAAGTATAGAATGAAATACCCACGGGCAGCATAAGCTTTAGAGTAGGGGTTTGTATAGGAATTGAAAACGACTGCGCAGCAGTATTTATAATTTCGAAGAAAAAGTCTAAATACTTATATAGTAAGAGAACCCCCGTTAAAGAAAGAATTCCCGAAACCAGTCCGATTCTCTTGGCACGCAGACTTTTTGATATGTCGAAGCATCTGGCTAACAAATAAGAAATCACTGTGGTGAACAGCAGAAAGAATACATACCTTACGTCGAGGCTCATATAGAAATAATAGCTGACCGCTAATAAAAAAACATATCGGTATTTAGAAGGACATATCCAGTATAATAAAAAAACTATAGGTAAAAATATGGCAAAGGCCATAGAATTAAATAGCATAAGTTACCTCAGTGCTTTCCGAAAATAATGCTGATAATATATTATAGGTGATTTTAAAAGTTATGGCAATTAGCATAAAATATCAATTTTTATACATTATCGATTCATATTATATCAAATTTTATTAAAACAAATATTTATTAAGTTTTTTTTAAGTCCTTGGGAATAATTCCTTAATTATTTTACAGAGAAAGTTATTAGTGAAAAAATGTGCTATAATTGTTACTGTTCACACAGTAGCTTAACCCTTGCTGTTAAGCTACGTAAGAATATGATTGAAGAGATGGTTTCTGCTTCGCGGAGCGAATTGAAATGCAAAAGTTTGCATTGCAGAACATCATGTGTTACTGAGAACGGGGTGAACAGTAACCTATAATTTCAGTGTGCACATAAGTCAGTCTGATTTATACTTCGGTAACTAAAAAATTTATGAATTCCGGGAGGAATAATAATGAGGAGAAAAATGAAAAAATATATTCTCTTAGCGATGCTTTTGTTTATCGCAGGCTGTGGAACAGCAGCGAAAGAGCAGGATTTGGGAGAAGAGACGTCGCAGGGGGCGGTAACAGCGCAGGAAGTTCCCAAGGCTACGGAGGAAATGAACAAGGAGAATGAGAAAGAACGGGAAGAATCCCAGCCGGAGGAAGGAACTGTGGTCGTTTCGCCGGAGGATTTAATAGAACCCGAAATCGAGGAGAAGGAAGTGACAGAAGTGCCCCCGGAGGTGTCTGATGCCGGACGCCTGCAGATTGTCTTTCTTGGGGACAGCATTCTGGACGGTTATCGGAATGAAACCGGAATCGCGTCGATTACAGGAGCACTGTGCAATGCCGATGTGTACAATCTCGCCATGGGAGGGACGACTGCGGCGTTAACACAGTATGAAAGTGCTGTATATGAGAACTGGAGTTCCCGCAGTCTTCAAGGAGTAGTGCATGCGATTTGCGGTAACGTGGATGCAGGTATAATGAATGGCTATCGGGCAGGAGAGGTGTTTGCTGCCTGTGATTTCAGCAAAACGGATTATTTTATCATTGAATACGGAATGAACGATTTTCTCAGTGCGATTCCGATAAACAACGATTCTAATACCAACCAGGAGTATACTTATGTAGGAGCTTTAAGAATTGCTATTAATCAGTTACGGAGCAATTATCCTAACGCTCAGATCGTTCTGTGCTCTCCAAACTACGCGCAGTTTTGGGGAAAGGATGGGGCATATCTGGGAGACGGCAACATGGTGGATAACGGGGGCGGTACGCTGGCGGCCTATTACCGCGTATGCGGCAATGTTTCCGCGGATGAGTATACGTTATTCCTAAATGCGTATGAAGGAATAGGTTTGAATACCTATTCGGCGGATGAGTATTTGGAGGATGGTATCCATTTATCAGAAAAAGGCCGCAGGAAATACGCAGAAAAACTTTCGGAAGTTATTTTGGGATATGAAGAGACGAGGAATAATTAATATTTGAACAGTGCAATGTGAGATTGCGGCAAATAGTAATATATGTTAAAATACAAGGCGGATGTTTTAGCATCCGTCTTTCTTCATATAATTTAGGAAAGTGCTCGTGTGTTAAGCACATTTTAGTTCTGTAACAGGAAAATACGCCTATTATAGAATAGATTGATGCGTAGCACACTTTTGCTCAGCCAGAAAAAGAACTGATTCTAAGAAAATTTGCAGGAGAAGCATAGAGTGAAAGAATTGGAGTATCCCTTTAATAGTGAATATATTTTAAAAAAGTCCAAGAAACTGAAGCGTGAGCTTTTGGAAAAATCTATGCCGCGTCTTAAGAAAAGGATAGCGGTACTGGGCGGGAGCACCACCCATGACATCGTACGTATGCTGGAGCTGTTTCTTTTGGATCAGGGAATTGAACCGGAATTTTATGAATCGGAATACGGGCAGTATTTTCAGGAAGCTATGTTCGGAAACGAGGAGCTTTTTTCCTTTGCGCCGGATATCATCTTTTTTCATACGAGTAACCGGAACATTGCGGCATATCCGCAGATTGACGACAGCGAGGAGCAGGTCGAAGAGCTGTTAGCGGAACAATACGGACATTTTTCTTGTATGTGGGACAAGCTGAGAGATACGTACCATTGCCCGATCATACAGAATAACTTCGAATATCCATTCTATCGCATGATGGGAAATAAGGATGCCAGCGATATCCATGGACGTATCCGATTCATCACGAGATTGAATGAGCGGTTTTATGATTATGCACAGAATCATGAAAATTTTTATATTAACGATATAAACTATATGGCGGCGGCTTACGGCCTCGACAGATGGTCCGATCCTTTTTACTGGCATATGTATAAGTACTGCATGTGCATGCAGGCGATTCCGGAGTTCGCATTTAATTTATCCAATATTATTAAGTCTGTTTTCGGTAAAAATAAAAAGGCTCTGGTATTGGATCTGGATAATACGTTGTGGGGCGGCATTGTGGGAGATGACGGTGCCGAGAATTTGGAAATCGGTCAGGAGACTTCCATTGGACAGGTGTATTCCGAGTTCCAGGGATATATAAAAGCGCAGAAGGAAATCGGAGTAATGCTCAATGTGAGTTCCAAGAACGAAGAGGAGAATGCGCTTGCAGGCCTGAGTCACCCGGAAGGAATTTTGAAGCCCGAAGATTTTATTCTCATAAAGGCTAATTGGGAGCCGAAGAGCATGAATATAGACGCGATTGCCTCGGAGCTGAATATTTTACCGGACAGCCTTGTGTTCGTAGACGATAATCCTGCGGAGAGGGAGATTGTCAGTGTAGATGTACCGGGAGTAGCCGTGCCGGACATAGGAAGACCGGAACAATACATTCATATTCTTGATCGCTCCGGATTCTTCGAAGTAACGGGGCTTTCACAGGACGATAGAAAAAGAAACGAAATGTACAAGGCCAATTTGCTCCGTGAAAAACAGCAGGCAGGATTCTCAGATTATGCGCAGTACCTCCGCTCTCTTAGCATGCATGCAGCCATAAAGGCCTTCGAGCCGATGTACATGTCGAGAATCGCCCAGCTTACTAATAAAAGCAATCAATTCAACTTGACGACCAAAAGATATACCCAAAGTGAAATCGAGCAGACAGCAGCGTCTGCAGAACACATCGCCCTTTATGGCAGACTTGAGGATAAATTCGGAGATAACGGAATAGTTTCTGTTGTCATTGGCCGGAAGGAAAGCGGAGTACTTCATATAGAATTGTGGATTATGAGCTGCCGCGTGCTGAAAAGAGATATGGAATATGCCATGATGGACCGTCTTGTGCAGGAGTGCAAGAAGGAAGGTCTTCACACGATTTTAGGCTATTACTATCCCACGGCAAAAAATCAAATGGTAAAAAACTTCTATGATTTACAAGGCTTCAGCAAGATAGAAGAGGATTCCGAAGGGAATACTACATGGGAATATAAAATCCCCGAAAACTATGAAAATAAGAATAAGGTCATAGAAGTATAGGAAATAAACGGAAAGCCAGAAAGGTGTGAAAGCAAGTCCCTCACAAAGTGGCCTACTGCATGAAAAGGAAGGAAATAATTATGACGAGAGAAGAAGTATTTAAGACTTTAAGCGAAGTGTTTCAGGACGTATTTGACGATGAAACCATTACAGTGAATGAAACGACTACCTCAGAGGATATCGAAGATTGGGATTCTCTGGAGCATATCAATCTGATTGCTGCAGTAGAGCAGGAATTCGGTATGAAGTTTACCATGGGGCAAGTGGTCACGATGAAGAATGTGGGCGAAATGGCTGATATTATTATCAGCCGGATTTAAGCGAATTTGAATGCAGAAATCGTGAGTTACTTTGAACGGAGTGAATAGTAACGCGTTAGGAGCGGATCTCCAACAGCTCTATCATCCCGAGGCTCGCGTTCATTAAAAAGGTCACGCGCATATTCTCCAGGGCAGGAGCTGGCGTGGGCATATCGATGGCGGTATATCCGTTTTCGGTAAGGTATGCCAGATCGTTTTCGAAGTTGTGTGATTCGTAGCAAAGATGATAAGGTGTATTTTTGTACTTTTTTAAAAGCCCGGCAACGACGGAGTCGGAACTGACCGGAGAGACAAGCTCTACTACGTATCCATCCTTCTCCATAAAACAAATATTGATCTTGCGGTAATCGTCATAGATGATATCCTGGCGGAGCACATATCCCAGCTGCCGGAACTGTACTACTGCTGCATTTATTTTTTTCACTAAATATCCGATATGGTGTACTTTTAAATCTATCATTGTATTTTGGAGTCCTCCTCATATTCGATATTACGATTCAGCCTTCGGCTTCCTGATAACAATTGATACTGCACTTGCAAGCCCGGAAAGGATTTCTTTTTTATGGGAGCTACGTTTACATCCTTTTATTTTTTGTGCTTTTATGCATGTATATTAATTATATATTATCTGATTCCTCAAAAAACGCAATGGGTATTTTTGCTTTTATCCAGTATCGCGTATTATTTGCTCTCCGGAAACGGCATACTAATTTTGTATCCGGTCTGCGCATGTCTTGCGGCATATACGGGTATACGGATTATGAGCGGGACGGATAGCCTGAAGAGAAAAAGAGCCGCTATGGCGGGCGTGGTCTTGCTGCTCGTCGGTTCTTTAGTGATGCTTAAGTATGTGAACTTCGGCGTCAATACGGTAAATGGAATTGCAGGGCTTTTTGGAACTGAGGAGGCGGTACTTACCGGATTTAAGTTTATGGTACCTCTTGGAATATCTTTTTATACTTTTTCCATCCTCGGCTATGTAATAGACGTGTATAATGGAATTGCCGTGCCTCAGAAGAACTTTTTCAAAACGGCGCTGTACGGCATGTATTTTCCTTCTATTTTATCAGGACCGATTCTGCGGTATCGGGAGGATGGAGAACAGTTCTTCACACCTCATCCCTTCAACTATAGGGAAGTGACCTTCGGTTTGCAGCGGATGGTATGGGGATTTTTCAAGACATTGGTAATTTCTGAGAGAATGCGCTTTGTGGTGGATACGGTTTACGGTAATTACGGAGATTATCCCGGCGCATACATATGGCTGGCTACGGTATGTTATGCGTTTCAGCTCTATACTAATTTCTCCGGTTGTATGGATATCGTTCTGGGAATGTCTCAGACTTTCGGTCTAAAACTTCCCGAAAACTTCGAGACTCCCTTTTTTGCAAAAAATATTTCTGAATACTGGAGAAGATGGCATATCACGCTAGGCGTATGGATGAAGGAATACGTGTTTTATCCGCTGCTTCGTACCGGAGTCTTTACCCGTCTTTCCAAAAATATGAGAGAACGGTTCGGTAAGAAGAGGGGAAAACAGCTCACGACCTTTCTGGCAATGTTCGTGCTTTGGTTTTCGGTGGGAATCTGGCATGGCGGGGATTGGAAGTACGTCATTGGTTCCGGTCTGCTGCACTGGTTCTACATCGTATCGGGAGAGCTTCTGACACCTTTTTTTAATAAGTTTATGGAAAAGCTTCATATCGATCCGAAGAAAAGGTGGGTGGATGTACTGCGTATGCTGCGCACATTCTTCCTCGTAAACATCGGCTTCGTGTTCTTCCGGGCGGATAGTGCGGCGGATGCCTTTCATATGCTAAAGGGAGCGGTAAGCGTATGGAATGCCGGAATATTGCTTGATGGCTCCGTATTTACGCTGGGGCTGGATTTTATAGAATTTACAATAGCGATAGTATCTCTGCTCATTCTGTTTGCGGTATCTGTTATGCAGCAGAAGGAAAGTGTCAGGGAGCGGATTGAGAAAAAGAAACTTCCCGTTCGGTGGATTATCTGGTATGCTCTTTTGTTCTATACCATATTGCTTGGAAATTATGGACCGGGGTACAGTGCGGCGGAGTTTATCTATCAGGGCTTCTAAGGTTATTTTGATAGACGGGCATGTGATACTCTGCTAAAATAGAAAAAGTATAAAGGAAGTGATTGTTACTGAGAACGAATTGAACAGTAACACATGACTGGAAGGAAACTGGAGAGAATTAAAATGGATAAAATTGCGGTTTTGATACCATGCTACAATGAGGAAAAGACGATTGCAAAGGTAGTGGCCGATACGAAAAAGGCGCTGCCGGAAGCGGTGGTTTATGTATATGACAACAATTCTACGGATCGTACGGTTGAACTGGCGGCTGCGGCGGGGGCCGTAGTGCGGCATGAATATATGCAGGGAAAAGGGAATGTGATCCGCAGGATGTTCCGCGAAATCCATGCCCAGTGTTATGTCATGGTGGATGGAGATGACACCTATCCTATGGAATATGCTCCGGAGATGGTGGAGAAGGTGCTCGAACACCATGCGGATATGGTGGTGGGAGACAGGCTTTCCTCCACATATTTTACTGAAAATAAAAGGCCTTTTCACAATTTGGGAAACAGTCTTGTAAGAGGCACGATCAATCGTCTGTTCGGATGTGAGATCAAAGACATTATGACGGGATTTCGAGCATTCAGCTACGGCTTTGTCAAGACTTTTCCGGTACTTTCCAAGGGCTTTGAGATAGAGACAGAGATGACCATACACGCCGTGTTTAACAACATGCAAATTGAAAATGTAATTGTAGATTACAGGGACAGGCCTGAGGGCAGCCAGTCCAAGTTGAATACTTACTCGGACGGAATGAGAGTGCTTGGAACGATTGGAAGGCTGTATAAGGATTACAAGCCTTTTGGCTTTTTTTCTTTGCTGGCGCTTATTCTTGCAGTAATCGCTACTGTATTCTTCATCCCAATATTGGTGGCTTTTATAAGAACGGGGGTGGTGGATAAGTTTCCTACACTGTTTGTTTGCTGTTTCGTCATGCTGGCGGCAGTTCAGGCCTTTTTCTCCGGCATGATTCTATCCAATATGGCGCTGAAAAACAGAAGGGACTTCGAATTCCGTTTGAACATGATTCAGGGGAAGATAAAAAATGATGATGTGGATTAATAAAATAAAAAAATATACAGCTTCTTTGGAAAAATGGGATATGGGCCTGCTCATCGTATGTTTGGGCTTCTATCTCTTTTTTCCGTTTTACGACGGACCGGTGTGGTGCGCAGATTCTCCCAGCTATGCAACTATGAACATTACGAGGGAGCCTTTGTATCCTACGTTTCTATGGATATTTCGCAGCCTGTTCGGCGAAGAAGGGTATCTCATGCCCGTGGTGATCATTCAAAGCCTCCTCGCAGCGTATGCGGCTTGGAAGCTGGCTGTTACCGTGAAAAAATATAAAGCAGGCAGCCGGCTGCTGGCTTTTTTGTCCGTATGCTTTCAGTTCGGTGTAACGTTTCTCTGCCGCTTTGTGGCAATCAGAGGTTCTTCGTATATCGACAGCATTATGACCGAAGGGCTTGGATTGTCTCTCTATGTACTCTTTATCGTTCAGTTATACAAATATATTATGGAAGAAAAGATGAGAAATCTGACGGCGACAGCATGTTTTGCCTTGCTTCTCGTTAATCTTCGCAAGCAGATGCTCATTTCACTTGCTTTGATGGCAGCAGTATTTATCCTATATTATCTCATAAAAAAGAGGAATATGAAAAAGCTGCTGTTATTGCTGGGACTGACCGTATGCCTTTTTTTCGCCAGCAAGCTTTCAGACCGCTTTTACAACTATTGTGTCAGGGGCGTTTGGATCGAGCATTCCGGCAACTCTATGGGGATGCTGTGCACATTGATTTATACCTCCAAGGAAGGGGACGCTTCTTTGTTCGAGGATGAGACGGTGCGCGGCCTATATGAGGAGATCCTTGCTCAGGCAAACGAGCAGGGGCTTCGTAAGATGTATGCGCCTGAAGGATGGGTGGATTTATCTAGTCATTATGCGGACAGCTACGATGCCATAGGTTATGGTATCATCAACCCGGTGGTTCAGGACTATATTACAGAGCATTTTGAATATTCGGAAATAGATGCGGTACTTCAATATGATGTATATTGTAATGCGATGGCAAAGACGCTGCTTTCGCAAGGAGTACACTTTGATACGGGTGATTTGCTTCAGGTCTTTTTGGCAAATACGTGGAAGGGCTTTGTTAATTCCATCGCACGGGTGAATACTTATCTGAATTTTTATGCGGTTTTGGCATATGTGCTCTATCTTCTTTTGTACGCGTATTCTTCTTGCGAAGGCAGCAAGCTGAAGGCAAGGCGAAAGAGGTGGAGGTTGCCGGACAGTACGCTGACTATGGCAGAGATTGTAATCGGCGGAGTGATTGTAAATTCTATTGTGGTAGGGGCCATGATATTTACGCAGCCTCGCTATATGATTTATAATATGGGGTTGTTTTATACAGCATTGTCTCTGTTGGCATATGATTTACTTCCTTGGAAGAGGAGAAAGCAGTAAGGTGTATTCCGGTAAAATTGGGGGCTTTTGAAGAAACACGATTTGAATATGAATAAGGGCAAGGATGATAGATGATTAAGAGGGTGTTTAACTATTGGTATTTGGTTTTGATTGGAGCTTTTTTTGCAGTATCGATCGGGGTTTATGCTTTCTTTGGCGAAGAAAGTTATATTGCGGTGCATGATAATCTTGATCTGTTCGTGGCACAGTTCCAGATGATGAAAAATACGGGGAGCTTTTTTGCCCATAATGTGGAAGTTCCCTTTTTAGGGGGAATCAGCAGGGATAATCTCCCTTCGGAGCTTTCGCTTTATACAGTGCTGTTTATGTGTCTGCCGTCCTTCGCGGCGTATATAACGGGATATTTTCTTAAGATAGTGATAGCGATGGTTTCGGTATGGCTGCTGGCGGGGGACTGGTACGCAGAGAAGAGGAAGGAATATCGTTCGCTTGTAGCGCTGCTTGGTTTTGCCTATGGGGTCTTGAACATGTTTCCTGCTTTTGGAATTCCGTTCACCTCTATCCCGCTTGTCATTTACTTACTGAGAAGGATATATAAAAAGCCTTCCGTTTGGTTGTATCTGGCCCTTTTTTGTTATCCCTTTTTGTCTTATTTTTCTTATTTCGGCTTTTTTATTCTCGCTTATCTTACCGTTGCGGTTATCTGGCTTGCCATTCGGGATAAAAAGCTTTCCAAAGCCTTACTGCTAGCACTTTTCGTGCTTGGGGCAGGATATGTGGCCTTTGAATACCGGCTGTTTGGCGTAATGCTTTTTAGCGATACAGAGACGATTCGCTCTACCATGGTGGAGGCGGATCTAACGGCGGGAGAGGTCCTGAGACAGATTGGTGATGTGTGGAAAAATGGCATGTTCCATGCGGAAAGCGTACATGGGAAGCTGGTACTTCCTGTCTGCATCTTATATTTTATTTATCTGAACGGTAAATATGTGAAGGACAAGAATTGGAGGGGGATTTTCCATGACAGCTATAACCTTCTTATCTTTGTGATTTTATTTAACAGCATAATATATGGAATTTATAATTGGGGTGGCTTTCGCAGGCTGGTGGAAACTCTTCTGCCGCCACTCAAGGGATTTCAATTTAATAGGACAGTATTTTTCAGTCCGTTTTTATGGTATGTGTCTTTTTTTGTGGTGTTACAGCGTCTTTATGATTGCCGGAGCTTGCCTCTTCTGGGCAAAATAAAGGAGAAAGATGTGATGAAATGGCTGACATGCGGTCTTGCGAATGGGCTGGCACTAGCTTCGATTGCCATTATCCTTCTGACTCCCGGCAGGTATAACGATTGGTACGCCACCTGCAAAAATAAGACGTTAGAGCTGGCCAAGGGAAAAGTGGCCGACGATATGTCCTATGGGGAATTCTATTCTACGGAATTATTTGCGGAAATCAAAGAGGACATCGGTTATGGCGGCGAATGGGCCGTGGCATATGGAATTCATCCGGCGGTATTAGAATATAATGGCATTGCTACGCTGGACGGTTATCTGGGTTTTTATTCCCAGCAATATAAAGAAGAGTTTCGCAAGGTGATAGCTCCTGCGCTGGAAAGGGTGGAAGCCAGCAGGATTTATTATGACGACTGGGGGGCAAGGGTGTATGTGTATTCCGGGACGGATGCTTCCGTAGTAAGTGCTACAAAGACAATACATGTAACTGATTATGATTTATATATGGATACCGAGGCTTTTAAGGAATTGGGGGGAAAGTATATTTTTTCCCGGATTGAGCTTGGAAACGCGGAGGCGTTGGGACTTACGCTCGTGAAGTCATATGAGCAGGAGAAGTCGCCTTATATAGTTTATCTATATGAAAAATAATTTTTATATATTAATTGTTACTATGGAGCCGCAAGCCGAATAGCAGCAGAAGGAGAAATGGGATTTATGAAAGGTTTGACATTTAGGCGGGAAGGGAATAAAGGTAAGTGGGAACTGGCGGGAGAGATTGTTTTTTATTTGCTCGTGTTCGCGGCGATTGCCTGTTTTGCTATGCTTCAGACCTATGGAGATCCACCGGATGAAATCAACCGGTTCAAGGTGGTGAACTTCATTTGGAATCATGGAAGGCTGCCTTATGGCGGAGACCCGGAGGTAATATTAAACGGTTATGGGGCTTCGTATGCTTTTCAACCCATATTGACTTATATTATACAAGGATATCTGCTTCGCTTTTTGGCGCTGTTTACTGCTGACGGATATGTGCTTCTTCTTGCGGCGCGGATGGTGAATGTATGTTTCGGTGTACTAATGGCATATTTTGTGCGCCTGATTTCTAAGGAGGCGTGGAGGAATCCGTATATTCAGTGGACTTTTACGCTGTTGGTGGTTTTCCTGCCGCAGAATATCTTTATTCATTCCTATGTCAATACGGATTCTATGGCAATGCTATCGGTCTCTATCATATTTTATGCTCTTATGCATGCACAGCGTACGGGCTATGATAAGAAGGACTGTCTTCTGCTGGCGGCAGGAATTATACTGTGTGCAATGTCCTACTATAATGCTTACGGTATTATTTTGGCGGCGATACTTATTTTTATCATAAGCTTTATATACATGGTGCCTGCGCAGGATGGCGGAGACGGGAAAAGGAAGCTAAAGGTAAAGTGGCAGCAAATGTTCCGAAAAGGAAGCCTTATATCCGTTATTGTCTTCCTCGGTATCGGTTGGTGGTTTATCCGCAATGCGATTCTTTACGGAGGAGATATTATAGCGATGAATGCACGTCTGGAATGCGCCATAGAGACCGCTACGGCGGAGTTTAATCCCTTGACACGCTTTACCTATCAGAAAGAGGGGATTCCCTTAAATGAGATGTTGTTCGATACGGGATATATCACCCTGCTCCGAGACAGTTTCATCGCGATGTTCGGGCCGATGCTGATTCCTACGCATGGGTTGATTTATATATTTTATAAGCGTCTGTGGATAATAGCTTGTGTACTGGCGCTATTGCCGGTCAAGGCAATTGGGGAGAGACTTGCAAGAAGAAGTGAAGGCCTTGAGAAAGGCGGAAGGAATCTGACGGAGGAAGTTTCGATATGGGAGTCTTATCGTAATACGGGTAAAAAGGATATGGCAGCTTTTTATGTTTGCATGACCCTATTTGGTGCGATAACGATTGGACTCAGCATTTATTATTCCTATACATGGGAGTTTCAGCCTCAGGGAAGGTATATCCTGCCGGTTTTGATTCCGTTCATGTATCTGGTGACAATAGGAGTTCAAAAGGCGTGTATAGTTCTTGAACGGATTCGGATGAGAAGTGTTGGTAAAGTGCTTTGCCTGGGAATCATGGCATATGTGATGCTTTCCTTTGCCTACAGTCTTTTTGACCGCTTTATACCGTATTATTTGCAGGGAGAAAACATGTTTTCTATGTATGGGAATGTCTTTGTGCCATAAATGCGTTACTGTTCACTCCGTTCACAGTAACGCATGCTTTCTGCAATGCAAAAATTTTGCATGCAGATTCGCTACGCGAAGCAGAAATCATCTCTTGAATCTCGTTCTTACGCAGCTTAACAGCAAGTGTTAAGCTACTGTGTGAACAGCAACATAAATACCTGTATATGGAATGCTATATACCTTATCTTGACCATATTCAGGTTGGATGGTATGATAGAAATCGACGTTACTATGGAACAGTATATGGTAATACCTCGCATGATTTGCGGTTTTAGATTCAGAACTACCTAAGAGTTTCTTTTACTTTTGAAAGGAGAACGTTTACAGACATGTCGGTAAGAATACATAATTTTTTGGGAAGATTAGGCTGGAACGCGAGGAAGTATCTTCCGATGCTGTCCAGTGAAAGCTATCTGAAGCTTCAGTTTATAACGAGAAGAAAGTTACAGAAAAATTACATAGATCATTTTATGGGAAGAGAAGAGGTTCCCATGCCGTTAGTCGTAAATTTGGAGACGATTAACCGCTGCAATAGCACGTGTGAGTTCTGTACGGCTAATAAAAATGCAGAAAAGAGGCCTTATAAGCGTATGGAGGACGAGCTGTTCTACAGCATCATCGACCAGCTTGCAGAGTGGGGATATAAAGGGCATCTGACGATGTATGGCAATAATGAGCCGTGGTTGGACACCCGCATCGTGGAATTTCATAAATATGCTAGAGAGAAGCTTCCCGAGGCGTTTATTTTCATGTCTACGAACGGGCTTTTGCTCGATGTGGACAAGGTGAAGGCGATTATTCCCTATGTGGACCAGCTCATTATAAATAACTACGGTTTGGACATGAAGCTTCACGATAATATTCAGGTGGTCTATGATTATATCAAGGCTCATCCGCAGGAGTTTGGAGATGTGGATATACTAATCCAGATGCGCTACTTAAAAGAGGTCCTTACGAACCGCGCAGGCAGTGCCCCGAATAAAAAAGCCACTGAGAAGGTAATTACGGAAACTTGCCTTATGCCTTACACGGATATGTGGATTATGCCGAATGGTAAGTTGGGAATTTGCTGCTGCGACAATTTAGAGGTGACGGATTTGGCGGATTTGCATGAGATGCCGTTAAAAGAGGCGTGGAATAGCAAGAGGTATCAGAAGCTTCGCGAGGCGATTCGGACGGGGAGACAGAACTATCCGTTCTGCAAGCACTGCGACTTTATCGATGCAGGACTCCGTATGGATGCGGTAGACGATGTGTTGAAAAATAATGATGAAATACACGGGGCGAGACAGTCCATGTTTAAACGGTAGATAAGTAAAAGGGACGGCAGAGGCAGTCCCTTTTATTAGTAGGATTTCGGATTAGGAGAAGGAGAATAATGGAGTGAAATCTGAAAAGAAAAATGCGGGTTATATGGCAGCAATGGTATTAGCGTTTGCTTTGATGTTAACATCTTGCGCAGCGAATACCGGTACAGAAGAAAACACATTGGAAAATACTGCAGAAAATACTTTAAACAATTCTTCAGAACAAACAAAATCAGAAGATAATTCTCTTCAGTCGGAGACTGCACAGGAAGAAGGCGGTACTCAGGCGGAAGATAGTATACAGAATGAGACGGATGCACAAAGAGAGGGAAACTCCGGGGATAAAACCAGTATGGAGGATGATGAAGCAAAAAATGAAGAGAAGCCCCTCTCTCCCTGGGCCGGCAAAAAAGTTTCCATCTGCGGCGACAGCATTTCTACCTTCACGGGTTTTATTCCGGACTATTACAGCAAATTCTATCCGGAAAACGGAGATATTACGGATGTGAACGATACATGGTGGATGCAGGTGATAAAACGTACGGGAATGGAGCTTTGCCGGAATGCGTCCTTTTCGGGAAGTACGGTAAGCGGGCAGTCTCAGGACAATCATGAAGGAAGGTATTCCTGCGGCAATCAGAGGATTGCAGATTTGGCAAGCGAGGAGGGGGAGTGGCCGGACATAATTATCATTTTGATGGGTGCCAACGACTTGCTTAACCACATCCCGTTAGGAGCTTATGACGGCGTTTCAGCGGTGGAAGAAGGCTATATACAGACCTTCAGTGAAGCTTATGCGCTGATGTTGGATAAGATGAAGACATGGTATCCCGATGCTGAAATTTATTGCTGCACCGTCGCGGAGGTATCCCGCTGGAATGATACAGGAGAAAAGTTCCCATTTACGAACGAGCACGGCCTGACGGTGAAGGACTATAATGCCTGGATAACTGCCATTGCGCAGGAAAAGGGAGCGAAGCTTATCGACGTGTATAACTGCGGGATAACTTATGAAAATGCGCGGGAATATACCAGTGACGGAACGCATCCAAATGTGGCAGGTGCGAAGCTCATTGCGGATAAGGTCTGCGAGACTTTTCAATAAATAATAAGAAGAAGGTATCCCAATCGTGTTATGGTTGGGATACCTTTTCTATTTTGGTTATTCTATTTCATTGGTTTTGGATTCCTCGTGATATTCTTTTTCCGTATTCACGTTCCATATATTGCGCTTGTCCTTTATGCCGTTTTTAATATTTTTTACGGCTTCGAAGGAGGTGCACATGGAATGGTCGATATTATTATAACGGTGCTGTCCGTTGCGGCCTACGCAGTATAGGTTATCGATTGTATTTAAGTAATCGATGAGCTTATCCATATCCTTGTAAGTGTCGAAGTAAGCGGGATACGCCTTTTTTACACGCTCCACATGGGTATCTAACACCTCGGTGGCACTGTCGATAAGCTGCATCTTTACCATTTCAGCAATAGCGTATTCGGAAAACTGTTCATCGGTCATGGACCAGAATCGGTCCCCTTCGTTGCAGAAGTATTCCAATCCTACCCATATAGTATGTTCCAGATCCTTGATCATATAAGGAGACCAGTTGTTATATATCTGCAAACGCCCCATATCTACAGTTCTGTCGTGAACGTAAATCCAGCAGTCAGGAACGATGTCTCCCACGGTCTTCATTTTTGTAAGGTTTTTAAGGTTCAGCTCCGGAACAAGAACGCCGAGGGTCATGTAATCGCGGTAAGGCAGTCCTGACGCTACTGCGGCGATATTCTCGGGCACATCGTTCATGCCGCCCACCAAATCTTTAACCGGCATGGAGGAGATAAAAATATCGCCTTCCATGGTGGAGGTTACTCCGTCGTGGGTATAGGTAAGGGCTGTGATGCGGCCTGTTTCGTCTTTGGTAAGGCCCGTTACTTCGCTGTTTTTCAATATTTTTCCGCCAAGTTTGATGATTTCGTCGGCGGTTACCTCCCAGAGCTGTCCAGGACCGAGCTTAGGATATTTGAACTGCTCAATGAGAGATGTCTCCACCTTGCGGCTCTCTTTCCCGGGAAGCATTTTTGAGAAAACGTCCTTAATAATTGCGATGATAGATAGTCCTTTTACCCGCTGGGAGCCCCAATCAGGAGCAATTTCACTGGGATTTCTTCCCCAGAGATTTTCGGTGTAATTTTCAAAGAACATGGAATAAAGTTTTCGCCCGAAGCGGTTGATATAAAAATCCTCCAGGGAATTTTCTTTTCTCTTGTAGACAAGAGCCTTCAAATAACTGAACCCAACGATGATGGTCGTAATAAAACCCATGTTTTTAATCGTTTCGAACTTTAAAGAAATCGGATAATCGAAGAACTTTCGGTTGAAGTAGATGCGGGATACGCGATTTCTATTCAGCATGACGCGGTCTTCTTTTTCCGGGTCAGGGCCACTTTCAGCAAGCGGCATGGAGCGGCTTAGCAAAATATCGTCGTAGGATGGCTTGCCCTGCTCCGGCAACATACTTTCCCACCACTTGTTAACTTCGGGCACCTTGGAAAAGAAGCGGTGTCCTCCCATATCCATACGGTTTCCATTGTGGTTTACCGTTCTGGAGATACCGCCAAAGGCGGAGCTTTCCTCGAAAATGACCACTTCGAACTCATTATTGCCATGGTCATCTGCCTGTTTGTTTGTCAGCAATTCATAGGCAGCAGTCAATCCGGCAGGACCAGCTCCTATGATAAGAACCTTCTTCATGTATTAAAATTCCTCTCATATCAATTAATTATTTGTATTTTCGCAATTCGTAACAAAAACAAATGTTACAGTTTAGATGAGGACTGAACTGTAACAAATAAGCTACAATTAAGATATATTTTAACATGTAATCGATAGAATGTCCATTCTCAATCTTAGGTATGAAACCGTCTGTATTGGGTTTTCAATTGTTTATATTAAAATTTATATAAAAAATAAGCTGGACAAATATTCCTTAGATGGTAATATTTTTATGAGAAACTGCGAAAGATATCTGGTTTTAAGATATAATACCTTGTAGTTACTGTTTCAAACCATTATAATAAAATGAAATAAAAGCAAATGAATTTATCGCAGAAAATAAAACATATTCCACAAAGAAATGGGAAAGCTTGCAGTTATGCCCCCACTATTTTGTCAGCAGTGCCTTGGAAAATTCGGAAGAGGAAAAAGTCGTTTGGATTTTCTCGGAGTATCCGGCGGTGCGCATGACAGTTACCTAGTGCAGTACTAACCAGATTCTGCAAAAGTAGCAGGAAAGCGGCTATGTTGACATTGACAAGAAGAAAATCACAGCAAACCACAAAGAAGCGTTGGAGGCATTGATAGAAAGAGAAAATTGAGGAAGAAGGGGATACGAATATGGAGAATGAGTATAAAACACACATAGAAGAAAGACAGGCTCACATCCGCTTATCGGTGCAGGACGGAGCAAAATACGCTATTTTGCCGGGAGACCCGGGAAGAATCGACCATATTAAGAAGTTTTTAACGGATGCGAAGGAACTCCAATATAACAGGGAAATGCGAAGTGCCAGCGGCTATTACAAGGGCATTAAGATACTGGCAGTTTCCACCGGCATGGGTGGGGCTTCCACGGGAATTACCGTAGAGGAGCTGCACAATATCGGAGTGGAATATATGATTCGCATCGGAAGCTGTGGTGCTCTTGATCCTTCCATACGCCTCGGGGATCTGGTCCTCGTAAACGGGGCGGTAAGGGATGACGGAGCTTCCAAAGCCTATATTGAGCCGGTATATCCGGCTATTCCGGATACCCGTCTTCTTATGGCTTCTATTCGGGCTGCGGAAGAGAAGGGGTTTCCTTTCCACATCGGGAAAGCGAGAAGCCATGACAGTTTTTACACCGACAAAGAAGAAGCCATCGATGCCTACTGGTCGGCGAAAGGAATCCTGGGAGCGGATATGGAGACGGCTGCACTGTTTACAATCGGAGCTCTGCGGGGAGTAAAATGTGCCTCTATTTTGAATACGGTGGTGGAGTTTGAAGCCGATTTAAAGCAGAATATCAACGATTACGTGGACGGAGAATCTATCGTAAAACAAGGCGAGGAAAATGAAATCATTACAGCATTGGAAGCCTTTGTCATACAAAACAATACGAACAACTAAACGGAGGGAATAAGGAAATGAGTAAAAATGGAAAGAGTTTATGGTCACTAAAATTTAACACGGCGACGCTGGTATTGATTCCGGCGGCCATCGGAATCAACTATCTGGGCAAGTTATTTGCCGGTGCATTAAAGCTGCCGCTGTGGCTGGATGCCATCGGAACCTGTCTGGCAGCGGTGCTTGCAGGACCGATTGTGGGCGCAATCTGCGGTGCTGCCAACAACATCATTTACGGACTTACGATAGATCCGATTTCAACGGTATACGCTTTGACGAATATTGCTATCGGCCTTGTGGTTGGTGTATTGTCTTACAAAGGCTTTATGAAAAATATCAAGCTGTCGCTGCTTACCTCCATCATAGTCGGTTTTGTTGCCGTTGTGGTATCCACACCCCTCAACATGATTTTCTGGGGAGGAACTACCGGAAATATATGGGGCGATGCTGTTTATGCATGGGCACTGGCACAGAATATACCGGTATTTATCGCTTCATTTCTGGATGAAGTTATCGTAGACCTTCCGGATAAGATTGCGGTTATCCTGATCGTATTCGGAATCAGCAAGAGCCTGCCCAAGAGCCTGGTGGCACTGTATCAGAGCGGAGATACGATTGAAAGTCTGGACGATTAATCTAAGGAAGGCATATTTATATAATGAAAAGTATTAGTTTGTATGAAGAAAAAGGTTCGTTGCTGAATAAGATGGCGCCGGAAAGTAAAATACTTTATATCGTGGTCGCCCTCTTGCTGCCTGTTGTCATGGGCAGCAAGTGGGTCAGCGTCGGATTCATTGTCATCAGCGCTTGTTTGCTGCTCATATCGAAGGTGCTTAAAAAGACTGTGCCGATTTTGAGCATTTCGGGCTTTGTCCTGCTTACTGTTGTTATCATTCAGGGAATATTCCGCGCCGGAAATGTTACCCCGGTGCTTACAATCGGTCCTGTCAGTTTTTACGAGGAAGGGCTTTACTTTGCTTTGGGAATCGTGATCAATGTGATCAATATCCTGCTGAGCTTCTGTGTGCTGATTCTTACTGCCAAGCCCTCAGATATTGTGGAAAATTTTGTGAGAAAGGGCTTTTCGCCCAGATTCGGATACGTGTTCATATCTGTTTTTCAGATTATTCCTCAGATGACGGAGACCATGTCTACCATTACCGATGCCCAGAGAAGCAGAGGAATGGAGACAGAGGGAAATCTACTGGTGCGTATCAAGGCGTTTCTTCCCTTGATTTCGCCGGTAGTTATGAGTTCGCTGATCAATACGAAGGAACGCGCTTTGGCGCTGGAGGTACGAGGATTTAACGCAAAAAATAAAAAGACATTTTTAAATGATGAGAAAAAATGCGGTGCTGACAGATACGTTCAGCTCGGGATGCTTATCCTGCTCGCCGCGGGCATTGTGTGGAGGATTGCAGGATGGAAATGAGTACAAAGCACCCAAAGATAATCGTAGAAAACTTAAAATACAAATATCTTGCAACGGATTTTTTGGCTCTGGCTGGTATTTCCTTTTCTGTGGAGCAGGGTGAATTTATCGGGATCATAGGAAAAAATGACTCCGGCAAGAGTACGCTCTGTCAAGCCATTGCGGGACTGGTTCCTAGCTTTTACAAAGGAGCTTATGGGGGAAGGATTCTGATTGACGAGCTGGAAGTGAAGAATGTGGATTTGGACGAGCTTTGTAAAAAAGTCGGCATCGTATTTCAGAATCCTTTCAATCAGGTTACCGGCTCTAAGCTCACGGTATATGAAGAGATTGCCTTCGGACTTGAGAACTTGGGAATCGAAAGGCAGGAAATGATCCATCGTATCGACGAGGCGATGGAGCTTTTGGACATTATGAAGTACAAGGATAGAGAACCCTTCGATTTGTCGGGCGGACAGATGCAGCGTATGGCCATTGCCGGAATCATTGCAATGCAGCCTGAAGTTATCGTATTGGATGAGCCTACTTCACAGCTTGACCCGCAAGGCAGAGAGGAAGTGTATCAAGCAGTACAGAAGTTGAGCAAAAAGGGAATTACCATATTCATGGTGGAACATAACATGGAAAAAATCGCCTCATACAGCGATAGGGTTCTGCTTTTGGACGGCGGGAAGCTCATCGATTTCGATACTCCCCAGAGAATCTTTTCAAGAGAAGATTTGGACACATACGGAGTGGAACCTCCCGCGTTCACGAAGATTTGCAGAGAACTGAATCTCAGGAATGCTAAGACCGGATGTTATCCCGTAACACTGGAGGAGGCTTATGATTTACTCAGCAAGGAAAAGAGGGGGATGTAGATGGAAATGAGTATGGGACGCTCAGGAAAAAACATAAATGAGTATAAAGCACTCAATGAGTACAGGACACATAATGAGTACAAGACACTCATGCAAATCAAGGATTTACATTTTTCTTACACCGAAGGGGAGGAGATTTTAAAAGGGCTTAATTTTGCCCTCGATGAGAGGACGACGGCTATTATCGGGCAAAATGGTGCGGGAAAGACCACCTTTGTAAAACTGCTGAAAGGCTTACTTCGGCCTACAGAAGGCGCTGTGGAGTTTGACGGAAAGGATATACGCGATATGACGGTGGCACAACTGGCCAGACATATCGGTATGGTTTTCCAAAATCCCAACGATCAGATTTTTAAGAACCGGGTTCTTGACGAGGTCATGTTCGGTCCGCTTAAAATCGGTATGGGAGAGGCCGCAGCCAGGGAGAAATCGTTAGAAGCGCTGGAACTGGTAGGACTGTCCGGCCATGAGGATAAAAATCCTTACGACCTTGGTTTGTCCAGCCGGAAGCTTGTGGCAATCGCTTCCATCGTAGCGATGAGCCCCAAGGTAATCATATTTGACGAGCCTACGATCGCCCAGGATTACTATGGAAAGGAGCGGATTAAGTCGGTAATCCGCAAGTTAAGGAGCGAAGGTGTCACTGTCATTACCATCATTCACGATATGGATTTTGTGGCGGATGTTTTCGAGCGTGTTATCGTATTTGCCAAGGGTGGAGTACTTCTCGACGGCAGTGCGAAAGAAGTTTTCGCGGACGAGGCCATTTTGAAGGAGGCTTATTTGGAGCAGCCAAATGTGACCAGACTTTGCCAGAGTCTCGGTTATGAAGAGGTCTTTTTGAATACCGGTGAATTTGTGGCTTATCAGCGTGAGAAACAAAATTTAATCACAAACTAACCAGGTCTTTGCTTCTTCCATATCGGTGCAAAAATAAATTTGTCCATTTCTTAAGGAGGTCCCTTTTATAATGGCTTTCTGTAATTGGCGCAAGGTTTTTTTGTCACTGGCAATTGCCAGTTTTATAATGAGGGGGCTTATCCTTGCAATATGCTCCGCGATTTTTTGTGCTAAAGAACCGGCCATATTTGTTTCGTAAAGGTCAATTAAAATCCTGCGTTTTTCAGGCGATTTTAAAATAAAGGCTTCTTCTTCCTTCATCATAGAAAGTAATGCACTTGAATCATCGAAATAGCTTCCATAATGTATTCCGTGAAAGTAGCCGCCTTTATAATAATAGGGGCTTAATGCTCCGCTCGGAGATTTTCTTATCATATATTATACCTCATGCCAGCTTTGGCGGACGGGCCGCCAGACAAGCCATTCTTTCGCTAATTCTGCATCTGTAAAATATGCCTTTGTAATGCCTCTATTCTCCGGAGTTTGTTCTAAAATATTATGAAATCTCCACTTTGTAAATCCTTCTAAACCTATAAACGCTATCTTGTATGTATGTTCCCGAAGCCGGGAAATGCTTTCAATTATCAATCTCATAGTTTGCTTATCTAAACTGTTTTCGTCCACGTTATACCATATTCTGAACCTGGCATGAGAAGGCTTGGATAAGAAGAACGCTTCAATTTTTGACAGACGGTCAAGGAGAGCTTTTTTGTTTGTCTTATATCCGTCCAAATGGCAGCAAAATATTTCGCAGTTACGATAGGAAATAATCATGATTGGTGTTTTTGATTCCACAATTTCCATAGTATTCACTCGCTTTCAATCAAATCTGATAAAGGTCTTTGCATACGGATATGCTGGCACCACTCAATCGCTTTTTGCATAATGCCAATTCCGTAATATAGAGTAGATAGTTTATAATAAAAACATTCGCTATTCTCTAATTCTTTAAACCTTTTTTCTAAGTCAAGGAGCTTTTTCAAATAGTTTCTGTTGTTTATTTCATACTCAAATAGCTGACGTTCGCGGATTTCCGGCGATAAGTTATCAAAGAAATAGACTTTGGCCAAATGAGTATTAGTACCTTCAAAAATGTCCATTGGTGAAGAAAGCCACTCAAAAAATTGGTCCTGTCCCTCCTTTGTAATGTGATAAAATATTTTTTTCCTGCCGCCTTGCGGTTTTTCAGACGTTGTTAAAAACCCTTTTTCGGTCAACCTTTTCAAGGCGGGATACAAGCTGCCATAGCTGGCCTTATAGAAAACACCGATACCGTTTTCTATCATCTTTTTAATGTCGTAGCCTGTTAAGTCATGTTCTGATATCATACCTAAAATAATAGATTCTAACATTTTAAAACCTCCGAACAGATATATCTATTAGATATATTGTAGCGCTGGATCTGTGCTTTGTCAAGAGAAGAAAAGAGAGTGGTAACATGCAGCAGGATGAAATAGCAGGGGAAGAAAGTTACTGTTCGCAACAGTAGCCTGACACTTGCTGTTAAGCTACGTAAGAACGTGATGCAAGAGATGTATGGACAGATAATGCGAATTGGGTTAAACTTACAAATAGCAACCTGCAATCTGGGTATAAAGAATAGTGAAACGGAGCAGACAGTAATGATCGTGGTTAAAATTTTAGGCATTATATTATGGATGTTTGTGCTTCCCTTTTGTATCGGGCTGATTCCTCTGCGGTGGATACCGAAGGAAAAGAAAAATATAGGAGTGGTGTTCATCGCCGGTTATGTCATTATGCTTCCGATGTGCTGGCTGGTAACAGTGCCTGCGATACTTTTTGTAAAATACGACAGCTTTCTTGTTATGGTACGCCTTTTTACTGTAGGTATGGCGATTGCGGCAGCGGCAGGCGTAGCCTTAAGCGCATGGGCTGTTAAGAAGAAACAGTGGGTATCCTTAAAACCGGCATTTCGGTGGGCTGATGTTTCCATGGAAGAGAAGATAGAATGGTTCCTGTTTTTGGCACTCATCGCATTCCAGCTCTATAAAGCCTTTACTCTCACCTCCTTTGACGGAGACGATGCAGAATATGTGGCGCAGTCCCTTGTGACTCAGCAGAGCAATACGATGTATCTGATCAAGCCGTATACAGGAGGGACAACCTCCCTGGATATCAGACATTCTCTGGCTGTGCTGCCTATATGGATTGCGTATGTGGGAAGAATGACGGGAATCCATACGACGATATTGGCGCATAGTGTCATTCCTTTTGTGTTTATCCCTCTGACCTATGTGGTTTACTTTGAAATCGGCAAACAGCTTTTGCGTAAGAAGAAAGAGTTCTTGCCGGCATTTATGGTGTTTATGGCTCTTTTGCAAACATTCGGAAACGTGTCCATATATACCAACGAGACCTTTTTCCTAACGAGAACATGGCAGGGAAAATCTCTGGCGGCAAATTTCGTGCTTCCTCTTATCATATGTCTGCTGCTGTGGATATTCGATAAGGAGAATGAACATAAGACACGAAAAGGGGAACGTTTAGAAGAAAAGGAAAGCACCTTTGGCCTATGGCTCCTCTTATGGCTTGCAAATATGACAGCGGGCGTATGTACCTCCATGGTGGTATTCCTCGGAGCGGTGATGATAGCAGTTATCGCGTTCTGGATGATGATAGCGGAGCGGAAATTCAGCGTGCTCATCAAGGCGGGAATCGTGTGCATACCCAATGTGGCATATATGATACTGTACTTGCTTTTGCACGTTTAAGATTACTATACAGTCATCAACACCGCGAGGAACAAAAGCTATGCTGCCAAACGTTGGTCGTGAGAGTGAGTGAAGCACACTTTTGTTTTGAGTGAAGGTCACAGAAAACCCGAGGTATACACGCGCGAAATTATGCAGGATGCATAATTTCTGTGCATAAAAGGCTGCTATGAAGCCGTAAGGCTGAATAGTAACCTTTTAAGAATATAATAGGAGAATTTTTGGTATGTATGGAATTTTTATGGAGAGCGTGGTCATTTTTAAAAACTATGCGGGAAACCGTCTGACGATAGTCTTGTTTTTATTGTCGCTAGTCTTTCTGCTTTTTATGGAAAAGGATAGAATACGGCGAGCCATCTTCGTGTATACGCCGCTTACGCTGTTGTTTTTATTTTTCTTTCCTATCTTCCGAAAAGTGTTCGTGCGGCTGATGAGCGGAGAGGGGGATACCTATTACAGGGTCCTCTGGCTTGTTCCTATGGGCGTTATTATTGCTTACGCAGGAGTGAAGCTGGCCGCCCTGTTGTATGATAAACTGGAAGGAAGAATATCTCCCGGTCAAGGTGACTGGGTGAAGAGGGCGGTGCTGGCCGCTTTGGCAATCGCAATCGCTTTTTGCGGAAAATACGTGTATGCCAGTCAATATATGTCGAAGGCGGAGAATATCTATCATCTTCCTCAGACAGTAATCGATATTTGCGACCTGATAGCTCCAGAGGATGGCGAAGAAAGAATTTGGTCCGTCTTTCCTACGGATCTGGTTTATTTCGTAAGGCAGTACGATACGGATATTCAGATGCTTTACGGCAGGGAAATGGTAGAACCGAAATGGCAGTATGCGGAGCCGGTGCATACGATTATGAACAATCCGACGATTATCGACATCGAGGAGCTCTTAAAGCTGACGCGGGAGAGATATTGCACGTACATCGTTCTTCCTGACAACAAGGAAGTGACACAGGCCCCCGAGAATTTTGGTCTGGAGCTTCTGGATACGATAGACGGCTATCCGGTTTATTACGATCCGGTAGCGGCAGCAAGCACGAAATAGAATAATGCGGAATGCATAATTTCTGTGCATCATGTGTTGCTGAGAACGGAGTGAACAGTAACAGCCAAAGGCTGAATAGGAACTAGTTGGGCGGGTGTGAAGATGTTATTTAACTCATATGAATTTGTATTTGCTTTTCTGCCAGTATGCATTCTGATCTATTATTTGTTGGAAAAAAGAGGCGGAGGCAGAGGCGCGAAGCTCTGGTTGATAGCAATATCCTTTTGGTTTTACGGAAGTTTTCGAGCAGGGTATCTGCTGATTCTTATAGCAAGTATGGTTTTTAATTACGGGACTGTTCTTGGGATGAGCCGGGTGAAGGAAAGTGTTTCATACTGTAAAAAAATGCTTCTGGCAGTTGGAATCCTTGGTAATCTGGGGCTTTTGTCCTATTTTAAATATGTTAATTTCTTTATCGAAAATATAAATGCATTAGGAGGAAATTTGCCGCTTTTACAAGCCGCACTTCCTATCGGAATCAGCTTTTTCACTTTTTCACAGATTTCCTTTTTGGTGGATAACTACAGGGGAGAAATAAAATCCTGTGGATTCATGGACTATGTGCTGTATATTTCTTATTTTCCCAAGCTGGTGGAAGGGCCTATTGTTTTCCATACCCAGATGTTGCCGGAATTTGAACAAATCGGAAAAAGGGGCTTCGATGCGGGACGTTTCATGAGAGGACTTTGCCTGTTTGTTTTCGGTATGTTGAAAAAGGTAGTATTGGCAGATACCTTCGGAGGAGCTGTGGACTATGGATATTCCAACCTGGGAAGCATGCACGGTACCGATGCCGTACTTTTGGTGATTTTCTATGCACTTCAGCTTTATTTCGATTTCAGCGGTTATATAGATATGGCGATAGGAATCAGCCGCATGTTCAATATAGAGCTTCCGATAAATTTCAACTCACCCTATAAGGCGCGAAACATTGTGGATTTCTGGAAACGATGGCATATTACTTTGAGCCGCTTTTTCACGAAATATGTATATATTCCTCTTGGGGGAAACCGAGAGGGCATATGGAGAATGTACCGCAATCTGCTGATCGTATTTTTGCTCAGTGGTCTGTGGCATGGGTCGGGAATGGGAATAAACCACTCATGGAACTTTATTTTATGGGGAATGCTTCACGGGTTATTATACGTATTTACCCGTATGTGGCAAAGAAGGAGAGCCAAACCGGAAGAAGGAAGCAGGGTACATAACTTGAAGACATCATTCCTTCACGGGATGAGTGTGCTGCTCACCTTTGGATATGTCAGTGTTACGTGGGTATATTTCCGGGCGGAAAGCGTGACGCAGGGAAACGAGCTATTGCGTTTGGTAATAAAGGGCGGATTTACCCGCGTAAATAAGAATCTTGCCGAATACTTTAACCTGGATGAGTTCTGGTATGTCTTAAAAGTGCTTCATCTGGATAGTTGGGAATACGGACATTATATTATGATGTTCGTCATAACGGCGTTTTCCCTTCTGCTCGTGTTTTTCGGCAAAAATGCGATGGAGATTTCCGAAAAAATAAAGCCGAGAGTGTGGTCGGCAGTGATAATGGCAGGATTGTTCCTGTGGTGTGTCCTGGCTTTTTCAAATGTCAGCAGTTTTCTTTACTTTAACTTTTAATGGGAGCAATACTTTGGGAGTATGCCAATCGGTATGTACTTGAAAAGCTTGAGGAATAAAAGAGAATGAAACAATATAAAAAGTGGCTATTAACATTTATTGTAACGCTTGCGGCGGCAGCGGCAGCAGTAATACTCCTTGTGGTTTACGTGGATCCGTTTTTTCAATATCATGAACCGCTGGAGGACTTTCCTTACGTGGTGGACAATCAGATCAATCAGAATCCGGGAATGGCGAAACACATGGACTACGACAGTGTGATTCTCGGCTCCTCCATGACAGTAAACTTCAATACGAACTGGTTTCAGGAGCTGATGGGGCTTAAGACTTTGAAGCTCAGCTATAGCGGTGCGTTTCCCAAGGACCAGGCGAACATCATGGACATTGTTTTTGGAAGCGGTCATAAGGTGAAGGCAGCCTTTTTGGGAATAGATGTGATTACATATACCGGAGGAGTGGAGGAGACGAAGTATCCGATTCCAAAATATTTGTATGATGATAATGTGTGGAATGATATTTCCTATGTGCTGAATAAGGACGTGCTTTTGGAATATATTTTAAGGCCGCTTGCAGATCCGGACAAGACGGATCTGGCTACCGTTTATGCAAGCTGGTGGACAGAGGAATACTATAATAAACAATGGGTAATGCATAACTACGAGCAGCCGGAGCTTGTGGAGGCGGAGGCGGATCCCGAAAATTACGTGCGCAATGTAAAGGCGAATCTGGATACGAACATCTGTCCCTATATTGAAGCGAATCCGGATACGGAATTTTATATTTTTTATCCCCCTTACAGTATCTTATTTTGGAATGACGTTTTGAGGGAAAATCATATGGAAGCTACCCTGCGGGAATACGAGTACCTGACGGAGCGTCTGTTGGAATATGATAATGTGAGAGTGTTTTTTTTCCCCGATCAGGAATGGATTATAAGTGATTTAGACAATTATGCGGATTATAGTCATTACCATCCGGATATTAACCGCTATATGACGGAATGTTTTACTTCGGGTGAGTGCGAAGTGACAAAGGAGAATCTTCATAAGGAGCTTACAAAGATGAGGGATATTGTTGCGTCTTATGATTTTGAAGAGTTGTTTTCAGTAGAATACTGATTACAAAAAACTGGAAGAACAAAAGTGTGCTTCGCCCACTTCTGTGACCAAAGTTTGGCAGCACAGCTTTTGTTCCGCGCGTAGCTGTGTATCTATTTTTATTTCATAGGAGCACTTTCCTATGAAATAAAATAACGGGAGCGACAGAGCAAAACTGCCGTTCCCGTTTCGTTAGCGGAAAGATTCTATTTGGAAGAAGTGTGTCCGGTATTTATAACCTCTGCCAGGCGATCGGCAAGAGCTTTTCTTCCGGCATCATTTAAATGGATATAGTCGGTCATATAATCCTTATAGTTATCCTCGTTTATTGTGCCGTAATAGTTGTCGATGACGGACACGCCACAGGAAATCGCCACATCTACTTCCTTTACCAGATAATGGGGAAGAGCTCCGTTTCCAAGGTCAACAGTGCCTCCGTTCTGGTAATTGCCGTTCTCATCGATGCACTGCGCAAAGGTATGGGACATGACGAAGATACGGATATAGGGGTATGCTTCCTGAATTGCCTCGATGGCGTTTCGAAGGCCGCCGGTATAAGTGCTGAGCTCATAAGGATCGTTTGGATTGTCGGAAGGAACTTTTTCCAAATAATCGATAGCGTCATACATGATTACGATGGTGTCTATTTTATTGTAATCGATGGACTCCAAGGTTTCTGCCGACTGAGCATATCTTTCATCTTGTTCCCCTGCTGCCGCGGATGTTAAAGCAGCGAAGTCCTTGCTTGCAATGCTTTTTGCCACGTAAGGAAGATTGAAGTTATCTTTCGGATATCCTTCGTTGTAAGCGGAGTATTTCGCCGCGATACTGGAATCAGGAAATCCGCCGTTATATACGGTAGACCCCGTTTTTTGTGCTAAGAGGGCAGTAAAGCCATTTTGCCCCATTTCATCGGTAAGAGGATTGCCTCCAAGACAGAGAATAGTGTTCTCTCCGTCGTCCGTTCGGCCCTGCAGTTTTGCTTCGCTTAAGGGAATGATGGTGTCAAGTGCTTCGATGTCGTAACCCTCTGCCAGATTGTTAGGGTCGTAATCGGACCGGGTTCCGATGTTCCAGATAACGAGCTTTACGATGGCAACCGCCGCAATGATAAGAATTGCGCCGAGAAGTATATAATGCCAGTTAAACGATAATTTCTTATTTTCATTTTTATTTTCATTTCCATTTTCCATAACGATTCCTCCGATGAGCGTATATTATACGTTACTATTCAGCCTCCATATCGCGGAGTATTTTTATTCCGCGCGTGAATTAACGCATGATTTCTGCAATGCAAAAATTTTGCATATAAAATTCGCTCTGCGAAGCAGAAATCATTTCTTGAATCACGTTCTTACGCAGCTTAACAGTAAATGTCAAGCTACTGTGTGAACAGTAACAACGCAACAGTACTCCTGTGAATACATTGCTGACAGGAAGCAATAGGCTGAATAGTAACTATTGTACTATTATTTATTTCAAAAATCCATACAAAATATGAGCCGGATAAAATTTTAAGATTTATTTTATCCGACTCATATTCCTTCTCGTTCTTCCTTGTAATACCCCGATTTTGTCAGCAGTGCTGATTGTTGAGCTCCTTATACCACTTGCTGTACTTATACATGCGATAGGTGGTGCTGAGCTCCTTTAATTGTTCCTTATCGGCACATTGCTCTTTAAAAGCGCTTCTCTGTGCCATATCCATACAGACGTAATCCATGTATGGAATGCGAAGCTCAATAATAGCTCCTCCGCATTTTGGACATGTCATCTTGTGACCATTTAGCATGTGAACCCGATGACAAGGTTTGCAATAGTGCATGTACATCATGAAAAAAATCCCCTTTTCCAATAACATAATATAATTAAGCCTGTTTTTAATTGTGTCAGTTATGACGAAAAAAGTCAATAACTTAATCGAGTAATTCATCGACAAAATTCGAAAAAATACTAATTTAACCATACAATTGATGAAAAATATGTAAATCATGAAAAAAGTACGGCAAAAAGCGCTCATAGATTTATGATATACGTTACACTGGGAGAAGAAGTCAGAAAAAGGAGCGATATGGTGAAAAACATTGAAAAAAGGGATTTTTTATGTTAATATATTGCCAAATGATTATTTGGGAGGGGTTTACATAAGCAATGAAAAAAGAGAATAGAAGATTCGATGATTTTATTATGGAGAACGAAATTAATAATTTTGATCATATAAAAGATTTAAATTTCATGGATTTGGATGAAAATGACTATTATGATGAGGACGAGTTTTATGATGAAGATGAATACTCTGGGGGAAGTGAAGAACTGGAGGAAAAAGGGTATTCCAGGGAGAGAGAAAGCGCTCCGCTAAAAAAGAAAACATCGTCTAAGAAGAAAGAAACTTCGACTGAGAAGAAGATGGCGGTCAAGAAGAAAGACGCGCCGACTGAGAAGAAGGCAGCGGTCAAGAAAAAAGACGCGCTGACTGAGAAGAAGATAGCGGTCAAGAAGAAAGACGCGCCGACTGAGAAGAGGATAGCGGTCAAGAAGAAAGACGCGCCGACTGAGAAGAAGACATCAGCCAAGAAAGAAACGGCGGCCGAACAGAAGACATCGTCTAAGAAAGAATACGCATTGGAGCATCGAAAAAGTACTTCAGACAAAAAGACAAAAGCAGCAGCTAAGAACTCACGGGATAGAAGGCATAATGGTAAAGAAAGCCGTCTGTGGTATAAAATAAAGTATATGGATACCATCGATAGAATTGTGGCATCTACCGGTGCTCTGATCATGGTTTTTGCCATTGTGACATGTACGATGTATGCGGACGCAAAGGCGGCTGATATGCAGGTGGCTTCCTTTCAGGAGATTGGCGCCGGAATGGAAGGAATCGAAGTTATCGGAGAAAGCGGGCTTTTGGCAGTGGCTGACGCGCAGGCAGCTAAGGTGGCTGTTCAGGAAGAAATGGCCGAGGCGGTGACGGAGTACGAGGAGAAGGAGCTGGAGACGACGGAGGCAGTCAAAGTAGAGATGCACCTTAGCTCCATGCAAAAGGACTTAAAGATAAAGTTCGTGAACAGCGCGACCGGCAAGCTGGTAGCAAGCGTGCCCTTTGAAGTAAATATTACGGATGCGGGAGGGAAAACCTACACGCTGAAGGATGAAGACAAAGACGGAATTATTTATCGGACCGATATGGCGGCGGGTAAATGCAGTGTTGCTATGGCAAGTATTTCCGGTGCGGAGGATTATACCTTTTCCACGGAAAGCGTGTCGGTTACCATAAAGGATAAAATCGAATATAAGAAGGTGGATGTTTCCGATGAAGTAAAGAAAGAATCCGACGTTAACGTTGCGGCGGAGGATACGAAGAAGCAGGAAACGGCGGTTGAATCCGTTCTTACGGATACGGTAGCGTGGGTGGAATCCACGAAGACGGCGTTAAACGGATCGGGAACCGAGGCCGGTTATGAGGAAGTGTCGAAGGATAAGATTACGGACCCCAACACCCTTGTAAAAGCGAGCGAATTCCTTCGTTTTGCGGCAGCGACCACAGATCAGACGGCGGCAGGTACTACAGCGCCAACGACCGATACGACAGCTTCGGGCACTGCAACAACACCTGTGGATACGGGGACAACACCCACAGATACAACACCACCACCTGCGGTCACCGAGATAAAGGTCAGTCTGGACAAAACCAGCCTTTCTTTGAAAACGGGAGAGACTGCTGTTTTGACGGCAACCACGGATCCAGCAGGAAATGCGGTGGAGTGGAACAGCAGCAATGCAGGAGTCGTATCGGTAGCAGCAGGAACTATCGCGGCAGTGAGTGCCGGAACAGCGGATATTACAGCTAAAACATCTACCGGACATATAGCGACCTGTACGGTAACAGTTATAGAGCCTGAGAAGGTGAAGCCTTCCATTACAATCAGCGCAGCTACCGGAAAGGTGCTTACAGAAAAGACATTTAAGCTTACTGCGGAAGTAAAAAATGCGTCGGATGTCTCCATTACATGGTCTTCCAGCAACAGTGCGGCAGCGACAGTGTCAGGTGACGGCACGGTAACCGGTGTGAGTGCCGGAACTGCGACAATTAAGGCGATGAGCAATGCAGATAATTCTATCGCAGCGACCTGCGAAGTTACCGTTAAGACTAATCCGGAAAATGACAGCGCCACAAAGTTGAAGGACAATTCCGGCAATCAGCTCTATGTTAAGGAGACGGACAGCAAGTTCAGAGAAGCCGTTTACTCCGATTATTTCAAAGCGGATAAATTTTATAAATTGTCATCGGCAGCTGCCGAGTACAAATATACAGGCTGGCAGACCATCGATGGCAAGACTTATTATTTCAATGCGGACGGCAATAAGGTAACCGGTGAACAGATTATTCAAGGAGCGAAATATAATTTCGGCAGCGACGGAGCATTATCTTCCTCCTCCGGCAATATGGGAATCGACGTATCCAAGTGGAACGGAAATATCGATTGGAACGCTGTGAAGAATTCCGGCGTGTCTTATGTTATCATCCGCTGCGGTTACCGCGGCTCCAGCACGGGAGCCCTGATTGAGGACCCGAAGTTCCGCTCCAATATTCAAGGAGCTTCGGCAGCAGGCCTTAAGGTGGGAGTGTACTTCTTTACGCAGGCGGTAAACGAGGTGGAAGCGGTTGAGGAAGCCTCCATGGTGGCAAGCCTGGTCAGCGGTTATAAAATTTCTTATCCTGTATTTTTGGATGTAGAGCCTAGCGGCGGACGGGCAGACAGCATCGGCAAAGATGCGAGGACTGCAGTCTGCAAAGCATTCTGCCAGACTATTCAAAACTCAGGATATACGGCAGGAATCTATGCGAACAAGACATGGCTGACCTCATATATCAATACGGCAAGCCTTACCGGCTATAAAATATGGCTGGCTCAATATGCGGCTGCCCCCAGCTATTCGGCGACGAAATACGATCTGTGGCAGTATTCCTCCAAGGGTTCCGTATCGGGTATAAGCGGTTCTGTGGATTTGAATATCAGCTATTTGGGATATTAATTATTCTTTATAAATTGTACAGAATATTGCAAAGAGGAAAAGAATGAGATATATTTATCCATAGGTATTAATCGAAGTCCTCACGGACATCCGCTATATCAAGCTTGCTTGATATCAGTAAAGCTGACAATCTTGGCTCGTTGCCTCCGTGAGAATAAAAAAAAGAAAGGCATAGAAACATTATGAAAACTTATCTGGTAACAGGCGGAGCAGGCTTTATCGGCTCCAATTACATTCATTACATGTTTAAAAAATATGGAAGCGATATTAAGATTATCAATGTGGATGCGCTCACCTACGCAGGCAATCCTGAGAATCTGAAGGGAATAGAAAATAGGGACAATTATAAGTTCATCAAGGCGGACATCTGCGATAAGGAAGCGATTTCTAAGATATTTGAAACCAATGATATCGATAGAGTTGTGCATTTTGCAGCGGAAAGCCATGTGGACAGAAGCATCCGTAATCCGGAGGTGTTCGTACAGACTAATGTTCTTGGAACAGCAGTGATGCTTAACTGTGCGAAGAGTGCCTGGGAGTTAGAAGATGGTAGCTTTAAGCCGGATAAGAAGTTTTTGCATGTATCCACGGACGAGGTATACGGTTCCCTGGAAGAGGAAGGCGAATATTTCTATGAGACCACGCCATACGATCCTCACAGCCCTTATTCTGCGAGCAAGGCCAGTTCAGACATGCTGGTAAAGGCATATATGGATACCTATCATTTTCCTGCGAATATAACCAACTGCTCCAATAATTACGGACCTTATCAGTTCCCGGAGAAGTTGATTCCTCTCATCATCAACAATGCGCTTCAGGGGAAAAAGCTTCCGGTATACGGAGATGGTAAGAATGTCAGAGACTGGTTGTATGTGGAAGATCATGCGAAAGCAATCGATATGGTTCAGGAAAAGGGAAGGCTTTTCGAAACCTATAATGTGGGCGGACACAATGAGAAGCAGAATATTGAAATCATCAATATTATTATAGAAACCTTACAGGAGATGCTTCCTGAGAACGATCCGAGAAAGAAGCTGGTAAGCAAGGATTTGATTACCTATGTGGAAGACAGAAAAGGCCATGACAGAAGATATGCCATCGCGCCGGACAAAATCAAAGCGGAAATAGGCTGGCAACCGGAGACCATGTTCAAGGAAGGCATCAGGCTGACGATCCAGTGGTTCTTTGAGAATGAAGAATGGATGAAGAATGTTACCAGCGGAGAATATCAGAAATATTATACAGATATGTACAGCACAGAGCACCTGGCGGAATAGTGGTTGTGAATAGTAACAAGTAAAATGCTATAATTCGGTTACTGTTCACACAGTAGCTTAACACTTGCTGTTAAGCTGCGTAAGAACGTGATGCAAGAGATGATTTCTGCTTCGCGAAGCGAATTAAAATGCAGAAATCATGCGTTACTGAGAACGGAGTGAACAGTAAGATAATTCGGATGGGAACGGTTTTAAATCGTTCCCATTTTACGTTTTCAATCCAGATATTTTGTGATATACTAAATGATAATGTAAACAACCTTGAAAGGAGAACGTTTTTTATCATGAAAGGAATTATTCTTGCAGGTGGAAGCGGAACGCGCCTCTACCCATTGACAAAAGCGATTTCGAAACAGATAATGCCGGTTTATGACAAGCCGATGATATACTATCCGCTGTCAACTCTTATGCTGGCGGGGATTAGGGAGATACTGATCATATCTACGCCCAGAGACGTGCCCGTATTCGAGGAGTTGTTCGGCACGGGAGAGCAGTTTGGACTCGAGATTCAATATGCGGTTCAGGAATATCCCAGAGGGCTTGCGGATGCTTTTATCATCGGAGCAGACTTCATAGGAAACGATAGCGTGGCACTGGTGCTCGGAGACAATATTTTTTATGGACAGAGCTTCTCAAGGGTGCTTCGCGAAGTTGCGCAGAGAGAAAAGGGGGCGACTATTTTCGGGTATTATGTCCGCGACCCGAGGGAGTATGGAGTGGTGGAGTTCGATGGGAATGGGAGAGCCCTTTCGATAGAGGAAAAGCCTGAAAAGCCGAAGAGCAATTATGCGGTGCCGGGTCTGTATTTTTATGACAATGATGTGGTGGAAATAGCTAAGAACGTAAAGCCTTCCGCACGCGGCGAAATAGAGATTACGAGTATCAACAACGAATACTTGAGCCGCGGAACACTGATGGTGGAGACGCTGGGAAGAGGCTTCGCATGGCTTGATACGGGGAATCATGATTCTCTTCTTGACGCGGCAGATTTCGTATCAGCTTTCCAGAAACGGCAGGGGCTGTATATTTCCTGCATCGAAGAGATCGCTTATAAGAGAGGATTCATTACGAAAGAACAGCTCCTTAAGCTGGCGGAACCATTGATGAAGACGGATTATGGAAAATACATGATAGAGGTTGCAAATGGGCTCTAAGCTGAAGAATATGACTGTTTTTCTGGTCATTATAATGTTTGCGGCGGTAATGGGAATCGTATTGTATGCAAACAAGGATTTTTTTAACAAGAGGGAAGATCAGGAGGTATCTGCCGAAGTTCAGGAGAGCACGAAAACGCTGGCAGATGTGCAGACGGTTCAGACAGGCTCGGATGAACGGGCATTTTTAACGGACGAAACCTTTTTTGACCCGGACAAAAAGCCTTATTCCTCCATAGAGAAAATGAGTGAAAAGAATCTGTCCCTGCTCATGACTTCGGTAGAAAAGGATTTGCGTATTCAGGTCGTCGATAATGCGGGCAAGCTTGTAAAGGGAGAGTCTTTTTGTGCGGTCTTGAACGGAGATAAGGAATACATGGATGAAGATCAGGACGGCGTCATTTACATCGATCATCTGCGCGCCGGTTCCTATGAAGTGACCTTGAAGGAGATCGTGGGTTATCGGGTGCCGGATACATCGGCCAGAATTGAAGTGAAGCAGAGCGTAGAGTATGTGGCAATCGACGATATCAGCCTGCTCATATTTACGGAGGAGGATGTAGATCCTGCGCTGGAGGATTTGGAAGTAAACGGTGCGGAAGATGATGCGGACAATAGTGAGATAACTAAAATGCAGGCGAACAATCCCAACGCGAAAATCGGTATCGATGTTTCCAAGTGGAACAAGGAAATCGATTGGGATAAGGTGAAAAACGAAGGCGTAGAATTCGCAATCATCCGCGTGGGCTACCGTGGAGCGACTACGGGAGCGTTGATCGAGGACCCTTATTTTAAGGCCAATATAAAAGGCGCTCTGAATGCAGGCATTCCCGTGGGAGTATACTTTTTTACGCAGGCGGTAAGTACTGTGGAAGCGGTGGAAGAAGCCAGCATGGTTATAAATATGTGCAAGGATTACGATATCAGCTATCCTGTTTTCATCGATACGGAAGGTGCGGGTGGCAACGGCCGGGCGGATGGCCTGGAGCTGGAGGCGCGCACGCAAGTATGCAAAGCCTTTTGCGCCACGGTGGAAAGTGCCGGATTTAGGGCGGGCGTGTACGGAGCGAGAAACTGGTTTAATGAGATGTTAGACATGAGCTCGTTAAAGGACTATATCATATGGCTTGCGGAATACAGAGATGTTCCGGTATATCAAGGCTACTACCATATGTGGCAGTATACTTCCGGCGGAACCGTGGACGGAATTGAAGGCAAGGTGGACTTTAATTTGAGCTATTTGAAAATAGAATCTCCCAAGGCGGATGACGCTGATAATGCAAGAGGAACCGGGACACTGCCTGAGGCAGGAGAGCCTCTTGACGGAGAAATCGTGGAGCCGAAAGCAATCGGCGGGACGGAGAAGGCGGACTGGTAGCAGGATGACTGCAGGAGGTTGCCAAATGGACAGGCAAGCTTGCCGCTTGGCGTGTTGCCTGCATGAGAATAGAGAAAAGGAGCAGTTATTTATAATGGGAAAGATAACGGTAGAGACATGTGAGATAGAAGGGCTTAAAGTAATTACGCCTGCAGTCTTCGGAGATTCCAGAGGATATTTTATGGAGACATATCATTATGAGGATTTCAAGGAGGCTGGAATCGATCATATTTTTGTTCAGGACAACCAGTCGGCTTCGAAAAAGGGTGTGCTCCGGGGATTGCATTTCCAGAAAGAGTTTCCGCAGGACAAGCTGGTAAGGGTAGTCAGTGGAGAAGTATTCGACGTGGCGGTGGATTTGAGGGAAGGAAGCCCTACCTTTGGCAAGTGGTTCGGCGTAGTTCTGTCTGCGGAGAATAAGAAACAGTTTTTTGTTCCGAAAAGCTTTGCACATGGATTTCTCGTGCTGTCTGAGATTGCGGAGTTCGCATATAAATGCACGGATTTCTATCATCCGAACGATGAGGGAGGCCTGCTTTACAACGACCCCGATATCGGAGTGAAATGGCCGATTCCGGAAGGAATGGAGCTTATCATGTCCGAAAAGGATATGAAATGGGGCGGCATAAAGGAATATGCCCGGGAGAAATAGGACGTCATATGGTTAAAGATATGCTCAAATCAAAAATAAAGAATGTTCCCAAAAAAGCGGCGGTTACGGTTTTCTATCTGATTGCCCTCATTTTGGCAGGAATTGTTGTGATGCACCACAATCCGTTGGCAGACCAGACTACCGAGCTTATGAAAAAGGTAATGGCTTGTGTGCTTATCGTGTTTACTTGCGTAATCTTCGGTATATTTTACGATAGGCTTACGGTGCTGCCCAAGGAGCTGCTCCAGAACCGGAGACTGATATGGAAGCTGGCGAAGAATGACTTTAAAAAGAGATATGCCGGTTCTTATCTCGGCATGGTATGGGCATTTGTGCAGCCGGTGGTGACTGTCGTTATGTACTGGATCGTGTTCGACAGGGTATTCGATACGAGAAGTCAGCTTGTTGCAGGCGGGATAGAGGTTCCCTATGTCTTATACCTGACGGCGGGACTGGTACCGTGGTTTTATTTTTCGGAGGCGCTGAGCAATGGAACGACAGCCCTTATGGAATATAATTACCTCGTGAAAAAGGTAGTCTTTAAAATAAGTATTTTACCTATTATCAAGGTAATTGCGGCTACCTTCATACATGTTTTTTTTGTAGTGATTTTATTGCTCATCGCCATAGGGTACGGTTATTACCCAAGCGTGTACACGCTGCAGGTTTTTTATTATAGCTTCTGTGAATTCGTGCTGGTGCTCGCCATCAGCTATTCGACCTGCGCAATTGTTGTATTTTTCAGGGATTTACAGCAAATCATAGGTATTATTCTCCAAATCGGCATGTGGGCAACACCTATTTTATGGGATATATCCATGCTGAGCGATACGATGAAGCCTCTGTTCAAGCTGAACCCTATGGTTTATATCGTGAATGGTTACCGCAGCGCCGTGTACGAGCAGGAATGGTTTTTTGAGCATTTTTATTCCTCCACTTATTTTTGGATTTTTACGGTTACGCTGTTTTGCATCGGCTCTTTGATTTTCAAAAGGCTGAAAGTACATTTTGCGGATGTGATGTAGAAAGAAAATATGGTTACTGTTCACACAGTAGCTTAACACTTGCTGTTAAGCTGCGTAAGAATATGATTCAAGAGATAATTTCTGCTTCGCGAAGCGAATTTAAATGCAAAAAGTTTGCATTGCAGAACATCATGCGTTACTGAGAACGGAATGAACAGTAACAAAATATTAGCAGTGCAACGGAGAAACGGCTGAATGAAAGAGAAAAAAATAGCGATACAGACCAAGGAATTGGAGAAAGTATATCGATTATATGATAAGCCTTCTGACCGGATGAAAGAGGCCTTCGGGCTGTCGGGGAAGAAGCGCTATAAGGAGCACCATGCGCTGGATAAGGTGGACATGACGGTGTATCAGGGCGAGACGGTTGGAATTATCGGAACCAACGGATCGGGAAAGTCCACGATTTTGAAAATCATTACGGGAGTGCTGAACCCTTCCGGAGGAGAAGTGACCGTGAACGGGCGTATTTCTGCGCTTCTCGAGCTGGGTGCAGGCTTTAATATGGAATACAACGGTATAGAAAACATTTACTTAAACGGTACGATGATCGGCTTTTCGGAAAAGGAAATCGAAGAGAAAATGGATGCTATACTGGATTTTGCAGATATCGGCGACTACGTATACCAGCCGGTCAAGACGTATTCCAGCGGAATGTTCGTGCGCTTGGCCTTTGCGGTGGCAATTAATATCGAGCCGGAAATATTGATCGTGGACGAAGCGCTGTCGGTGGGTGACGTATTCTTTCAGGCAAAGTGCTATCACAAATTCGAAGAATTCAAGAAAATCGGAAAGACGATTCTTTTCGTCAGCCATGACCTTAGCAGCATCAGCAAATACTGCGACAGAGTAATATTGCTCAATAAAGGAAAAAAGCTGGGTGAAGGTTCTCCCAAGGAAATGATAGATGTCTATAAGCGGGTGCTCGTAGGGCAATATGCGATTGAAGATGAGGGGAAAGAGAACCTGTTAGATGACGACGATTTAAAAGAGGCGGCGGCTGTGAAAGCGGGAATCAATCCTGACCTGCTGGAATATGGAACGAAGGCTGCCTGTATAACAGAATATTATATTACGGACAGCGAAGGAATCAAGACTACTGCTGTTATAAAGGGACATGAATTCACGATTCATATGAAGGTGGAGTTTTCACAGGATGTTCCGGCACCCATTTTTGCATTTACGGTTAAAAATATAAGGGGTACTGAGATTACAGGAACGAATACGATGTTTGAGAAGACATTTTTACAGCCGGTAAAGGCCGGGAGTGTGAAAGAGATTACCTTCAGACAGAAGATGAGCCTCCAGGGAGGAGAATATCTATTGTCTCTGGGAGTAACCGGATATGAGAACAACGATTTCGCCGTGTATCACAGGCTGTATGATGTAATCAATGTGACAGTAATATCGGATAAGGATACGGTAGGTTATTACGATATGGACACGGAGGCTGTGGTACGCGACTATATATAGCAGCAGGCTATGGTAAAAGGAGAACTGATATGAATGCTTTTTCAAACACGGAGCAGATTGGAAAAATAGTTCTTGACTATAAATATTATCCGGGTGAGGACCTTTACTGTGATGGAGAGGTGGAGGACGAGCTTCTGGACATTGTTAAAAACTATTCTCCCATAGAATATAGGCGTATAATTGAAGAACGCGCTAAATGGCCGGTCCTCTATCATTTGTCCCCTCTCAGGGAAAATATTGTGGACTGGATTCCTATGGATAAAGATGCGAAGGTGCTGGAGGTAGGAGCAGGATGCGGTGCGATTACAGGCAGTCTTGCAAAAAAAGCGGGAAGTGTTACCTGCATTGACTTATCCAGGAAAAGAAGTATGATCAATGCCTATAGGCATCAGGACTGTGATAACGTTACCATACATGTGGGAAATTTTAAGGATATAGAGCCGGAGCTGCCGAAAGATTTCGATTTTATTTATTTCATAGGAGTGTTCGAGTACGGCCAGAGTTATACCGGAACTGCCCATCCCTATGAGGATTTGCTTAAGATGATGCTGCGCCACTTAAAGAAGGGCGGGAGAATCATTATCGCTATTGAAAATAGACTGGGACTTAAGTATTTCGCCGGGTGCAGGGAAGATCATCTGGGAACTTATTTTTCAGGAATTGAGGATTATGCACAGGGTGGTGGTGTGCGTACTTTTACCAGAGAAGGGTTGGAAAATATTTTCCATGTCTGCGGGGTGGAAAACTATTCCTTTTATTATCCATACCCTGACTATAAATTTATGACTGCGTTGTATTCCGACAAGAGGCTTCCGCTGCCGGGAGAGCTGTCGGAGAACAGCAGGAATTTCGATAGGGACAGAATGCTCCTTTTTGATGAGAAGCAGGCTTTTGACGGGATAATAAAGGATGGTATTTTTTCTGTATTTTCCAATTCTTATGTAGCGGTTATTGGAGATGGTTTCGATATAAAGTATGCCAAGTATTCCAACGATCGTTCGCCGGAGTATGAGATTCGTACCGAGATATGCATTGACGAAGATGGGAAAAAGATAGTAAAAAAACATGCGTTATCGAATGAGGCCATAGAGCACATCAGAAGTATGGAGACTGCATATATCGACTTGATGCAAAGATTCGAAGGAGGTAAGCTGGAAGTCAATAAGTGCAGCTTATGTGAAGATGGTAAGTCGGCGCAGTTCGAATATGTGGAGGGGATAACGCTGGAGGAGATTTTGGACGGCTGCCTGGAGAGAAATGAGATTGATAAATTTCACGCGTTATTTAATGAATATTTAGAGAGAATTTCTTATCATGAGGAGATGCCAGTGGCAGATTATGATTTGATTTTTGCAAATATATTGATTACACCAAAAGAAGCGGTCGATGAGGTGACGGATAAAGCCGCAGAGGAAGTTTTGGGTGAACCGGCTGGTAATGATGCCGGGGGTACGGTTAAGGGAACATCAATAGAAGCAGCTAAGGAAGTTGCCGGAGAGACAGCGGAAGAAACTTTTACGGAAACGGTAAGTGAAGATTCATTTTCAGTTGAACCTAGTCTTAAGGCGATAAAGGACGGAGTTTGGACGATCATAGACTACGAGTGGACCTTCGGTAAGCCGGTTAGTGCCAAGGAAACGGCCTTCCGCGCGGTATATTGCTATGTCCTCGAAAATGAGAAACGAAATAAATTGAATTTGGATGCGATAATAGATACTCTTGGTATTACGGAACGGGAGGCTGAGGAGTTCCGTGAGCAAGAGATGGGGTTTCAGGAGTTCGTTACCGGAAAGCATAAGTCTATGGCACAGATGCGTGAAGCCATAGGTTATAAAATCATGGAGCCGTTAAAGTGGGTGCATAAGTTTGATGATTCTTCAAAGAAAGAGAGAATACAGATTTATGAAGATAGAGGAAATGGGTATTGTGAGGAGGATTCCTATTTCGTAAGGGACGCTTATGAAGGGGAAAATCTGATTCGTTTGGAACTGGAGACGGATGGGGATGTCAACATGCTCCGTATAGATCCGGCTATGGATTATTGTGTCGTGCGGGTGAAGGCGCTGACTTTTAACGGAGAAGCGGTGGAGCTTGGTAAGAAGAATATTATTACTAACGGAAAGAGTATGAAGGACGGAAGTTATGTGTTTGCGACGGAGGATCCTAATATAAATATCAGGCTGAACAATTTGGATAGGATGGGGAAGAATGAAATAGTGGCAGAAATGGAAATTGTGCGCGTGCCGGAGGAAATTGCGAAGGATATGGCGGGAGCAGTGAAGAGGATTTGGTGAGGTGAGTGAGTGCGAAACTGGTGGGGAGTGGAAATTTTATGTACAATTCTGAGAGGCTGTGTGAGCCTTTCTTCGGTGAGGTTGTGAAATTGTACATAAAATTGGCGAGGTTACGAGTTTCGCAATTGCAGGTGGAGAGAAGAGCGTGGAAGGGCGAAGCGGCTTGAGGAGAGAAGCGTGTGGAAGCGTCAAGAGACTTGTGAATGGAAAAGAAGAGAGTGGGAGTACGAAGAGGTTCTGAAAGAAAAAAGTTGAAATGTTAAGAGGCTCGGGAAGAGAAACGAGTTGAGAGTATGAAGAAGTTCAAAGAGAGAAAAGGGTAGAGCATAAAGTAGTTGGAGCGTGAAGAGTGCTGAAATGTAAGGTGAGTTGAGGAGCGGATTTTGGGCGGTGGAATGAAGGCGTGGTTAAAAGAAAAGTTGGTAGAAGTACAGCGGAAGCAGTATGATAAGCTGTTTGAGAAGAAGAGTATTTCGTATGATGAGTGGATTCGAAAAAGGGAAGAGACGCTGAGAGAGAGGCTTGAGGAGGAGACGAGAGCGTATGGCGGACGAAAGCTCAGTGTCAAGCATGTTTCTTATGAGGCGGTGAAGGATTATGTGAAGGAGGGCGGTGTCGGTGAAGAAGAAGCGGACATCGTTTTATTTCAAGCGTCTGGCGGAAAGTGCTCTGAGCTTTCGGAGGAGCTGATCAGCAGCTTTTTTCTTGTGCATTCGCAGATTTCTATGGCTTATGGTGATGAGGATGTGCTTAGCCCCGATGGGATTCGATATACGCCTTGGCTGAAACCGGATTGGTCTCCGGATACTTTTTTGTCTTGTTTTTATTTCGGTTCTGTATTTGCGGTGCGTACTCATGTCTTAAAGGAATTATCGGAGGCAGAGATTCTTAGTTTCGACGGGGAAACGGATGAGGAGGGGCGTATATGGATTTATCGCATGTGTCGTTTGCTGGCACAGAAGGCAGGCGGTTTTGAAAAGAGGCGGGAAGGGAAAATGGAAGATTTTCCTGTGGGGCATATTGATGAAATATTGTTCCATTCTTTTTTGAATAGGGAAGGAGAATTGCTTTATAACGAGGGCAGTCATTTTTATGAGAATACAGCTTCTAATGAATGCTGCTGTTTGGATGAGAATAACTTCTTTGATGAGGATATTTCTTCCGGTGAAGATTTCCTTTCTGGTAAAAAAGAAAAACGGCTTATTTCTATAATCATCCCATCTAAGGATAACGAGAGAGTGCTGAAACGATGCATAGAGTCCGTAAAAGGTTCAGCGAAGATGCCTTATGAAATTATCCTGGTAGATAATGGGAGCGAGGAACGGACGAAAGAGAGTTTGAATAGCTATTTAAGCGGACTTGGCATTAAATATACTTATATTTATGAAAAGAGGCCTTTCCATTTCTCGGCTATGTGCAATATGGGGGCGGCAGCGGCGGCAGGAGAAGTGTGCTTGTTTCTCAACGATGATGTAGAGGTGCCGGAGGCGGTTGAGCCAGAGAAAATGGAAGCGGCGGGGCGTAAAACCGGGGAATATAGTCCGGCAGAGCTTGAAGCTGAAGGACATGGGCAGAGGAAGTCTGAGACAAAGGAGAGAAAAGCAGCCGGATGGCTGGAAAGGCTCTATGCGGAGGCGATGAAGTCTTATGCGGGGGCTGTCGGAGTCAAGCTATTGTATCCGGATTCAGATAGGGTGCAGCATGGGGGTATCGTAAACTTGCGTCTGGGACCGGTGCATAAGCTCCAGTTTAAAGATAATAAGGAGCAGTATTATTATGGATGGAACCATGACATGAGAAACGTTATCGCGGTAACGGGGGCCTGTCTTGCTGTCGCGAAGGAGAAGTTTGAGGAAGCGGGTGGTTTCCCCGAGGAATTGCCGGTGGCCTTTAATGATGTGGGTTTATGTTTTTCTTTATACGAGAAGGGGTATTATAATACAGTTTTACAAGGGACAGTGCTATATCACTATGAATCGCTTAGCAGAGGGCAGGATGAAGAGAAGGATAAGCTTGAACGGCTGCTGGCAGAAAAGCGGAAGCTTTACGCCCGGCATAGGGGACTTTACGGGAAGGATCCTTTTTATCATAAATATCTGGCAGGAGATATGCTTTCTACGGGATTTGAGCTTAGAGCTGATTATGATTGGCAGGAGAATATGACTTATGGGAAGGTCGCAGAAGCTGGTGGGTTATTGGACGATGCCAGAGAGGATACATGTGTCATGATTAGTTTGGAATATGCGGGAACTCTGGAGGAATGGCGCTGCGGGATAGAACCGGAGAATGGGCCGGGCAATCATATGCAGGATTATTATATACAAGGATATTCCTTTGTTGCAGGTTCAGATAACGCGTGTTATGAAAAGAGAATTTTATTGGAAAGAACAAGCGGCGGGGCGGAATCTTTAAAAGGAGGGGGCCATAAGCTGTTTACAGTCTCACCGGAGCTTTTTCTTCGAAAGGACGTGGAGCAGAATCTGCCGGATCAGGTCAATGTTGGAATTGCGGGCTTCGGAGCAGTACTTCGAGGAAAAGATGTCAAAGAGGGAAATTATCGGTTGGGAATTCTTGTGAAAGATAAATGTTCAGGTCAGAAACTATATTCATGGACGAACCGTTATCTGAATATTAAATAAGCGTTGTCATGAAGAATATTGGCAGGAAAGGATAAGGAATGCAGGAAGAAAGGACAGATTATTATAAAGAGGCCTATGAAAAGGAACATATAAAATGTGCCGACCTGGCGGGCCGGATCGCGCAGCTGGAGGAAAGGAACGAGGAGCTTACTTTTAAGATAAACCGAATTAAGAGCAACCCCGTTTGGAAGGCGAGCGCACCCTTTCGAAAAGCCATGCACTTTTTGCTCCGTCAGCGCAGCCGTTTGAAAAACTGCGGAAATCTACGGGGACTTGCAGCCAAGATCAAGTATAAGCAAAGGGAGCGGGAGGCGATGGAACGCTATGGTACGGCCAGTTTTCCTGATGAAGCGAGAAGGAAGAAGGAAAACGAAACAGTTTTCCCCCGTATGATAAAGTTCAGTATTTTGGTGCCGCTTTATAATACCCCTAAGGAGTTTCTTACGGCTATGCTGGATTCGGTAGTGAATCAGACCTATGAAAACTGGGAGCTTTGTCTTGCAGACGGTTCCGATAAGGAGCACTCCTACGTAAGTAAGATGTGTGAGGAATATATAGAGAAAGAGAAATTGTATACGGGAGGGGAATCCCGCATCATCTATAAGAAACTGGAAAAGAATGAGGGAATCTCAGGAAATACTAATCAGTGCTATGCAATGGCTGCCGGCGAATATATCGGGCTGTTCGATCACGATGACATCCTGCATCCGTCGGTGCTCTATGAATATGCCAAGGTTATTAATGAGCAGGACGCGGATTACATTTACTGTGATGAGACGACTTTTAAAAATAACGACATCAATAAAATGCTCACCATGCACTTTAAACCCGATTATGCGGTGGATAATCTTCGGGCCAACAATTATATATGTCATTTCAGCGTGTTCCAGCGACAGCTTTTGGAAGGGACGGAGCTTTTCCGCACGAAATACGACGGCAGTCAGGATCACGATATGATTCTGCGGCTGACGGACCGGGCTAAGAATGTGGTCCATGTGCCGAAGCTTATGTATTACTGGCGCTCTCACGCGGGCAGTGTAGCCTCCGGTATTCAGGCCAAGACTTATGCAATCGATGCGGCGAAGGGTGCGGTGGCGGATCATCTGCGCGGGCACGGCTATGAGCATTTTAAAATATCGAGTACAAGAGCTTTTGAGACGATTTTCAAGATCAGCTATCAGATTATAGGCAATCCCAAGATTTCCATCGTTATTGCCAACAAGGATCACAAAGAAGACTTGAGCAGATGCATTGCCTCTATTTTGGAGAAATCCACCTATGATAATTACGAGATCATCGTTGTGGAAAATAACAGCGAGACACCGGAAATATGGGAATACTATGAAAAACTTAAGGAAAATGAGAAGGTCAGGATAATAAATGCCGGGGATTCACAGCATAGCACAGATAAGAATTTCAACTATTCTGCGGTAAACAACCTGGGCGTAAAAGAAGCCACCGGCGAATATATTCTCTTGCTGAATAACGACACTCAGGTGATCACGGTCAACTGGATGGAGGAGCTGCTCATGTATGCGCAGCGTGAGGATGTGGGAGCCGCAGGCGCCAAACTCTATTATGAAAACAAGACGATACAGCATGCGGGCGTGGTACTCGCACTCGGTGCTCATCGCACGGCGGGGCACAGCCATTACGGACAGCATAGGGAAAATCTGGGTTACATGGGAAGGCTTTGCTATGCGCAGGATGTGTCTGCGGTGACTGGAGCCTGCCTGTTGGTTTCCAAGGAATTATTTGAAAGAGTAGGCGGACTGGATGAATCTTTTGCCATATCCTTAAACGACGTTGATTTCTGCCTGAAGCTTAGGGAACTTGGATATTTAAATGTTTTTACCCCGTTTGCAGAGCTGTATCATTTCGAATCCATATCCAGAGGCCTGGACGATGAGGGTGAGAAGGCGGAGCGCTATAATGAGGAATCTGCAAGGTTTCGGGAGAAGTGGAAGGCTGTTCTGGAAAAGGGAGATCCTTATTACAATCCCAATTTTTCCTTGGATCGCAGCGACTTTTCTTTGAAAATAGAGAAGAATGTGATATAATCCCAATGTGATAATATCCCGAGATGATAGTATCACATGAAAAACCAAATATCAGAGTACAGATACAGGAGGAACCCGATATGAGTTACAAGGAAGAGTTTGAGTTTTGGTTAAATGATTCATACTTCGACGAAGATACGAAGAAAGAGCTTTTAGCAATCAAAAATGATGAAAAGGAAATGGAAGATCGTTTTTATAAAGAGCTGGAATTTGGCACCGGAGGTTTGCGCGGAGTAATAGGTGCGGGAACAAACCGCATGAATATCTATACGGTAAGAAAGGCAACGCAGGGACTTGCCAATTATATTATCAAGCAGGGAGGCAAGGAAAAAGGAGTAGCCATCGCTTATGACTCCAGAAGAAAATCCCCTGAATTTGCCGACGAAGCGGCTTTGTGCCTTGCAGCTAACGGCATTAAGGCGTATGTTTTCGAAAATCTGCGCCCTACGCCTGAGCTGTCTTTTGCACTCAGAAAATTGGGCTGCATCTCCGGTATCGTAATTACGGCCAGCCATAACCCTCCGGAATACAACGGCTACAAGGCGTACTGGGAGGACGGCGCACAGGTAACGGCGCCGAAGGATGAAGAAATCATTACGGAAGTAAAAAACGTAACAAATTATCACGAAGTAAAGACTATGGACAAGCAAGAGGCCATTGCAGCGGGCTTGTATCAGGTAATAGGAAAAGAAATCGACGATGCTTATATGGAAGAGCTGAAAAAGCAAATTATCCATCCGGAAATCATCGAGGAAGTATCCGATGACATTAAAATCGTTTATTCTCCTTTCCATGGCACGGGAAACATTCCGGTAAGACGTATTTTATCGGAGCTGGGTTTTAAGCATGTGTATGTCGTACCTGAGCAGGAGCTGCCAGACCCTGATTTCACTACGCTGGAATATCCTAACCCGGAGGACCCGAAGGCATTTGCTCTCGCTTTGAAACTGGCGAAGGAGAAAAATGCGGATATCGTGCTGGCGACCGATCCGGATGCGGACAGGCTGGGCATTTACGCCTTGGATAACAAGAGCGGCGAATACATTCCTTTTACCGGCAATATGTCGGGTATGCTCATCGCGGAATATATCTTAAGGGAAAGAAGGGCTACGAATACGATGCCTGAGAATCCCGCACTCGTTACGACAATTGTTACAACGAATATGGCAAAGGCCATTTCCGATGATTACAAGGTGAAGTGCATCGAAGTGTTGACCGGTTTCAAATATATCGGCGAACAGATCAAATGGTTCGAAGAGAGTGATTCCAATCATTACGTATTCGGTCTTGAGGAAAGCTACGGCTGCCTTGCGGGTACTCATGCGAGAGATAAAGACGCGGTAGTCGCAGTTATGTGTCTGTGTGAAATGGCGGCATGGTGTAAAAAGCACGGAAAGACCGTATGGGATCAGATGTTGGATATGTATGAGAAATACGGCTACTTCAAAGAGTCTCAGTATGCTATCACGTTAAAGGGTATTGAGGGTTCTAAACAAATTGCTCAGATTATGGATAAGCTGAGAAGCAATCCGCCGAAGAATTTCGGCGATTTGAAGGTAGTCGAGGTGAGAGACTATGCTTCCGGCACAATTATGAATATGCAAACCGGAGAAGAAACCGGAACAGGCCTTCCGGAATCTAATGTGCTCTATTTTGATTTGACGTGCGACTCATGGTGCTGTGCCCGTCCTTCCGGAACAGAGCCGAAGCTCAAGTTTTATATGGGCGTAAAGGGAACGAGCCTCGAGGATGCGCAGGCGAAGGTGGAAAAACTGACAGAGGATTTAAAAGCATTTATTTAACATATTAAAAGTATGATTCATAAGGACTGTCGTATAGACGGTTTTCGCCCATGGCGTAAGCCTATATGCGGCAGTCTCTATGCTATGAACGTATTCGGAAGGTTAATGAAGATGGGAAACGCTGTTTTTAAAAAGAGCAATTGGAAGAAAACCTTTTATTATCTAAAAAAGAACGGGCTTAAAAGTGCATACTATGCGGCTATGGAAAGGCTGGCAAGGGAAAAAGCGGCGAACTACAGCTACCAGCCCCCCCCGGAGGAAGAACTTGAGCGGCAGAGGAAGGAAGCGGAGAAGTACCCGTATACCTTCAGTATTCTTGTGCCTGCTTATGAAACGAATCCCGTATTTCTTCGTGAAATGTTGGATAGCGTCCTTCGCCAGACCTATTTCAAGCTGGAACTGATCGTGGCGGACGCAAGCGCTTCGGAACAGGTAAAGGAAGTGATGGAAACTTATGATGACAAAAGGCTCCGTTATGTTAACATAGCAGGAAACAAAGGGATTTCTGCCAATACCAACGCTGCATTGGCGAAGGCGGAGGGGGAATATGTCGGTCTTCTGGATCATGACGATGTCCTTACACCCAATGCCTTATATGAAATGGCGAAAGCTATATCTGAAAAGGAAAAGAACGGAAATACCGCATGGATGCTGTATTCCGATGAAGATAAAGGAAACGGGGACTGTACGCAGTTCTATGAACCCCATTTCAAACAGGATTTGAATATGGATTTGTTATTGTCCAATAATTATATCTGCCATTTCCTGGTCATGAAAAGAAGTCTCATAAAAAGCCTTGGGTTCCGGCCGGAATATGACGGTGCACAAGACTTTGATTTAGTATTGCGCGCGGCGGGAAGGCTGCTTTATGAGACGAAGGAGCAGAGAAGGGACCTTATGCGGGAATGGGAAAATGCAGGAAGAGCCGCGATAGTTTATGTTCCGAAGGTACTGTATCACTGGCGCTGCCATACCCAGTCCACAGCAGAAAATCCTGAGAGTAAACGGTATGCATATGATGCCGGAAGACGTGCGGTGCAGGATTTCATAAATAGCCGGGGCTGGAAAGCATCGGTATCGGATAGCCTGCATCTGGGGTTCTATCGGATTGCTTACGAAGGGGGTATTTTCTCGCAAAGACCGGAAGTAGGAGTTATCGGAGGGAAGATACTTAGTACCGGAGGAAAGATAGCGGGAGGCATCTATGATGAAAACGGCGTCTCAATATACGAGGGACTCCATAAGGAATACAGCGGCTATATGCACAGAGCCACGCTTCTTCAAGAGGCTTATGCCGTGGATGTGCGCTGTATGAAGGTGCGAAAAGAGCTTTGGAGCCTGTTCGAGGAGATATCCGGCGTACCTTATGCGGAGGATGAGCATACCGGATATTTCGCCCATGAGAGATATTTCAATAAGAAACACTTCAATGAGAAATCTCACCTTGTAAAAAGGATGCGTAGGGAAATTATGGGAAGAGAAAAAACGTGGATAGATGCCGATGCAGGGAATGAGGAACTCAAGAAGCTGAGTATGAATTTTTGCGAGCGAGTGAGAAAAATGGGTTATACCGTCGTTTTCGAGCCGGAAGTATCAGTAAAGCTAACAAAATCTCCGCGGCGCTGATGGATGATTGGCAAGGACGATTTCCTCTGGGCAGTGCAGTAAATGACAATAGACGTAAAAAGGATTAGGGCGAAGTATATGGAGTCGACAGTAGTAATACCTAATTACAACGGAATAAAGTACATGGACGGTTGCCTGGAAGCGCTCTATAAGGGAACGGCGGTTCCTAAGGTAATCGTGGTGGATAACGGTTCTTCCGACGAAAGTCTTAAGATTGTGGAGGAGAAATATCCGCAGGTACAGATAATACGCTTTAAGAAAAACGAAGGATTCAGCGCTGCAGTGAACGCGGGAATAAAGGCGGCGGTGACGAAATTTGTCATCCTGCTCAACAACGATACAAAGGTGGAACAGCATTTTGTAGAAGCGCTGGAAAGGGCCATAAGAAAAAATGAGGATGCTTTTTCCGTCAGTGCCAAGATGTTATCCATGAAAGAGCCGGATCTGATTGACAGTGCAGGAGATCTGTACTGTGCTTTCGGCTGGGCATTTTCTCTTGGAAAAGGAAAGGAAAAGAGCAGCTATGGCAAGGCGGCGGAAATCTTCGCTTCCTGCGCGGGAGCTGCTATTTATAAAAGAGAGGTCTTTGGGAAAATCGGCTATTTCGACGAAAACCACTTCGCCTATTTAGAGGATATAGACATAGGATACCGGGCAAAGCTTTCGGGGTTTCGCAATTATTTTGCACCTGAGGCCGTGGTATATCATGCAGGCAGCGGATCAAGCGGTTCCAGATATAACGAATTCAAAGTAAAGCTTTCTTCCAGGAACAGCATTTATCTGATATATAAAAATATGCCATTACTGCAGATGTTTCTCAATATGCCGTTTCTCGTGCCGGGCTTTTTAGTAAAACTTTTATTCTTTATGAAAAAGGGCATGGGAAAAACATATCTTTTCGGCTTGGCGGAAGGCTTTAAATTGTCCTTCTCCGAAAGGGGACGACAAAACAGGATTCGGTTCGAGGCAAAGAACTGGCGAAGGTATGTAAAAATCCAGTTGGAGCTTTGGATAAACATAATTCGAAGGGTAATGGGATAGTTACTATTCACATCCACTATTGCACGAGGTGTTTTAGGCTGTTTTTGCACAAAATCCCGAGGGTAGCCGGAGCCGATTGCATGTTCCATACAATTTGTGTGCATATTGTTGCTATGAACAGTAAAACTGTGAGTATCAGGTTATTGTTCATACAGTAGCTTAACATTTACTGTTATGCTGCGTAAGAATGTGATGCAAGGGATTATTTCTGTTTCGCGGAGCGAATTGAAATGCAGAAATCATGCGTTGCCGGGAACGGCGTGAACAGTAACAATAGTAACATGGGATACTATTTATAGAAAATTAAGTTGTACTTTTTGTAATAATATTGTAAAATGTTTAGCAGTATAGGAAATTTGGTGAAGATATGATAAAAGATAACCAAAGGTATTTCAATAGATTGCACCTGCTGGTGGATGCGGTTGTCGTAGCACTTTCCTATTCACTTGCATGGCTCATTAAGTTTAAGACACCATTTGCGAATACAGAGCCGGGCGTCACTGCGTTGTCTGTAGCGACATATTTCAGTGCGCTTTATTTTATTGTGCCCGGATACGTTTTGCTATATTATTTTTTTAATATGTATACGCCTAAACGGGCGACGAGAAGAAAGTATGAAATATCCAGTATTTTTAAAGCGAATACAGTAGGTGTATTTCTGTTCATGGTAATGTTGTTTGCCGTTAAACAGGAACATTTTTCGCGCTCCTTGATTTTTATTTTTTATGTGATCAATATTATTTTGACTACCTTGTCAAGGTCGATGATTCGAAGTGGTCTGCAATATTTCCGTAAAAAAGGGTATAATCTAAAGTATGTTCTGCTAGTGGGATATTCCCGTGCGGCAGAGGAATATATTACGCGAATCAACGCGAATCCCCAATGGGGATATGTGGTAAGAGGAATACTGGACGACAGGGTTCCGGGAGGAACTTTGTATAAGGGCGTAAAGGTATTGGGAAGAATCGATAACCTGCTCTATATATTGCCGGAGAACAAACTGGATGAAATCGCGGTCACGCTGGCTCTTGAGGATTATGACAGGCTGGAGCGGATTGTGGATTTATGTGAAAAATCCGGGGTGCACACGAAATTTATTCCTGACTATAACAGCCTTGTGCCCAGCAGGCCGTATACGGAGGATTTGATGGGACTTCCCGTCATCAATATTCGCTATGTTCCGCTGACGAATACTTTGAACTGGGTGGCAAAACGCGCAGTGGATGTGGTCGGTTCCCTTTGCGGAATCATTGTTTCTTCGCCGATTATGCTTGTTACAGTCCTTCTTATAAAGTGTACCAGCCGCGGGCCGGTGATTTTTAAGCAGGAGAGAGTCGGGCTTCACAATAAACCGTTTAAGATGTATAAGTTCCGCACTATGGAATTGCAGAGGCCTTCTCAGGAACAGAAGGCATGGACTGTAAAGGACGATCCCCGTGTAACGAAGGTGGGGAAGCTTCTCAGAAGGACGAGCCTCGATGAATTGCCGCAGCTCTTTAACATATTGGCGGGAGAAATGAGTTTGGTGGGACCCAGGCCCGAAAGGCCGTTGTTTGTTGAAAAGTTCAAGGAAGAGGTTCCGCGCTATATGATCAAGCATCAGGTGCGCCCCGGACTTACAGGATGGGCACAGATCAATGGTTATAGAGGCGATACGTCTATAAGGAAGCGCATCGAATACGATATATTTTATATAGAGAACTGGACAATGAGCTTGGATATAAAAATCATGTTTTTAACCGTGTTCAAAGGGTTCATTAATAAAAACGCCTATTGATCTTTAGTTAAGAAAGTTTATTGAAACTGCGTTTTAAGAACATTTTTAAGAGGTTGTTATTAAATAAAATATTTATTTAGGTATAAGAGGTAAATTTGCAAGAAGATAAGGGAGAATGAAAATGGCTACAAATTCAAAGAAGAGCAGAAACAGTGAAAGCGTTAAGGCTTCAGGAAATAGCAAGGGAAAGAAGATGTCCGCGAAGGAAAGGGAGAAGAAAAAGAGGAAAAAGATTCTTCTTTTTATCGTGGAGATATTCGTATTGCTCATTATGGTCGTAGTTTTGTACGGTGTGCTTAAGGGGGAAAAGGTAGGTAAGGTAGAACTGAATGAGGACGAATTAGTTATTAATGAGGAAGTAAAGCAACGGGAAGAGACGACAAACATGAAGGGCTACCGAAATATTGCCTTGTTCGGCGTGGATTCAACGACAGGAGCTTTGACAAAGAATACGCGAAGCGATACAATTATGATTGCCTCCATCAATCAGGATACGGGAGATTGCAAGCTGGTTTCCGTATACCGCGATACCTATCTGAATCTGAGTAACGATACTTATAATAAATGTAACTCCGCTTACGCGAAGGGCGGCCCGGAGATGGCTATCAATATGTTGAACATGAATATGGATATGAATATTACAGACTTCGTAACGGTAGGCTTTGCAGGACTGACGGATACTATCGATGCACTGGGCGGCATTATGATTGACGTAGACAGTGCGGAAATCCATCATTTGAACAGTTATCAGTTCACGATGGCAGAGGATTTAAAGCGTCCTTATAACGAAGTGACGCAGACGGGGTATCAGCTCCTCAACGGCCTTCAGGCTACGGCATACTGCCGTATCCGTTATACGGCAGGAGATGACTTCAAGAGGGCAGAGCGCCAGAGAGAAGTATTGATGGCGGTTGCGGACAAAGCGAAGACCGCTTCGCCGGCGACCCTGAACGAGATTGCCAACGATGTATTCAGCGAGATTTATACCTCCCTCGACTTGACGGAAATTGTAGAACTGCTGGGTGGTATTAGCAAATACAACATTGTGGATCAGGCCGGATTCCCCAACGAGCAGTACAGGGCTACGGGAACTATCGGCTCCAAGGGAAGCTGTGTTATCCCTGTGGATTTGAAGGAAAATGTGGAGTGGCTGCATCAATTCTTATTCGATGAGACGTACACCGTATCTTCGGACGTACAGACATACAGCGATAAGATAAAGAGCGATACGGGTTCGTATATTAGGTAGTTATGGATATTTAAATGATAGAATAGTATAATAAATAAAAAAGGGCCTGAGAATAAGAGCAGGTCCTTTTTATTAAAATCAAGAAAACATCAAATGGCGAGAGGGAGACGGATGAAAGAAATTGATGTAATTATTCCTGTGTATAAGCCGGATAAAACATTTTTTACGTTGATAGATAAGCTGGAGAAACAAACGGTTCCGGTAAGAAAGATAATTGTAATGAATACGGAGCAAAAGTATTTTGACAGATTGATATACGGTACTCCTTTTGCTAAAAAATATACCAATGTTCATGTAACTCATTTATCCAAAAGAGAATTCAATCATGGAGATACGAGAAATCGCGGTGTGAAAAGATCGCAGGCTCCTATCTTTGTTATGATGACGCAGGATGCTCTTCCGGAGGACGAATATCTGCTGGAGAATCTCATCCGCCCTCTGGAAAAAGAGGGAACGGCAGTTTCCTATGCCAGGCAGCTTCCAGCAAAGGACTGCAATGAAATGGAGCGCTTCACCAGGGCGTTCAACTATCCGGAGACCAGTGTGGAAAAGTCTGCGGCGGATGTAGAGAGACTGGGGATAAAAGCATATTTCTGTTCGAACGCATGCGCGGCATATAAGAGGGATATCTTCGATTCCCTGGGAGAATTTGTTCGATATACGATTTTCAACGAGGATATGCTATATGCAGCCAAGGCAATAAAGGCAGGATACTCTGTGGCATACGCTGCGCAGGCAAAAGTGATCCACTCCCATAACTATACGGGCGGGCAGCAGTTTCACAGAAATTTCGATTTGGGCGTATCTCAGGCGCAGCATCCGGAAGTGTTTGAAGGGATAACCTCCGAAAAGGAGGGATTCGCTCTTGTAAAGAAAATGACCGGACATTTATGGCAAGAGGGCTATAGGAGCCAGATTCCTATGTTTTACTTCAACAGCGCATGCCGCTATGCCGGTTTTGCTCTTGGAAAGAATTATCGCAAGCTTCCGGCGAAGCTTATCTTAAAGTTTACGATGAACAAGGAATATTGGGAGCAGGAAAAACGGATAAAGTCCAGCAAAAATTTTAGATGATGAAAAAATCGTTAACAAAAAACGCATATTTTTATCACAAAAAGAACACAATTCCCGCATATACTGAGTTCAAAGATTAGGAAAGGAAAGAGGGAATTGTTATGTATGAGAATAATTATCCGAATGATTACGAAAACAAGAATGTAGTTGATGGTACGGCAAGGGACTTTTCATCCGGCAACGGCAATTTCAGCGGACAGGACACAGGCAATTATAGCACAGGTTATAATAATACAAATACTTCCGGTTATGGCAACGGCAGCTATCGTTATGGCAATAACTATAATTATATGGAGAACGCTTATCGTCAGGGAAATGGCGCAGGGGACGGAGGAAATCATCAGCCGGGGAAAGAGAAGAAGGAAAAGAAGGGCGGAGGCTACCTGAAAAAGATGGCAGCAGCCATAGGACTTGGTTTATTCTTCGGGGTTTGTGCGGGATTGGGCTTCTTTGCGGTGGAATCCACTACGGGAGCACTTACCAAATCTACGGTAACGGCAGCTTCGGAAGCAATAGAGTCGGCGAAGGAGACCGCAAACACCATTGCCGAGACGGCAAAAAGTATTGATACTACGCAGCCGGCAACAGCCATAGTTACTGATGTCAGCGATGTGGCGAAGAATGTTATGCCGGCAATCGTTTCCATTAACAATACTTATACGCAGACGATGACTACCTTTTTCGGTCAGTCCATGCAGAGTGAAGCTACGGCGGCGGGCTCGGGTATTATCGTAGGAGAAAGCGATACAGAACTTCTCATCGTATCTAACTATCATGTAGTGGAAGGCGCAGACACGCTTAAAGTACAGTTTGTCGACGAATCCGAAGCAGAAGCTCAGATAAAGGGAACTGACGCGGATATGGATTTGGCGGTCATCGCAGTGCCTTTGGAGAGCCTTGGTGCGGCCACAAAGGATGCCATTGCGGTTGCAGCTCTCGGTGATTCCGACAGCCTTATCGTAGGAGAACCGGCAATAGCTATCGGCAATGCTTTGGGCTACGGACAATCCGTAACGTTAGGCGTAATCAGTGCGGTGAACAGAATCATCGATTTGTCCAGCGCAAGCGATAGTTCTTCCGAGTCAGACGCTACCTTTATACAGACGGATGCAGCTATAAACCCTGGTAATTCAGGCGGAGCTTTGCTCAACTTAAAAGGCGAGGTAATCGGTATTAACTCTAATAAAATCGGAGGAGATGCGATAGAAGGTATGGGCTATGCAATTCCCATTTCAGCCGCAAAACCGATTATTGAAGACTTGATGTTGAGAGAGACGAGAACAAAGGTAACGCAAGAAAACAAGGGCTATCTCGGCCTCTCCCCTCTTACTGTAGTGGATGAAATGTCAGAGACTTACGGTATGCCCAAGGGCGTATATGTATCTCAGGTATATGAAGGTACTGCAGCAGAGGCAGCGGGGATCAAGAAAGGCAATATCATTACGGAATTCGACGGCAATAAAGTGACTACGGCGGAAGATCTCTTGGGTGTTATGGAATATTATTCCGTAGGCGATACTGTCGATGTAACGATTATGCAGGGCAGTCCCACCGGCTGGGAAAGTAAGACAGTTACCGTGACTCTCGGTGAGAAATATGCGGGTTATGATACAGGTAGCAATGATGCAAACAGTAATGATACAAACGATAACGAATAAAGAGTGGATGAAGCGGCTATTTTTAAAATAGCCGCTTTTTTCTAATATATTTATAAAATAACTGAGGGGCAATTTAGAAAATGTTAACTTGTACAACATTTATGGATGCCGTATAATAAAAGTCAGTAAATTCAATGCACAAATATAGTACACTATATTCGTGCCGATAAATGAAGTATAAGGAGCGAAGGAATTAAAATGAGCGATTTTGATAATAAAGATTATGAGGAAGATGAAAGAGAAGGATTTAAGGAAGAGATGAAAGCATTTTCTAATGAAGAATCAGAAGAAAGTACCGGAAAGAACGGCTCTGAAAAGGGAGACGACGGCGCTTTGGAGGAAATAAAATCCGAAGAGAAAAAGCCTGATGGGAAAAAAGAAAACGAATATGAGGACGTCTGCTTCATCTGCCGCAGGCCGGAGAGCAAGACGGGTAAGATGTTCAAGCTGCCCAACAGCATATCCGTGTGCAATGATTGCATGCACAAGACTATGGATACAGTCAGTCAGTTCGATTATCAGGGTATGCTGAACAATACCAACCTAAACGGGGACTGGGACAAGTTAAACAAGGGAAAGGGAATCCCTAATATCAGTTTTGTGAATCTGGCGGATTTGCAGGGAGACGGCGGTATTCCCAACAAGCAGAAACTGAAAAAGAAGAAGCCGGAGGAAGGTGCGGCACCGGTACTTGACATTAAAAATATCCCTGCACCCCATAAGATAAAGGCGCAGCTTGACGAATACGTGGTGGGACAGGAAAAGGCGAAGAAGATTATTTCTGTCGCGGTATACAACCATTACAAACGCGTTTTTACAGGAACAATGGATGAAATTGAAATCGAGAAATCCAACATTCTTATGCTGGGCCCTACGGGAAGCGGTAAGACGTATCTCGTTAAGACTTTAGCGAGGCTGCTTGATGTGCCGTTAGCGATAACAGATGCCACTTCTCTTACGGAGGCCGGCTATATCGGAGACGATATCGAAAGCGTAGCGTCCAAGCTGCTTGCAGCGGCGGACAACGATGTGGAGAGAGCGGAAAGAGGCATTATATTCATCGATGAAATCGATAAGATAGCCAAGAAGAAAAATACTACTTCCAGAGATGTCAGCGGAGAGTCGGTGCAGCAGGGAATGCTGAAGCTGTTGGAAGGGGCGGAGATAGAGGTGCCGGTAGGCGCTAACAGCAAGAATGCCATGGTCCCCCTTACTACGATGAATACGAAGAACATTCTGTTTATTTGCGGAGGTGCCTTTCCTGATTTGGAGGAAATTATAAAGCAGCGTCTGAACAAAAGGACCTCCATCGGATATACGGCAGAGCTTAAGGATAAATACGATAAGGACAAGAATATTTTGAGCAAAGTGACGGTGGAGGATATAAAGAAATTCGGTATGATTCCCGAGTTTATCGGACGTTTGCCGATTATCTGCACCTTGGAAGGCTTGTCCAAAGAGATGCTCGTTAAAATCCTTAAGGAGCCCAAAAATGCCATTCTTAAGCAGTACCAAAAGCTGCTGGAGCTGGACGAGGTAAAGCTGGAATTCGACGAGGGTGCTTTGGAGGCAATTGCAGAAAAAGCGATGGAAAAGGATACCGGAGCCAGGGCACTTCGTGCCATTATCGAGGATTTCATGTTAGATATCATGTATGAGATTCCCAAGGATAACAATATCGGACGTGTAACGATTACGAGGGAATATATAGAAAATACTGGAGGGCCGATTATCGACATCCGCAGCAATTCTCTCGAGCTGCCGGATAATCTTAACGTAATTGAGCAGTAGGTCATATAATAGTAAAAAATGAAGAGTAAGTATATATGGCCTGCAGAGAAGAGATGTTGTCTAATGATTATATGGAGATCCTGCTGGATTATACATCGCCTTATATAGATGAAATATATCCCGAGCATTGCATTGAAGTGATCGATGATGAGTTCATCATAGCGCTCGTGGAAAGAAGCCTTCTCCCGCCTATCAGCATATCTACCTTTACCTATACCTCGATTCCGAAGTTGTATGGGCTTATGCAGGAGAATGTTACTCCGGCACAGGGGAATTTTGATTCTCTGAGTTTAATTCGGACGGGAATTCTGCAGGTGCAGCGGCCGCCTTTGTCCCTGACCGGAAGGGGTGTCATTATCGGCTTTGTAGATACCGGCATACAATATGACATGCAGGTATTCCGCAGAGAAGACGGCACTTCCAGGATTCTGGCGATATGGGACCAGACGATTCAGGACGGCACTCCGCCTGAGGGTTTTTCTTACGGCACTCTGTATACCAACGAGCAGATAAACGAAGCACTGCAAAGCGATGAACCGCTTTCCATAATACCTACCACGGATACGATAGGGCATGGAACGGCGGTGGCCAGCGTTGCGGCGGGGAGCAATATCAATTTCGGACTTACTTTTTTGGGGGCCGCACCGGACGCGGATATTGTAGTAGTAAAGTGCAGGGAGGCGAAACAATACCTGCGCGATTATTATTTTGTACCAGAGGGAGTTCCCGCTTATTCGGGGACAGACATCGCGATGGCGGTGAAGTATCTGGACAGCTTTGCCGTAGCGGGAATACGTCCGGTGGTAATGTGCATCGGTCTGGGAACGAACTTGGGCGATCATGCAGGAAATTCCCTTTTATCCAGATACCTGAGCCGCATAGCGGAAAAAAGAAGCCGGGCGGTCGTCGTATGCGGCGGCAACGAGGGAAATGCGGAGCATCATTATGGCAGCTCCATTACCATGAGCTCACGAATGGTGGTAGAAGTGGTGGAAGTGCGTGTGGATGCTCAGGAAATAGGTTTTGTGATGGAGCTTTGGGGCAGCCCGCCCAATCTGTTCAGCGTGTCAATCCGCTCTCCGGGCGGAGAGGTAATTCCGGCCATCGACTTCAGAAGCAGAACGACGCGAAGTTTTTCCTTTATATATGAAAGGACCAAGGTAACGGTGGACCACATCCTGGTGGAGCAGGTAACGGGAGAGGAAGTAGTAGTATTTCGTTTTGATGCTCCTACGCCGGGAGTATGGACATTTAATATTGTTATTGAAGGAGACAGCGACTACTCTGACATTAACATGTGGCTTCCGATTAAACAATTTTTGATGGGAAATACCAATTTTCTTCGCTCAACGCCTTATACGACGCTTACAGAGCCGTCCTTGGCATACAATGTAATTACGCCCTCTACCTACGACGACAGCAACGATAGTTTTTATATAGAATCGGGAAGAGGATTTGCGAGAGGAAGGGAAGCTAAGCCTGATTTCGCAGCTCCCGGAGTCAATGTTTCCACTGTGCTCGGAGACCGGACCGGTTCCAGCATGTCGGCAGCTATTACTGCAGGCGCATCCGCGCAGTTCATGCAGTGGGCAGTAGTGGAAGGGAATGAGCCGCTGGTTCAATCCCCTCAGTTGAAGACATATTTCATGAGAGGAGCGAGAAGGGATATGGAGGTTCTTTATCCCAATCGTTCGTGGGGTTACGGGCAGTTGGATATTGAGCGTACCTTTAGAATCATCGCCGGAACGATAGGAGGATAGAAGTTGAATTATATAGGGATAATAGCAGCAATCTTCGGCACGGATCTTTTTGTAAAAAATTATATGGAAAAGACCCTTGAAGAAGGAAAAGAAAAGGAAAAAGCGGGAGGCCTTATACGGCTTCGCAAGCATCATAATAAGGGCGCGTTTTTAAACGCGGGGCAGGAAAAAAGAATGGTGGTAGCATTCATTTCGCTAATGCTCACGTTAGTTCTTACCGTATTCTTTATTATGACGCTTGGAACGAAAGGAAATACAGTTTTAAAAGCAGGCTTGTCCCTTTTGCTCGGAGGCGCTTTCAGCAATACGTATGATAGATGGAAGAGAGGATATGTGGTAGATTATCTGAGTTTTCATGTCAGGTGGAAATGGCTTAGCAACATTATTTTTAATATATCCGATTTCTGTATCATCATTGGGGCCTTCATTACGGCACTTAGCGTCGGAAACGAATAAAACCGGAGTAATTTTATAAAACAAGAAATGCGCATGGAAGCAGTTATTGCAGGCTGGCTCCATGCGCACTTTTTTTATTTCAGAGAAAAACTGGATGTTTTAACGTGTGAAAGTATTGCCTTCATTAATATATAAAGCCCTGCGGGCAAAAGAGGAACAGTTACGCGCGGAATAAAAACTGTGCTGTTGAAGTACACTCGCCTCCTGCCATAGGAGGGTGGAAAGCACACTTTTGCTCTGTAATAGAAAAGTGCTCCTAATTATTCTAATTATCACAAAATATGCAATGGTGGTGGATGGGGATTTGTAGTATGATAATCAAAAATAAACGGAGGGGAGAGTATTTTTGTTCATGAAAAAGTTAAAAGCGGACTATGGTTACACTACATTACAAAATCTGCGCTATGCATTCAGCGGGGCCATGAAATGGCAGCCGCTCATTGTCTTATGCACAGTCATCTTTGCCGTATCGGATGGACTGAGAGGTTTTGTATGGATTTACGGGGCGAAAATAATCATTCAGATTTTGGAAAGCGCTCAGACAGCAAGCGGATTCGGGATAATTGCCGGTATTGTTTTTGCGGCGGCTGCCATTGAACTGATACTTCGCCTTGGTATGGAAGCGGGAGTGACAACAGCTTCCTCCAGGATTTCGGATGTAAGGTGTAAGTTCATATTATTTACCAATAAGAAAGTAATGACTATGCCCTTTGCTTTGCTGGAGGAGCCTAAGGTGTACAATACAAAGAGAAAGGGGGACGAAGGGACATCCAATATGGTGGAAGGAATGGAGGGAATTCTTAGGGAAACAGCCCGGTTCCTGTCCGCTTTTATTATGATGGCCGCCGCATCGGTTATTTTGTGGAAGCAGGCCCCGTTCATGATTCTTGCTATGCTGCTTCTTGCGGTGGGAAGAGGTCTCCTTCATGACCGGATGTCGAAATGGGAGAAGGAAAAGTTCCATGATCCGTCTGTTCCCGATTGGCGTGAAAGCTACCATTATTACAGGACGGCCTCCAGTTTTGAATACGCGAAAGATATTCGCATTTTCAGGATGAAGGGTCCTTTACATGAAAGATATGGACAGGTTCTTGACCGGATACATACCCGTGCAAAGGAGATGAACAATAAGTGGAGGAATACCCTTTTACAGGAAGGTGCAGTCGGTCTGCTGCAGGAAGGAATCATGTATGCATGGCTGATATATGCCGTGCTTAAAAAAGGAATGAGTGTGGCTGATTTCACCCTGTATTTGGGGACTATACGAAGCTTTAACAGCGCTGTGGCAGGATGCTTGGAACGGTGGAATCATATAGTGAGAGACAGCAGATTGATCAGCGATTTTCGGGTATTTCTGGACTATCCGGATAAGGCGGGAGAAGAGCCTTTTAAAAGCACATTTAAGAAAGACTATGAGAGATTCGGCGAAGAGAGCCATGAAATGGATGAAACGCTTCCTTATGCGGAGCGATATGAATTCCGGTTTGAAGATGTTTCCTTTGCCTATCCGGGCAGCGGAAAAGAATATGCGTTAAAAGGCTTGAATCTTGTTCTGGAGCCTGGCAAGAGACTTGCGGTGGTCGGGCTTAACGGAGCCGGAAAATCGACATTTATTAAGTTGCTGTGTGGGTTGTATGAGCCTACGGAAGGAACGATTTATATGAATGGTAAGGATATCAGCCGGTTTGATAAGGCGGAATATCATAAGCTGATCGCACCGGTATTTCAAAATGTGGAGTGTTTTGCACTTCCTATTTCTGAGAATGTTTCGATGAGTGTTCCGGAGGATACAGACAAGGATAAGGCTCTGGACTGCCTTGAGAAAGCCGGTCTGAAAGAAAAGATAGAGAGTTTACCTCAAGGGCTGGATACGGAATTGCTGAAATTTCTCCATATGGATGGTACGGAGTTATCCGGAGGGGAGAGGCAGAAGCTGGCAATGGCGAGGGCCTTATATAAGGATGCGCCCGTAGTGGTGCTGGATGAGCCTACCGCAGCGTTGGATGCGCTGGCAGAGTATAGAACTTATATGGACTTTGACAAGCTGATCGGAGGGAAAACAGCAGTTTACATATCTCATCGGCTATCTAGTACCAGGTTTTGTCATAAAGTGGCCATGTTTGAAAAAGGGCGCATGATCGAATATGATACCCATGAAAAGTTGCTTGAAAGGGACGGAGAGTATGCCAGAATGTTCCGCATTCAGTCCCAGTATTATCAGGCGGAGGAGGCAGCCTATGAATAAGAAGACGTGGAAAACTGTTGCGTATTTTTACAGGGAGGTATGGAAGGAAAAACCGGCATATATTGTTTTCCTGCTGTTTGCCATTTTGCTTATGGCAATGTTACCGTTTATCAATATTTTGTTTCCCAGATATGTCATCGATGAGCTGTTGGGACAAAGAAGAGTGGAAGTACTGGCGAAACTGGTTGTTGCTATGGTAATTTTGAACTGGGCGCTCCAAGGGCTGATTACTGTTTTCGAACGGGAAAATTATAAGCTGGACCACTGGTTTGAGCAATACTTTGATAAGAAATTTGTACTTAGAAGTATGGAAATGGATTTTGAGCATACGGAGAATCCTGAAGTGCTGAATCAAAGCAATAAAGCACGCGACGGAATGGGCTGGTATTCGGGAGGGCTTTTGGGCCTTAGCAATTGTTTTAAGGAAATCGTAGCCTCTTTCATCACCCTTTTAGGAGTGATGGTGATTATTGCAGGGGCTTCCCCTTTGCTTTTTATCATAGCTCTTCTTTCCGTAGCCGGCGGCTCTTATATCGTGAGCAAGATGAACGGTCTGGAAATTGCGACATTCAATAAGGGACCGCAGATCAACAGAGCCTTCTGGTACATTCACGATATCCTGGGAGAGACCCGATACGGAAAGGATATCAGGCTTTACGGAGCGAAACGGATGCTGACAAGAAAGGGAGAAGAGAGCTTTCGCGGCTTGTATCATTTATTTAAAGAGCTGGAGGACGGAAAGAGAAAATGGGGCTGCCTGAGTGCGGTAATCGCTATGTGTGAAAGCATTGGCATTTATCTTTACCTTGGATATCTGGCAGTAATGGAGAAAATTACGGTAGGACAGTTTACTATGCTGATTACGTCAGCCATTGCTTTTCGCACCGGATTGCAGAATATGATAACCCAACTTCAGGAATTAGAGAAAAAGACGGGGTTTATGGGAGAATACATCGCATTTATGGAGTATAAGGATGCTATGGTGAAGGGACATAGAAAAGTACCCGATATGAGTCATCCGAGGATTGAATTTAAGAATGTTTCTTTTTGTTACCCGAGAACGGAGCAATATGTGCTGAAAAATATCGATCTTACGATAGAACCCGGCGAGCATCTTTCGGTAGTAGGGCTAAACGGTGCAGGTAAGACCACGTTTATCAAGCTGCTGTGCAGGATGTACGATGTTACGGAGGGGGAGATACTGGTAAATGGAGTAAATATTCAGGAGTATGAATATGACCAGTATATGAAACTGCTTTCTGTAGTATTTCAGGATTTTAAGCTTTTTTCCATGTCTATCAGAGATAATCTCAGAATGGGTAACTGGGAAAAAGAAGCGGAGTACCTGGAGGAGTTATGTGAGATGAGCGGAATCAAGGAAAAAGTAGATTCTCTCCCGAATGGGTTAGATACCCTTATTTTTAAATATTTTGATGAAGAAGGAATAGAACCTTCCGGTGGAGAGCAGCAGAAAATAGCGATTGCCAGAGCTATTTATAAGGATGCGCCTGTAGTTGTATTGGATGAGCCTACCGCAGCCTTGGATCCGGTGGCAGAGTATGAGATATATAAACAGTTTGACCGATTAGTAGGGGGTAAAACGGCAGTATATATCTCCCACCGTCTTTCCTCCTGTAAATTTTGTGATAAAATCGCAGTATTTGCGGAGCACACACTCGCAGAATACGGAACCCATGACGAACTGGTAAAGAGGCCGGAAGGAATATACGCAGAAATGTTCCGGGCGCAGGCACAGTACTATGTCTGAATTTATGAGGTGATGGGAACACAGTTGCTTATCGTGTTACTGTTCACTCTCGTTCTCAGCAACTCATGATTTCTGCAATGCAAAAGTTTTGCATTTAAATTCACTCCGCGAAGCAGAAATCATCTCTTGCATCACGTTCTTACACAGCTTAACAGCAAGTGTTAAGCTGTTGTGTGAACAATAACTTTTTAGTTCCTCTTATTTTTCTTTATTTTTTCTTTTTTTTAACGCAGTCTGCGAGCAAATATTCGATTTGTCCGTTGATAGAGCGAAAGTCGTCTTCCGCCCAGGCGGCCAGTTCATTCCACAAGCTGGGAGAGAGCCTTAACAGCACTTGCTTTTTGGCTTTCTCCTTTTCTTTGATAGCCTTTTCTCCTTTTAGGATGGCGGCTTCCATTTCCTGAATGTTTTGAAGCCTTGTCTTGAGGGCTTCTTCTTTTTGGGCCAATTTATCATCCATAAGCGGTACCTGCTAGTAAATGGTGCCCGTATTTACGATAGGCTGCGCATCACGGTTGCCGCAGAGGATAACGAGCAGATTACTTACCATAGCGGCTTTGCGTTCCTCATCGAGAACTACGATTCCTTCTTCACCGAGCTGATCGATGGCCATCTTGACCATGCTGACAGCGCCTTCAACAATCGTCTGACGGGCTGCAATAATTGCTACCGCCTGCTGCCTTTGCAGCATCGCTGCTGCGATTTCTTCGGAATAGGATAAATGTGTGATGCGTACCTCTTTGATTTCGAGTCCGGCCTCCAGCACTCGTCCCTGCAATTCCTGCTTCATGCAATCAGCAATTTCCTGACTGCTGCCCCGTAAGGTCTTTTCATCCGCATCTTCCTCCATCGTATCGTAAGGATAAAGCCTGGCAATATTTCGGATAGTGGAATCGCATTGAATGGATAAAAAGGATTTATAATTCTCTACGCTGAAAACAGCCTTGGTGGGGTCTGTTACCCGCCATATAACGATGGCACCGATGATGACAGGATTGCCTAAGACATCGTTTACCTTCTGCTTCTCATTGTTCAGCGTCATGGTCTTAGTGGATATTTTCTTCGTGCGCGCAGTAGACGCAGGCACCTCGGTCGTTTCCGACCCGATGGTAAGATTGAAGGAGGAACCGGCAGATGAGATTGCCGGATTGAAGCCGGCGGCAAAAGGATTTGTGTAGTAAAAACCTCCTTTTTTAATCGTACCGTAATATTTGCCGAATAAGGTCATAACGAGGGCTTCATTAGGGTTTATGATATGAAAACCTGCCAGCATGATGCAAAGAGCTGTGAACAGCAAGATTCCCAAAGTTAATGTGAAACCGCCAAATACGGGTCTGAACCTGGAGAGCAGGATGCTGCCGGCTACAATAAGGAACACGGAAGCAGCAAGGCCGCATAGAATCAGTAAAAGGGCTGTAAAGCCGCTTATCGGAACGATTTCTTTTTCTTCGACCATTTGGATACTGTCGTTATTTTTCTGCATACTCATATAAATCCTCCTAAATGATTATTATAATGATATCAAATTGATATCATTATAATAATGCTAAATTCAGGAATTGTCAAGAAGATAAAGTCTGCACAAAAAAGAACGCGGCCCGCAACCGCGTTCTTCCTTATACTATGATGAAATTTTTTATTATACTGTGATAATCGTTCCACCCTTACCCTTTATCGCGTCTGCCACATTGTCAAGCGAGGCGATAAGGACGCTGCCCTTAGGGCAAGCATTTAGGTAAGCGATCGCAGCTTCGATTTTGGGAAGCATATTTCCTTCACCGAATTGTTTTTCTTCTATATATTTCTGTGCTTCTTCCACCGAAAGGGAGCTTAGTGCTTCCTGATCTTCTTTTCCGTAGTTCTTATAGATACAGGGAACACCGGTAAGAATAATGAGCTGGTCGGCATTAAGATCCTGCGCAAGCTTTCCAGCGATGGAATCTTTCTCAATAACGGCGGATGCTCCTTGCAGAGCGTGATTCTGCTCAATAACGGGAATTCCGCCGCCGCCGCAGGCGATAACCACCTGTCCGGCATCTGCCAGAAGACGGATAGCTTCAATCTCCACAATATCGATAGGCTTGGGAGCTGCAACGACTCTTCGGAAGCCCTCACCCGCTTCCTCCACCACATAATTTCCTTTTTGAAGCTCAGCCTCCGCTTCCTCTGCGGACATATTGCGCCCGATGAGCTTGGTGGGCTCATAGAAGGCCTCATCGTAGGGGTCTACGGTAACTTGCGTCAAAATAGTGCTGACCGTCTTCGGTATGCCGCGGCTTAACAGCTCAGCGCGCAGGGAATTCTGAATATCGAAGCCTACATAGCCCTGGCTCATTGCCGAGCAGACACACATAGGGGCCGGAGTATAGTCGGTATATACGCGGCGAAGCTCCGTCATCGCCTTGTGAATCATGCTTACCTGCGGTCCGTTGCTGTGTGTGATGGTGAGCTGATAATCCTCCTCCACCAAATCTGCCAGTGCCTTTGCCGTTATCTTTACGGCATCCCACTGCTGCAATGTCGTATAGCCCAGCGCCTGATGACCAAGAGATACCACAACTTTTTTCTTCATAATTAATAACCATGCCTTTCTTCATAGCCTGCAAACTTTTGTCTGAGGGCGTAATATTTGCAAGCGAAATTAATTTCATTTCACTTTTATAACCATGTTTCTGTCGGTGTGAAATTTTAGTAAATCTTAGTTGACGTACTTTGTCAGCTTGGAATTACTTTTCACACTTACCCTTGTTAAAATATAAGAAAATTATATCAAAATGCCAGGTATTGGACAACCACAATTTGCGATAATATAAAAGAATAAAGTATTTAGAAGAAAAGTAATAAAAAAATAAAATAGTAGTTGACAGATTCCGAAGAGAGTGGTAATATTCAATTCATAATAAACCTACTGAGTTAGTATGAAATAGAAAAAGAAAGTGAAAGGAGATAGAAGAAAATGGCAAATATTAAGAACAGTGCAACGGAACTTATTGGAGGAACTCCCTTATTGAGCGTGAAGGGCTTCGCGAAGGCGGCGGGAGTAGAGAATGCGACACTTTTGGCTAAGCTGGAGTATTTCAATCCGGCGGGAAGCGTAAAGGACAGAATCGCACTTGCGATGATCGAGGATGCTGAGAAGGCTGGAACGCTGAAGGAAGGAGCGACGATTATTGAGCCTACATCGGGTAACACAGGAATCGGCCTCGCATCAGTAGCAGCAGCGAGAGGCTATCGGGCAATCTTAACTCTTCCCGACACCATGAGCGTGGAGAGAAGAAACTTGTTGAAGGCATACGGAGCTGAATTGGTGTTAACGGAAGGCGCGAAGGGGATGAAGGGCGCTATTGCCAAGGCCGAAGAGCTTAGGGATTCCATTCCCGGAGCAGTAATACTCGGACAGTTCGACAACCCGGCTAACCCGGCAGTGCACGAAGCTACCACGGGCCCCGAAGTATGGCAGGATACAGACGGTGCGGTAGACATCTTTATCGCAGGTGTAGGAACGGGCGGAACCATTACCGGCGTTGGTAAATATTTGAAATCCAAGAAGGCAGACGTGCAGATTATCGCGGTAGAGCCGGAAGCGTCTCCCGTACTTTCCGGTGGCAAGCCGGGACCTCATAAGATTCAAGGTATCGGTGCAGGGTTCGTACCCGCCGTACTGGACACACAAATTTATGATGAAATTATCCCTGTAAAGAATGAAGATGCTTTTGCGGCGGGGAAAGCGATTGCGGTAAAGGAAGGAATTCTGGTAGGAATTTCATCAGGCGCGGTGCTCCATGCGGCGGCAGAAGTGGCGAAGAGACCTGAGAATGCAGGAAAGACAATCGTTGTTCTCCTTCCAGATTCAGGAGATCGTTACCTTTCCACTCCTTTGTTCACAGAAGAGTGAAGGAAAGTTTCCTTGAGTTATTTATGTAAAGAACGTTAAAACGTCCATAAGAAAAGGGTGGATATGCGGATGGGGCGGGCATTGCAGAAAACGGCTGCCTATGATATGATACGGTCTGTACTACTATATTTTTGAGATAGATGGGAGCAGTTATGGAGACTATCATACAGGTAAAGGATGTCGGAAAGACATTTATTGGTAAAGATAATAGGGTAGAAGCACTAAAAGGTATCAACTTGGAGATTCATAAGGGTGAAATCTACGGAATTATCGGCATGAGCGGCGCGGGAAAGAGCACGCTGGTGCGTTGTCTGAACTTTTTGGAGAAGCCGACCACCGGTACGGTCATGATAGAAGGAAAGGATTTGGCCGTTTTGCCTGAAAGGGAGCTGCGGCAGACCCGCACACAGATAGCTATGATTTTTCAGCATTTTAATTTGTTGATGCAAAGGACGGTACTGGATAACGTTTGCTTTCCCTTGGAAATTACGGGGCAGAAGAAAAAGGAAGTCCGTGGCCGGGCGAAGGAATTGCTGGAGATCGTAGGACTTTCCGAAAAGGCGAAGGCTTATCCGGCGCAGCTTTCCGGCGGACAAAAGCAGAGAGTGGCTATTGCCAGAGCCTTAGCGAACAACCCCAAGATTCTGCTCTGTGATGAAGCGACCAGCGCTCTAGACCCGACCACGACTAAATCCATCCTCGCTCTTTTGAAGGATATTAATAAGAAATATGGCATCACCATTGTTATCATTACCCATGAAATGGCAGTGGTGCAGGAAATATGCACTCACGTAGCGATTATAGACGGCGGGACGCTGGCAGAAACAGGAACGGTGGAGGAGGTCTTTACAAGGCCTCAGACACCGGCTGCAAAAGCTTTGGTATTTCAGAATGGCGGAAACCATCAACAGATGAAAGGGAAACGATGCATCCGTATCGTTTTCAAGGATCATTCTTCCTTTGAACCGGTTATTGCCAATATGGTTCTGGAATGCAAGGCGCCGGCTAATATACTTCTGGCCGATACAAAGGATATCGGCGGCGTGGCACACGGACAGATGATATTGCAGCTTCCGGAAGATGAAATCATAGCAGGTAAGATGATTCATTATCTGAAGGAAAGAAAACTGGAAGTGGAGGAGTTAAGTAACTATGTGGGATAATGCGACAATAATGATGCTTATAAAAGAAACGGGTACTACCCTGTACATGACGCTGACATCGACATTTTTTGCATATTGTATCGGGCTGCCTATGGGAATTTTTCTTGTGATTAGCGCGAGAGACGGCCTTAGACCAAATGCGGCAATCTATAAGATATTGGATGTAATCGCGAATGTGGTGCGAAGTGTTCCGTTTTTGATTTTACTTATGCTGCTGATTCCCTTTACCAGATATGTGGTAGGAAGGAGCTACGGAGCGACAGCAACGATAGTACCGCTTACTGTGGCGGCGGCTCCGTTTATCGCCAGACTGGTGGAGTCCTCCCTTTTGGAAGTAGACCGCGGCGTAGTCGAGGCAGCGCAGAGCATGGGAGCCAGTACCGGAACTATCGTTTGGAAAGTTTTTTTAGGAGAGGCAAGAACCTCTTTGATTGCGGGAGCAACCATAGCGCTCGGAACGATTCTGGGATATTCCGCAATGGCGGGTGCTGTTGGCGGCGGCGGCCTGGGCGATGTGGCGATACGTTATGGATATTATCGCTATCAGGCCGATATTATGATTGTTACAGTTATTTTATTAGTTATACTCGTTCAGATTCTGCAATTTATCGGTACGAAGATGTCCAGAAAGCTGGATAAACGAATTACAGGATAAATGCGGATTTATGATATAAATGAGTAAAAAACACCCATGAGTGAAGAACTCTCATAAGTGAAAGACACTCATAAGCTAAAGGAGGAGAAAGTTATGAAAAAAAGAATTTTGGCGGCAGTATTAGCAACAGTCCTTGCGGCAGGCACCCTCACCGCATGCGGCTCTGCAGGAGAGACGGCGACAGCGCCGGAAGCATCGGCAGAAACGGAGAGTACAGAAGAAACAGCAGCACCGGCAGAGGAGACAGCAGAAGCTGAGGAGCCGGCGGCAGAAGTAACAGAAAAAGGAACCATCACGGTAGCAGCTACAGAAGTTCCCCATTCAGAGATACTGGAAGCGGCAAAGCCTATTTTGGCTGAGCAGGGCTGGGATTTACAGGTTACGGTATTCAACGATTATGTTCAGCCCAACGAAGTAGTAGAATCCGGCGAGTTCGATGCGAATTATTTCCAGCATACACCTTATCTTGACAGCTTTAATGAAGAAAAGGGAACACACCTTGTAAGTGTAGGTGAAATTCACTATGAGCCTCTTGGAATTTATGCAGGTACAGAATCCGATCTTGCAAACATCCCCGACAAAGCGACGATAGCGGTTCCTAACGATACGACGAACGAGGCGAGAGCACTTCTTCTTTTGCAGGATAATGGAATCATTACCTTGAAAGAAGGCGCGGGCATGGAAGCGACCAAGAACGATATAGCGCAGAACCCTCACAACGTAGAAATCGTTGAGCTGGAAGCAGCTCAGGTTGCCAGAGTTATCGGAGAGACCTCTTTCGTAGTGCTGAACGGCAACTATGCATTGCAGGCGGGCTTAAATGCTCAGACGGATGCTTTGGCATATGAAACCTCAGATTCCGAAGCAGCGAAGACCTATGTAAATGTTATCGTTGTCAAAGAAGGAAATGAAGGCAACGAAGGCGTAAAAGCGCTGGTCGACGTATTGAAGTCCGATAAGATCAAAGACTTCATCAATGAGAAATATCAAGGTTCTGTTGTACCGTTTGAATAAATAATGTGATAAAACGACGAGAGGGTGTATGTGAAGGAAGTGCCGAAACTTGCAAAGCGGTAGTTTTCATGGCACCCTCCTTTGTTATGATGAAAGGATAACGTTTATAAAATGAAATATATTTTTCTGGATATTGACGGCACTCTGTTCGATCACAATACCCTTTGTATTCCTGAAAGTACAAAGAAGGCCGTGGAGTTGGCGAGAAAGAGGGGAAATAAGATTTTCATTTCTACGGGACGTTCCTGCTGTATGCTGGATATTGTTGCTGAAATCGGTTTCGAAGGGGTAATTGCAGCTGCAGGAGCATATGTGAAGGTCGGAGAGGAAGTTATCTACGAAGAAGGTATTGAACAAGAAAAATTGAAAGAAATCATAGCTTTTTGCGATGAACAGGATGTGGCATATATTCTGGAAGGAAGAAGCGGAGTCTATTTGGATTCCAAGGTGACCGGATTTTTTAATGGAATGGGCGGTATGGACGATTCTTTGAAAACATTTTTCTCGCATAAAATGTTTCGGGGAATGAGCGAGTATTTGGAAGAGGAAGAAATCATATATAAAATGTGTTTGTACGCGCTGCACGAGGAGGACTTGTTTAAGGTAAAGAAAAGATTCTCAAAGGGGTTCCATATGGTATCCGGGCAGGCGGACGAAAGGTATCCGTACAGTGCGGAGCTGCTCCTTTTAAAGAACAATAAGGCAAACGGGATAAGAAAAGCGATAGAATATTCAGGCGCACATATGGCGGATACGGTTGCCATAGGAGATAGCCTGAACGATTTGGAAATGATTAAGGAATGTACAGTAGGAATCGCAATGGGAAATGCCGACGAACGATTAAAGCCGCACGCGGATTTTGTGACGGCAGATATTGGAAAGCATGGGATATATAAAGCCTTTGAGCGGTTTCAATTGATTTGATAGAAGGACAATAAGACTTTAGCAATGATTGGAAGGAGGACAACATGAAAATTTCGACGAAGGGACGTTATGCGGTCCGTGTTATGATCGACCTTGCGCTGAACAATACGGGAGAGTATGTTAAGGTGAAGCAGATAGCGGAACGGCAGAGAATTTCAGAAAAGTATTTGGAACAGATCATCGCAATTTTGAATAAGGCGGGATATGTAAAAAGCGCCAGAGGCGCACAGGGTGGATACCGTATTTCGGGGAGCCCGGAAAACTATACGGTAGGAATGATCCTTCGGCTGACCGAGGGCAGTTTATGCCCGGTAGCATGCCTGGAAGATGAGGTAAACGAGTGTGAAAGATGTGATACCTGCGAGACCTTGGGAGTATGGCAGGAATTGAACGACGCTATCGATAAGGTGGTGGACGGTGTGACGATTGCGAATTTGATAGAGCGCCAGATGGTGAGAGAAGAGGCCATCGATTATTCAATTTAATTGTTACTGTTCACTCCGTTCTCATCAACGCATGATTTCTGCAATGCAAAAATTTTGCATGTAAATTCGCTCTGCGAAGCAGAAATCATCTCTTTAATAGGAAAGTAGATGTTTACTTATCGCATTTTATGCTTTAAACTATACGTATAAAATGCGATAAGCCTCGCATGTCCTGAATTAATACATGTGAGGGCTTGGAAAGGTAGACAGAATATGACAGTATTTGAAGGAAAATCTGTTTTTTCGGGAATTGCGATAGGGAGGATTGCTATTCTTAAGAAAGACGATCAGAGTGTGAAAAGGACACATGTGGAAGATACCGGAAGAGAGCTGGAGCGTTTGAATGCCGCTAAGACGAAGACCATCGACCAATTGCAGGAACTGTATCAGAAAGCGGTTATGGAGGTCGGAGAATCGGGAGCAATGATCTTTGAGGTGCATCAGATGATGGTGGAAGATGAGGACTATCTCAGTTCCATTACCAACATGATCGAATCCCAGAGTATAAATGCGGAATATGCGGTAGCGGCCACGGGTGATAATTTTGCTGGGATGTTCGCGTCTATGGATGACGACTATATGAAGGCCAGAGCGGCTGATGTCAAAGACATATCGGAGCGTTTGATCAGCGCACTTCAAGGTAAGGGCGGGGCTTCCCTGGAAGCGGAGGAGCCCGTTATCGTAGCAGCAGAGGATCTGGCACCCAGCGAGACGGTGCAGCTTGACAAGAGCAAAGTGCTCGCTTTTGTGACCAGATTCGGTTCTTCCAATTCCCATACGGCGATTTTAGCCCGGACTATGAATATTCCTGCACTTATCAGCGTGAACTATGGGGCAGATGCAGATGGGAAGATGGCCGTGGTGGACGGTTTTACGGGAAAGCTTATTGTGGACCCTGAGGAAAGCGTTTTGCAGGAGTACGAGGAGAAGCGCAAAAAGGAACTTCAAAAAAGGCAGCTCCTTCAGGAGTTGAAAGGAAAAGAGAACATTACGAAGAGCGGCAAGAAAATTAACATCTATGCCAACATTGGCAACGTATCGGATGTAGCCAGCGCTTTAGTGAACGATGCCGGTGGAATCGGCCTTTTCCGGAGTGAATTCCTATACTTGGAGAAGGACACCTTCCCCACGGAGGAGGAGCAGTTCCAAGTATACAAGACGGTAGCGGAAAATATGGCGGGCAAAAAGGTCATCATCCGTACGCTGGACATCGGGGCAGACAAGCAGGTGGATTATTTTGGGCTGGATCATGAAGAGAATCCGGCGATGGGCTACCGTGCAATTCGTATCTGTCTGGACAGGCCGGAAATATTCAGGACGCAGCTTCGGGCTTTATTCAGAGCCAGTGCCTTCGGAAAGATTTCCATTATGTATCCGATGATTATTTCGGTAAATGAAGTGAGGCAGATTAAGGAAATTGCAGAGCAGGTGAAGAAAGAGCTGGCTGAGGAAGGACTTCCTTTTTCTGAGGTGGAACAGGGTATTATGATAGAGACTCCGGCGGCGGCAATGATCAGCGATCTGCTGGCGAAGGAAGTAGATTTCTTCAGCATAGGTACCAACGATTTAACCCAGTATACGCTGGCGATCGACAGGCAGAATGCGAAGCTTGATAATATCTATGATTCACATCATGAGGCGATCTTACGGTTGATAAGGCTGGTAGTGGAGAACGCTCACAAGGAAGGCATCTGGGCCGGAATTTGCGGAGAGCTTGGTGCGGATACCACTCTTACAGAGGAATTTGTGAAAATGGGAGTGGATGAGCTTTCTGTAACGCCCACCTTTGTATTGCCGGTTAGAAAAGTAGTAAGAGATATGGAATAAATGAAGTGACATATATGTTCGGTACAAAGAATCTGCAATGCAGATTCTTTGTTATGTAATTAGGAAAGTGTTCCTATTACATAAAAGCCCTTCGGGCAGGATGCGCAGCTGCGCGCGCGGAATAAAAGCTGTGCTGTCAAAGTTTTGTTAGCGAGGGTGTGCGGAGCACACTTTTGTTATCTTATAGGAAAATACGTCCTATAAGATAAAGCCCTTCGGGCAGGATGCGCAGCTGCGCGCGCAGAACAAAAGCTGCGCTGTCAAAGTTTTGTCCGCGAGGATGTGCGGAGCACACTTTTGTTCGTATACAGAAATAAGAATATATTTATCTGGGAGATAAAACATTATGGAAAAGAGTTCTACGAGAGACATGACGAACGGTTCTCCAATGAAGCTGATACTGGGCTTTTCCGTTCCGCTTTTATTCGGTTTTCTGTTTCAGCAGTTTTATAGCGTTGTAAATATGATTATTGTAGGCCGGTTCCTGGGTGTAGAAGCTTTGGCTGGGGTGGGAAGTACCGGTTCCGTTAACTTTTTGATCATTGGCTTTTGTATGGGTGTCTGCAATGGCTTTGCTATTCCGTTAGCGCATAAATTCGGCGCCAAGGATTTTTCCGGGATGCGCAGATTCATCGCCAACAGCATTTGGCTGTCTATTTTGTTCGCGGCAGTAATGACGGTGGCGACTACGCTTTTCTGCCGCCCGCTGCTTCTTCTGATGAGGACGCCGGAAAATATTTTTGATGATGCCTATACTTATATTTTCATTATTTTTATAGGGATTCCGGCTACATACCTTTATAACCTGCTCTCGGGGGTTATCCGTGCTATGGGAGACTCCAAGACACCTCTTATCTTTCTTACCATATCCTCTTTTCTGAATATAATTTTGGATCTGGTGTTTATCGTCGTATGCGGAATGGGAGTTGCCGGGGCAGCGATAGGAACCATCGTGTCCCAAATGGTATCGGGCATTATGTGTCTGCTCTATATCAGAAAATTTCCCATGCTTAGAATTGAGAAAGAGGAGTGGAAAATAAATTTATCCCACATGAAAACCCTGTGTATCATGGGCATTCCTATGGGACTGCAATATTCCATTACGGCAATCGGCAGCGTTATTCTCCAGGCCGCAGTGAATACCTTAGGCTCCGGCGCAGTTGCTACGGTAACTGCGGCCAGCAAGGTGAGCCTGTTCTTCTGTTGTCCTTTCGAAGCGCTGGGAGCCGGAATAGCTACCTATGGAGGTCAGAATGTAGGAGCTAAGAAGCTGGACCGCCTGGGAGAGGGCCTGAAGGCCAGCATCATGCTTGGAATCGTTTATTCAGTTATCGCTTTTGCGGTGCTGTTCTTCTTCGGCGGACATCTGGCATCCCTGTTTCTTGATGCGGGAGAAGCACATCTGATTGCCGATGCGAGACTGTTCCTGATCATTAACAGTGCGTTCTACATTCCATTAACCCTTGTGAACATTGTGCGCTTTATGATTCAGGGAATGGGCTTCAGCTCTTTTGCTATCCTGGCGGGTGTGTGTGAGATGGTGGCGAGAAGCCTGGCAGGAATCCTGCTCGTTCCCGCCTTCGGTTTTATAGCAGCTTGCTTCGCCAGCCCTCTGGCATGGATATTCGCGGATCTCTTTTTGATTCCTGCGTATATTCACGTGAAAAAGAAGCTGGAGAAGATGCTTGTGTTCAGTACCGCTGACAATTAGGCAATGGTACCTCTAGGGCAGCAGCTTACATACCTTCCGGTCATAGGTAAGAAGCCCGTTGACTTCCTCCTCCACGTCGGATACCTGTGTATAAACTGCACCGCACAGTCCCTTATCGATAAGGGGCTTTAACTCCTCATCGATAAGCTTATGGTAAGCCTTGGTAAGGGCCTCCCGATCTGAAAACTTCTTGTAGCCATAAATGCGCTCTACGCTGGAATGCCCGTCGATATGACAGGCATAGCCACCGTATTCGGATACTACAAAGGCCCTGGGGTCCTTCGGCACCTTCAGCCTTCTGAAATAATTGTGTACGCTTTTAAAGTCTCCGCCGCCTTGGTCGAACCAGCCGCTCGTCTGGTCCACCGGGCGGGTGGGGTCTTTTTCTTTGATCAGCTTTGTTGCAGCGCCTGAATCGAATTGGCCCCACCCTTCGTTAAAGGGAACCCATACCGAGATAGAAGGAACATTGTATAGATAGTCTACGGTATCCATACATTCCTGGAGCCATTCATCCCGACCCTCTTCGGAATGCCTGCCGAATAATTTGTAATTATCATCGCTTAGTTTCTGGAAGAGGCCAGGGAAGAGGGTGGGCAGATAACAGACGATGGGCATGGAATAATGGGAGCCTCCGCTGACCATATCCTGCCATACAATCATACCCAGCCGGTCACAGTGATAATACCAGCGTGCGGCTTCTATCTTGATGTGCTTGCGCATCATGTTGAAGCCAAGCTTTTGCATGGTGCGTATATCATGGATCAGTGCCTCGTCGGAAGGCGCAGTATATAGACCGTCGGACCAGTAGCCCTGATCCAGGACACCGTGCAGGAATAAAGGCTTATGGTTCAGACAAAAGCGCATGATGCCCTTTTCATCGGGCTGGGTGGTAAAGGTACGCATGGCGAAATAACTCTCCACCACATCCTGACCATAACCGATGCATAAGGTATAAAGAAAAGGCGAATCCGGACTCCAAGGATGAATCTCGGACAGCTTGGCACGTATCGCAATTTGGTAATCGCCGGAAGGGGCACGATTGCCGGAAAATATGTTTTCGCCCGAGGAAGACAATGAGTTAGCCTCGTAAGAGGTATCGAAGATGCAATAGCCGTTCGAAAGGATGCGAATGTTCAGAGGCTCCCGCCCGGAAGCGGACAGAAGAAGAGACACCTCGCCTTTATCATAGTCGGGTGTTATTTTCAGCTTGCGTATGTGGTGTTCCGGCACGCATTCCATCCATACGGTCTGCCATATGCCGCTCTGGGCAGTATAGAACATGCCGCCCCTTTTCAAGGTCTGTTTTCCTCTTGAATGGTGAGAGGTATCGCTGAAATCCTGAACTCTCACAAGGAGAGAATTGTCGCCTTGGCGAAGAAAAGGAGTAATGTCTGCTTCGAAGGGAAGATAGCCGCCGTGATGTTCACAGACTATTTCACCGTTTATATATACTGCCGCATGCTGGTCCACCGCACCAAAATGCAATATAAGACGGAAATCATCAGGAACATCGCAGACTATGGTGCGCTCATACCATAGGTACTCGTGGGGATGCAGTTGTTTTTCCACGCCGGATAGTAAGCTTTCCGGAGAAAAGGGAACGAGAATCCGGCCGTCATATGCGGCAGGAATGTCATTAGATGTGGTAAAAGCGTAGTTCCAATAGCCGTTTAATATCGTATAGTTATCCCTTTTAAGCTGAGGGCGGGGATATTCCTCTAACACATGCTCCGGGTCCAGGGCTTCACCCCACTTGGTATAGAGCTTGTTCAGGATATCCTCTTCATGTGTCTTATTGATATTTCTCGCAGCATCGATAATGTCCATTTATGATTTACCTCACAGAATTTAAGTCATATAGTGATTACAGTATATCACTTAATTTACTTGCGGAAAATAACTATTTAGCCCCTCCGCTATCTCTCCTGAACCGATAGTGTAGTTAACCTGCCCAACCCTTATGGCAGGCTTTGTCTTTCCGTGAAAATCACTTCCGCAGGTGGGGAGCAGATGAAATTCGCGGCACTTACCCAAAAAATATTCCGTGGCGGGGGCGTCGTGGTAGCTGCTGAAGGCTTCGATTCCGTCAAGACCTGTATTAAGAATAGGGATGAGCAACTCATAATGGTTCTGCAAGTTGATTCCGGGATGGGCGAGGATGGCAATCCCTCCGCTCTTGTGAATAGTACTTACGGTTTGCATCAAGGAAGGATAGATTATCTTAGCATGGCAGGCTTTGCCTTGTGCATAATAATCCCAATAGAAATTCACATATGGATTATCACCTCTCGCCCCACCGCTCCGGTAAGGGGAAAGAAGCGGATGGTCATTATATTCCGGCCGGTTCAGCAGTAGCTCGGCAAACATCTCGCCGGTCCAGCAGTCCTTCCAATAGTTATTCTTTGCTAACTCTGCCATATCATTTTCTGTGATATGAAAACCCAGTTCCTGCGTGGATAGCAGCATTTGCAGGGAAGCCTGCATGTGTTGTTCTTCTATATTTTTCTCCAGCAGATAAAAATCGTCGTTTGTATAATCGATGCCGTAGCCAAGGACATGAAGGTTGACACCTTGGAAGGTGCAATCGATTTCGATGCCGGGAAGGAAACGGATACCGGCCTCCTTCGCAGCCTGCTGGCCCTCTGAAATGGCGCGCACGCAGTTGTGATCGGTGATGGACATTATGGTGATGCCGCATTCTTTACATTTTTGCACGAGTCCAGTGGGAGAGTACTCCCCGTCATCGCTGTAATAACTGTGCATATGAAGATCAATTAACTCTTTTTCCATGAACTTTATTCATCCTTTCAGCCATGATGAACATGAATACAATGAAGAAGATAAGGTACAGCGGATACAGTGCGATAGAAACATGTTCCGCGATGAGTCCGAATAAGGGCGGGATGAGCGTGGTGCCTACATAGGCGCATGCCATCTGCATACCCATAATGGACTGGGATTTATCAGCACCGAAGTTATCGGGCGTCTCGTGAAGTAAGCTGGGGTAAATGGGCGCACAGCCTAACCCGATGAAAATCAGTCCTGCAAGAGTCATGTTGTTTCCGAAGGGGAGAAGGAGCAATAGCGTTCCCAGTCCGGCAATAGCCTGCCCGATGCGCACCATCTGCCGGTCGCCCAGTTTGTCCGTGATAAAGCCGCAGGCAAGGCGCCCAATGGTAATTCCGAGGTAGAATAAAGAAGCCCATTTCGCGGCAGTCTGAGCGTCGATGCCTTTATGAAGCACCATATAGCTGCTGGCCCATAAGCCGGTAGTGGCTTCTAAGGCGCAGTAGCAAAAAAATGCGACCAGAATGGCTTTGGCTCCGGGAAGCTTTATAGTATCTGACAGGCGCAGAGCCTTCGGAGCGTGGATTTCTTCTTCCTGTGCCTTCTGCTTATGTTTCCATAGAGGCAATGTGGGAATGAGGCAGAGCACGAGAGCAACTTGCAGGATACCTATGATCATGTAGCCGTAATTCCACTGAAAGCCGTTTGTCAGGCATAGTCCCATGATATAGGGGCCTGTAGTTGCGCCGATTCCCCAGAAGGAATGGAGCCAGCTCATATGGCGGGATTTGTAGTGCAGAGCTACGAAGTTATTCAGAGCGGCGTCTACGCTTCCTGCTCCCAGTCCGTAAGGGATGCCCCATAGGCATAGCTGCCAGAAAGAACCGGAGAAGGAAAAGCCAAATAATGCCAGAGCAGTCATGGCTACACTGATGAGGGTAATCTTGCCGGTGCCGAAACGGCGGATCAGTCTGTCGCTGAAAAGGCTGGATATGATAGTTCCTGCAGCTATAATCATACTGACAGCTCCCGCATAGGATACGGGGACGCCTAGTTCTCCATACATGGACGGCCAAGCGGAGCCGAGAAGGGAGTCCGGCAGGCCCAGGCTGATAAATGCGATATAAATAATAACTAATAAAATGGATGTCATGTCTTTTCTCCTTGTAGATATATATTATAATGTAAGAATATCGTTACTGTTCACACAGTAGCTTAACACTTGCTGTTAAGCTGCGTAAGAACGTGATTCAAGAGATGATTTCTGCTTCGCGCAGCGAATTTAAATGCAAAAAGTTTGTATTGCAGAACATCATGCGTTGCTGAGAACGGAGTGAACAGTAACAGAATATCGCCTTCTGCATCTTGAAACAATACTTATTTGGACATATAATATAATAAAAACGACTAAAAGGAGAATTTCTATGGCACTCCAGCAATGCACGCTCAACTTGGACAGCAGCGGACGGGAACTCAGCCCCCATGGGACTATCGATTTTCCTTGCGCCGGTTATTCCTATCGGTGCACCAGCCGGGCATGGGATGAGATTCCGTGGCATTATCATGAGGAATTGGAAATCATTTATATAGAAGAAGGTGTGATGCGGATTCAGATTCCCAGCAAGATTTTTGAAGTGAAAGCGGGAGAGGCTGTTTTCATTAATTCAGGCATTCTTCACCGGGCTACGGCAGATCCTGATTGCGAATACCATTCCCTTGTTTTTTTGGACCTGCTTGTGACGGGCAGCAAGAATTCAGTTTTCGCCCAGAAATATGTAGAGCCTATCGTTCGGTATTCCCTCTTGGATGGCTGTCAGCTCTATCGGGAAACAGGCTGGCAGGTACCTCTTATCGATCATTTTACCGAAGCGTTCGCAGCGGTGGCAGAGGGAGGGTTCGGCTATGAGCTTGAGGTGAGAGCACATCTGTCCACGTTCTGCATGCTTCTGTATCGCCAGTATAAGGCAGAGATGGACGAGAATAATTCGGAAGTCAGCCAGGATGAGATACGAATACGAAAGATGTTAGATTTTGTCCATGAACACTATGCGGAGAACATACAGCTTTCCCAGATTGCGCAGGCAGCGGATATCGGGGAGAGGGAATGTTTGCGCTGTTTCCAGAGAGTCATTCAGATTTCGCCCATACAGTATTTGCTGAAATACCGGGTAATGCAAGGGGCTTCCATGCTGACAAACTCCTCCGGGCTTTGCGTGGCAGAGGTTTCTACGCTGTGCGGCTTTGACAGCCCCAGCAATTTTTCTAAGGTATTCAAGCGTTTTTTTGCGTGTACACCCAAGGAATATAAGAGGAACATGATGAGACAACAAGAAAACCCCGCATAATGCTATGCGGGGGGAACAAAGGAGAAGTGTTGAAAGAAAAGAACTTTCAACTATTGATTTTGAGTCCGCTAAAGCGGACATGCGGTATAAACATGAATCTATATGTAATTAAGCTGCCATACGTCGGAGCCGGAAACTTTTTGCGTCTCATAAGAGAGCAATTCCAGGAAATAATCATGAAAGTGAGAATACATTTTCCAGTTATCGTTTGAATAAACCATTTCTGTCATGGATATCCTTTGTGGTGCGTTTTCCTTATGCATGTTGTGGTATCCACCTCCTTTTGATAACTATAGTATATGGTATAAATATGAACGCGATGTGTTCATTTCCTTAAACAAAACTAATGATTATTAGAAAAGAATGAGGAAATTATAAACTAAAAATAAAATAGGGAGGACGCGTAACGTTACTGAGAACGGAGTGAACAGTAATAGCGTAACAGGTAATTTGTAGAAAATTGTGAGAAGCAGTTGAGAATCTGCAATCTTCGTGATAAAATAAAAAAGCAGTAGTTTAATAATAGGTGTTTTGTTTGGGAAAACGGTTCGGAGGACGTAAAAGTTCTTTTGGGCCGTTTTTCTTCCTCAGGAAATTCACAACGAGATTTCGAGATTTCTGTATGCTCAAAAAAAGAAGGGCGCTCAGCGCCCTTCCTTCAAATCTTTCATGATATGATTTAGTTCTCTTCTTTGCTTTTTTTACTGCTTCCAGCAGTGAGCTTGGAAAGAAGCATGGCAATACCGATGATGATAAGGGTTGTAATGAAAATGCCAGCCATTCCTTTTCCCATAATTTCCAAAGCAATTATTACGTTGTTCGTCATAATAAGTTCCTCCTTACTTCAAGTAGTTGGTTACAAGGTTAATAACAAGTCCGCCGGCAATAACGGAAGCAATCTGTCCGGATACGTTAGCACCCGCAGCCTGCATGATAAGAACGTTGCCCGGATCTTCTTTCATGGCCATCTTCTGCACAACACGTGAAGACATAGGGAATGCGGAGATACCTGCCGCACCAACCATAGGATTGATTTTGTTGTGAGGTATGAAGAGATTGATGAATTTTGCAAAAAGCACACCGCCCATGGTGTCGAGCACGAATGCGATAAGACCGATCAACATAACCTTCAGGGTGTCTATGTTTACGAAAGCAGCAGCCTGCATACTGAAGGAGATTGTGATGCCGAGTAAAAGTGTAATCAAGTTAGCAAGAGAATTCTGTGCCGTATCGGACATCGTACCGAGCACACCGCATTCGCGAATCAGGTTACCGAACATAAGGAAACCAACGAGCGAAACGGAAGAAGGAGCGATGAAACCAACAATAACGGTAACGATGATAGGGAATGCGATACGCATGGATTTAGAAACCTGAGAAGGCTTGTACTCCATACGGATACGGCGTTCTTTCTTCGTTGTAACGAGCTTGATAGCAAAAGGTTGAACGATCGGTACGAGGGCCATATAGGAGTAAGCGGCCACGGCTATGGCACCGATATATTTGGAATGTAGTATCTGGGATACTAAAATTGACGTAGGGCCGTCAGCTGCGCCGATGATACCGATAGAAGCAGCATCCTTCAAGTCGAATCCGAGAAGAGTCGCCAGGAGGATAGCGCCAAAAATACCGAACTGTGCGGCAGCGCCGAATAAGAACATAATAGGCTTGGAAAGCAGAGGACCGAAGTCGATCATAGCTCCGATACCGATGAAGAGCAGGATCGGCAGCGCTTCGGAAGCTTCAATTCCGGTTTCAAATAACCACTGGATAATACCGTTAGTCTCACCTACACCTTCGAGCACCTGATTGATTACACCGGAAGCGGGAAGGTTAACGAGGATGGCACCAAAGCCCATAGGTAAAAGCAGGGACGGCTCGTATTCCTTTTTTATAGCGAGCCAGATCAGCAAAAAGCCAACGCAGTACATAACAATTTGCTGCCATGTTACAGACATAATTCCTTCAATAATAAAATTCATGATTCGTTCTCCTTTTGTTTATTTATTATTTCTGCCGTAGCAGAAGTAATGACACGATCTTTTAACTCCGTGATGGAAAAGTTTGCTTCCGGCGTCTTAAGAGTAAGCGGAAGCTGTGTTTCCTCGGGGATATACCCCAGCTGCTCGATCAAATAACCGGATAGAGTGTCGCAGTTGCTCGTAAGGTGAAGATGCAGTTCTTCGTTTAAATCATAAATGAGCATGCTGCCGGGAATGTGGTATGCGCCGGAAGAAAGCTCCACAATGCCCGTATCCGCTTCTTCATATTCTTCCCAAATATCGCCGACAATTTCTTCGATCAGGTCTTCCAAAGTTACGAGACCCGATACGCCGCCGTATTCATCCACTAAAACGGCCATATGAATTTTACTTTTCTGCATTTCCTGAAAAAGTTTGTCGATCTTCTGATTCTCCGGAACGAAATAGGGCTTCTGCAAAAGCGCCCTTATATCTACATTGGTAAAGGATTGCTCCTTTGCCTTGATCATGAAGTCCTTTACGGAAAGAATTCCGATGATGGTATCCATGTTCTTGTCGTAGACAGGAATACGTGAGCGTCTGCTCTGTAATATGGTGTCCAAATATTCATCCCGGTACTTGGAAATATCTATTGCAATCATATCCTGCCTTGGAGTCATCACTTCCTTCGCTTTCTTATCATCGAAGGAAAAAATTGAAGTGATCATTTCCTTCTCGATATCATTGAAAACTCCCGTTTCCTGCCCGGTTTCCAAAAGAGACTTTATTTCCTCCTCGGATACTTCCTCCTCGAGAGAAGCGGACTTCATACCTATGAGATGAAGAAACCCATTGGTGGATAAGGAAAGCAGCTTGATAAACGGTGCCAAGGCAATGGATACATAATAAATAGGAGTTACGCAGAAAAGGCTGAAGCTCTCCGCCTTCTGCAATGCCACCCTCTTCGGTACCAGTTCTCCGAAGACCAGTGTGAAGTAAGATAAAATCAATGTGACTGCCACCACAGCAACTGTTCCGCTATAAGGAATGCTAAGTTCCTCCATTTTGCCCGCGAGTATCTGAGAAATACCCGTCGCTGCAGATGCACTGGAGAAAAAGCCTGCGAACGTTATCGCCACCTGGATGGTGGATAAAAAGTTGGTGGAATTCTCCGAAAGGCGGAGTATCAAAGCCGCCTTTTTGCTGCCCCCGCCGGCGAGCCGCTTGATTTTGTTCTTGTTGACGGAAACTACCGCCATCTCGGCGCCCGCGAAAAACGCGTTTACCAGTGTTAAAAATACTAGAAATAAAAGTTGTAAAGTGATCGTTCGGGCGACAGGGTCGCTGCCCATAAATAATACCTCCTTAAAAGTACGTAATTTCAATTTAATTACAATGGTTTTTAGTAGTGCCTTATATCGGAGAAGAGGCAAGATAAAAAAGACTTTTACTGTAACCGCACCCGGTACAATAAAAATCTTGCCATTTCAATTCTCCGCGTATGAAACATAAACGAATTGAATATGTCGCGAAAGAATCCATATAAATGACGGTTGCTCCCTCTGTATTAAAGCCTTATCAATTTGCATCTATATTATATATGAAAAGTGAATATTTGTACACAAAAACTTTCCAAATATGAAAAATGAAAAATAGGGAAGAAAAAAGACGAAATATACGATAAATAGGAAATTTTCCTTTAAATTTTTTCTATGTAGTGTTATATTATTTAGAGGAAGTGTCTTGGTATATCATCCACAAATTAGCTGGACCGATTACTTGTTTAAACTTCCAGCTGCAATATGTGAAAGGCCTCGACGCAGCCCTGCTGCACCTGCGTTTTCCCCATATCACATCTGAAAGTTTATCCTGTGTACTCAGGCCGGTTATTTGATGGATATATACTTGTAATAGTAATGGTGGAGGATGAGTGAATGACGAGAGAACAATATTTAAGAATTGATAAGAAGGTTTTTGTAATTATAGCATGTACGCTTATTTTTAGTGCAATATCCATGCTAAGTAATGCGAGAGGGGCGGACGCGCAGCTTAACGATTACGTTGGATTGTTTACGCCGATAATTCTGTTAATAGTCAGCATTGTGGGCTTTATAATTTGTAAGGGAAGAAGGATATGCGGTTCCGTATTGACTGGTTCGGGAGCACTTGCTTTTGTGGTACTCATGTCCGTAAGCACCTTTCCTGCGACTTACATATATGCCTTTCCTATGATCATAGCGGCAATGATGTATTTGAACGTACGGTTCGCAGTGGCAGGTACGGTAGGTATAATCATTGGCAACGCAATATGGACCATAGAGGATGCAGCGGCCGGAAGTCTGATATGGGAAGATAGCGTTATCCGATGGGGAATATCGCTTCTCATATGTGCAACAGCCTATGTGTCTTTGAAGTTGATACAGCAGTTTAACGAAGAAAAGCTGGACAGCATCAATTCAGTAGTCGACGATCAGGCGAAGGCAGCGGATAAAATGGTTCAGACTGCGGATAATATAGGAAAGGACTTTGAGCGCGCCAATGAATTGCTGAAGCTCCTTCAGGAAAGCGTGAATTCCAATAGCTCTGCGATGCAGAATATTGCGGAAAGCACAGAGAGCACGGCACAGTCTATTCAAGAGCAGGCAGCGATGTGCTCCAACATCCAGGAGAGTGCGGACTCGGCAGGTAAAGAAACATCCAAAATTGCAGAGGTATCCCTTACTACTTCAGAAAACGTTGCAGAGGGTGTGAACCTCGTCAACAGCCTGAAGGAACAGGCTAAGGGAGTGGAGGAAGCGAGCCGTCAGACGGTAAGCGCCACAGCCCGACTGACGTCCAGCGTGGATGAAGTGAAGCATATCGTTGGAGATATCATGAATATTTCCTCTCAGACTAACCTGCTTGCCTTAAATGCTTCCATAGAAGCTGCGAGAGCGGGAGAAGCGGGTAAGGGCTTCGCTGTGGTAGCGGATGAAATCAGACAGCTTTCCGATCAGACGAAGGGTGCGACGGAGCGGATTACAGGAATTATTTCCGAGCTGATAGAGGATGCCAGAAGCGCGTCCGAAAGTTTGGATCATTCCGTAGGTTTCATTAATGAACAGACGAAGATGATAGAGGTCACGAAGGAGAAATTCGAGACGATCAACGATGAAGTAATAGAACTTGCAGGCAGTATCAATAACCTGGAACAGACGATGGAAGACATTATGCAGGCTACCGGAGTGATTTCCGACAATATCTCCCAGCTTTCGGCGACGGGAGAAGAAGTGGCTGCATCTTCGGAAGAGGGCGTGAAGTCTGCCGAGGAGTCTGTGGGCCAGATGGTAGAATGCAGGCGTATGCTGGAATCGATACACGAGCTGGCGCAGGAGCTTAAGACCTACGTAAAATAAGAAATTGACCTAAGGAGTGTGGCATGTCGGCGGTAATAGATAACTTTTTGAAGTATGTACGAATAGATACCCAGTCTGAAGACGGGAGCACGTCTACTCCCTCTACGGCAAAGCAGTTCGATTTGGCAAAGCTGCTGGTGGAGCAACTCGAAGAAATGGGTGCAGAGGAAATAACCCTGGATAAAGAACATTGCTATGTATATGCGTCCATTCCCTCGTCGAAGGGCTTGGAGAGCGCTCCGGTTCTGGGGTTTATCGCCCATATGGATACGTCTCCTGCAGTGACGGGAGCGGAAGTAAAGCCACGCATCGTAGAAGTCTATGATGGCGGCGACATTGTGCTGAACGGGGAGAAGAACATAGCGATGCGTGTGAAGGATTTTCCCGAGCTTTCTTATTACATTGGAAAAAGCTTGATCGTGACGGACGGGACTACCCTGTTAGGAGCCGATGATAAAGCAGGAATTGCAGAAATCATGGCTATGGCGCAGTACCTTTTGTCACATCCTCAGATCACTCATGGAAAACTGAGAATCGGTTTTACTCCGGACGAGGAAGTGGGGGCAGGCGCTGATTATTTCGATGTGGACTTATTCGGAGCCGATTATGCCTATACGGTGGACGGCGGCAGGCTGGGAGAACTGGAATACGAGAACTTCAATGCGGCAGGGGCTAAGGTGACTGCATATGGCCGGAGCGTCCATCCCGGAGATGCTAAGAACAAGATGATCAACGCTCTGCTTATTTTACAGGAATTTCAAGCTATGCTTCCTGTATTTCAGAATCCTATGTATACGGAGAAGTACGAGGGTTTTTATCACTTGGATTCGTTAATGGGAAATGTGGAGGAGGCGATTTCCGAATACATTATCCGCGATCATGACAAAGAAAAATTTGAACAGAAAAAGGAAAATTTTCTTAGAATAGGGCGCTTTTTGAACGAGAAATACGGGGAAGGTACCGTAGCTATTGACTTAAAGGATTCCTATTATAACATGAAAGAAATTATAGAGAATAATATGCATTTGGTAGATAACGCCGAAGCCGCCATGGAGGAAATTGGTGTAACGCCTATCGTCATTCCGATTCGAGGCGGAACCGACGGCGCAAGGCTTTCCTTTATGGGACTTCCCTGTCCCAATCTCTGTACGGGCGGGCATAATTTCCATGGCAAGTATGAATATATTTGCGTGGAATCTATGGAGAAGATCGTAGAGCTGCTGGTGCGTATTTCTGAGAAATACAGTGCAGCACAAAAAAGCCGCTAAGGAATTAAGTCATATACGACTATACGAAAGATGAAGTGATTATTTGCAAGTATTGAAAGGTCAAGGTAATTTTTATGAATGTTGTTGCTCATAATTTAGTTGCTCTCAACGCACAGCGGCAATTAAACGTGAATACGGAAAGCAAAGCAAAAACATCAGAGAAATTGTCCTCTGGATATAAAATCAACCGTGCCGCCGATGATGCCGCCGGTTTGTCCATTTCGGAGAAGATGCGCAGGCAGATCAGAGGGCTTGAGCAGGGTGTCGCCAATACGCAGGAGGGAATCTCCCTCTGTCAAGTAGCAGACGGAGCGCTTTCGGAGGTTACAGCCATGCTCCACCGGGTCACCGAGTTGTCCGTTAAATCTGCAAACGGAACGAATACGCAAGAGGAAAGAAAGTTCATACAGCAGGAAATCAATCAGATACTCAGTGAAATAGATAGAGTGGGAGATAGTACATCCTTTAACGAGACACCTGTTTTCAGGGGGACAGATACAATTTTACATAATGCGGACGGCACGCCTCTTATCGAGAGTGAGATTCCGTTATCAGATTTTACGCTTTTTGATATGAGCCTGGGAACAATGCCTTTTGATTTCTCCAGCAATGCGAACCATCTGGGATTGCAGGCTATTGTAAACAATACGGGTTCGGGGGCGTATGGAAAGATCTTTAATCTGATATACGGACAAGGAAGCACTTCCAGCTCCAGCTTTCGGTTAAGCTATGAGCTTACTCCGGGCAATACGACGACGAGGGAAATAAATCTGTCCGGTCTGCCCATATCCGGCTACAATTACGATACGGCGGCGCAAACGTGGTCGAGAGACTTTGATTATACGGCGGCGGATGGTTTTTCGATGACGATAACACAAAAGGTAGTCTTGGATGAATCCGACACGAATTATAAGAACTATAAAATATCCTATGAGTTTACAAATAATTCCGCTGGCACGGATGCAGAAATCCAATTTATGTTTCATGCGGATACGGCCTATAATAATAACGACAGATGTGAGGGCTATTTCGCGAATGGAGCGCGAATAGGGGGATATTCTATTTATTCCCCAACCGGAGCTACCCTTTCCGGGGCTTCTTCTTCAAAAATTAATACAAGTGTTCCTGACAGCATTTCTATCGTGGATGTGGACAATGCCCTATCTTTTTCGGAGAAGCTTACCTTCGACGATAAGCCTGACCTCATAGCGGTAGGCTTTTATGCGAGCATTGACGACTGGCCATATTATGATAATGCGGCTGCCATCGACTCAGCGCTGGGAACGACTACGAATAATGCGGATTTGGGAATCAGCCTGCAATGGAAAGATACGCTTAGCTCAGGAGGTTCCGTGTCCCATAGTTTTACTTATGGAATCGTAGCCACGAAGGACGATACGAATATAGATATAGACGACATAACGATGAGTAAATCTCCTGCCACGACCCATGGCGAAAAATATAGAATCTGGATTCAGTCGGGCAATGAAGAAGGAGATGGCATGTGGCTGGAAATCGACGAGATGAATGCGGAGGTACTGGGCCTGAAGAATGCGGATGTATCCACTGCAGATGGTGCAGGCCATGCCATAAATCTGGCCAAGGGAGCGTTAGAGAAGGTCCTGAGTAACCGCAGCAAAATCGGTGCGCAGCAAAACCGCCAGGAGCATACGGTCTCCAACCAGAGAAATGTGATTGAAAACACCGTTGCAGCGGAATCCCGCATCAGAGATACCGATATGGCAAAGGAAATGGTCAAGCTGTCAAACGACAATATTTTATCTCAGGTGGGGCAGTCCGTGCTGGCACAGGCGAACCAAAGCCTTCAAGGTATACTTAATCTAATAAACGGATAGGAAACATATGACAGTCAACCCCCGGCATATACTGTAAAAGTTATGCCGGGGATTTTTGCGTATGAATTGTTTGCACGAAGCCGAAGGCGGAATTGTAACATTTGACGGATAATAAAAGAGAAAAGTGTCGAGATGTGTTGACAAGGCAGTTTTTTTGTGACTTAATTATAATTAATATATAGGTAAGTACAAACCTTATGGTTATTTTGTACAAGTATAAACAAAGGAAATTTGTTTTAACTCAGAGAGGAGAAAGGATGAGTCGATTAAGAATTAGTACCCCCAATCAGGCCCAGCTTACTGTAGAACGGCTGTATAAAGATCTGGAAAGACATATTGTCGCCAGCCCTCCGGGATTATGCCCGGTGGATTTACAGCTATCTTTTTTGAGAGTATGCCATGCCCAGACCTGCGGGAAATGTGTTCCCTGCCGCGTAGGGCTGCTGCAGCTTTCAAAGATGTTAGAAGATGTGCTGGAAAATCGAGCCACATTAGCCACGTTGGATTTAATGTTAAGGACGGCGAGCAGTATTGCCGACTCCGCTGATTGTGCTATAGGTTATGAGGCAGCAGTCATGGTATTAGCGGGTTTAAAAGGCTTCCGCGAAGACTATGTCTATCACATTGAGCATGGGAAATGCTCTTACGGGATTACACAGCCCGTTCCGTGCGTGGCGCTGTGTCCGGCCGGCGTGGATGTACCCGGATATATCGCGCTGGTAGGGGAAAAGAGATATGCGGATGCGGTAACACTGATTCGTAAGGACAATCCTTTCCCTACCGCTTGTGCATTGATATGTGAGCATCCTTGTGAAGCCCGCTGCCGCCGTAATATGATCGACAGTTCCGTGAATATCCGTGGCATGAAGCGCATGGCAGTGGACAACGCCCGTGCCAACACCGTACCTGTTCCTGAAAAAGCGCCCTCCACCGGCAAAAAAGTAGCCATCATAGGAGGAGGCCCCGGAGGACTATCGGCAGCCTATTATCTGGAACTCATGGGGCATCACGCCGTAGTGTATGAAGAAAAGGAAAAGCTGGGAGGTATGCTGCGGTATGGTATTCCGAACTATAGATTCCCGAGAGTGCGTCTTGATGAAGATATCGAAGCGATTCTGTCTACGGGAGTAGAAGTACATACGGAGAAAAAGGTTGGTAAAAAAGAAGACGATATCTCATTAGATAGGCTGCGGAAACAATACGACGCCGTATATATTGCAATCGGTGCGCATGTCGATAAAAAAATGGGCATTGAAGGAGAAGATTCGGAAGGTGTAATTTCCGCGGTAGAAATGCTTAGAAGCATCGGCGAGAACAATCCTCCTGATTTTACCGGGAAGCGGGTCATTATTGTAGGTGGCGGTAATGTCGCCATGGACTGCACCCGTTCAGCTATCCGCCTTGGCGCTGCGCAGGTAGGCATTGCTTATCGCAGAAGGCAGGAGGATATGACGGCTCTTCCCGAAGAGGTGGAGGGAGCCATAGCAGAAGGAGCTGAGCTTTACTCCCTTAATGCGCCTATCAAAATCGAAGCGGACGCCGAAGGAAAAGTCACCGCTGTCTGGATTGAACCTCAGATTATAGGCCCTATTGATGCATGGGGACGTGCCCGTCCGGTACGAGCCGATAGAGAATTGGAGAGGATACCCTGTGATATTGTGGTAGTTGCCGTAGGTCAGGGAATCGAATCCCACCATTTCCAGGAATCGGGAGTTCCGGTAAAAAGAGGAGTTATCGACGCCTTGAGCGAAAGCGGATTCCATGAGATTCCCGGCGTTTTTGCGGGTGGTGACTGTGTGACCGGTCCTGCCACTGTTATCCGGGCCATTGCGGCAGGCAAGGTTGCCGCAGCTAATATCGACGAATATTTGGGCTATCACCACATCATTAGCTGCGATGTAGAAATCCCTCAGGTAAATTATGAGGATAAGGAGCCTTGCGGCAGAATCAATTTGAGGGAGCGTGAAGCGGGCAAACGAAAGAATGATTTCGATGAAATAGAATGTACCATGACCGAGCAGGAAGCGGCGCAAGAGGCAGGCAGATGCCTGCGCTGTGATCATTACGGATATGGGAATTTAAAAGGAGGCCGTGCTGCGATATGGTAAATTTAAAAATTGACAATCGGGATATTTGTGTAGAAGAAGGAACTACTATCATGAAAGCAGCGGCCCATGCAGGAATCATGATTCCTCATCTGTGTTATCTGGAGGGGATTAATGAAATCAGTGCTTGTAAGGTGTGCGTGGTAGAAATGCGAGGGAAAGAAAAGCTGATCACCTCCTGTAATAATGCGGTAGAGGAGGGAATGGTAATTTACACCAACTCCCCCAAAGTGCGTGCAGTCAGAAGCATCAATGTGGAGCTGGTTCTTTCCCAGCACGATTGCCATTGTGCGACCTGCGTCAGAAGCGGCAATTGTAACCTTCAGAAGATGGCTAACGATCTGGGCCTCACTGAAATCTCCTATCCGAAGGTGGTGGAGGATGCGCCTTGGAATCAGGATTATCCTCTGATCAGAGACTTTAAGAAGTGTATCAAATGTATGCGCTGCGTGCAAGTATGCGATAAGGTTCAGGATTTACACATTTGGGATGTGCAGAATACCGGTTCCCGTACTACGGTTGATGTATCCGGCCATCGCAATATCGAGGATACCGACTGCAGTATGTGCGGTCAGTGTATCTCCCATTGTCCTACCGGTGCACTTAGAGAGCGCAATGACATTCCTAAGGTGTTCGATGTCTTGGCCGATCCTGAGAAAATTACAATAGTTCAGGTTGCCCCCGCAGTGCGTACCGCATGGGGCGAGTCGCTTGGACTGACGGAGAATGTGGCAACAGAGAAGAGAATGGCGGCAGCCTTGAAACAAGTGGGCTTCGATTATGTATTCGATACCAACTTTGCTGCAGACCTGACCATTATGGAGGAAGCCAATGAGTTGCTGAAGAGACTGCCGGAAATCAAGGAAAGCGGGATGCCTATGTTCACTTCCTGTTGTCCGGCCTGGGTACGCTTTATGAATAGCCAATATCCTCAGGCGGCAGGCAGACTTTCTACCGCCAAATCGCCCCAGCAAATGTTCGGTGCGGTGGCGAAGACCTATTTTGCACAGAAGCTGAATATTTCTCCGGATAAGATATGCTGTATTTCTGTTATGCCCTGTGTTGCCAAAAAAGGAGAGGCGGCGATACCCGCAATGGATGTGACAGGAACCGGGCCTGATGTTGATATTGTGCTGACGACCAGAGAACTGGTGCGTCTGATTACGGCAGAGCATATCAAACCGGAACTGTTAGATGAGGTGGAGTTCGATTCCCCGCTTTCGGAGAATACGGGGGCCGGCGTTCTCTTCGGAACTACCGGAGGTGTAATGGAAGCCGCTCTTCGGACGGCGGTATTTGCCTTGACAGGAAGCAATCCCGACCCTGCAGGCTTTAGCGAGGTACGTGGCGGAAAGGGACGCAAGGATGCAGATTATTATGTGGATGGAACCATGGTCCGGACCTGTACGGTAAGCGGGCTTAAGAATGCAAGACTTCTGATGGATGATATTCTGGAAAAAAGGGCGGAATACGATTTCGTAGAGGTCATGGCTTGTCCCGGCGGATGCGTAGGCGGCGGCGGACAGCCCATTTGGGAGGACGTAAAGATGGCACCGCAGCGTTCTGCCAAGCTATATGAGTTGGATGAGGAAAGGAGCATCAGGTATTCTCATGAGAATCCTACCATACAGCAGCTGTATGCGGAATTTTTAGGGAAACCGCTATCGGAGAAGTCTCATCATTTGCTGCATGTCAATGAGTAAAGAACACTCATAGTGAGTAAAAAACATATGACAACCTATGCCCGGCATATACTGTAACAACAGTTATGCCGGGTGTTTGTGCGTATGAAGCGATATGTGGAACGAATCAAAAAGAAAATATGGGAGATACTTCCGAAGCGGGAAGAGGGACAATCGGAAGAAGCGTATAGAAATATGCTGATTATAAAAGGGGTGGAGGCGGCAGTTTTTGTGCTGGCTACACTGGCTATCATAAAAGGAGCAGCGGCAGTTCTGCCCGGCTCCGTCACGGTCAGCAGCAGCGTGAATGGAAGAGAGCTTCCTATTTACTGTGTGGAAACGCAGAAGAAACAGCTCGCTCTTTCCTTTGATGCAGCATGGGGGAATGAAGATACGGAAAAAATATTGGAGATTTTAGAAAAGTATGGCATTTACGCCACCTTCTTTATGACGGGTGGCTGGGTAGAAGCTTATCCTGACGATGTAAAAGCGATTCTGGCGGCAGGGCACGACCTGGGAAATCATAGTGAGAGCCATAAGAATATGTCTCAGCTATCCGGGGATCAGTGCACGGAGGAAATCATGGAAGCGCACAAAAAGGTTCAAGAGCTTACCGGCTATGAAATGAATCTGTTCCGCCCGCCCTACGGAGATTACAATAATAACGTTATAAGCAGCGCGGCGAAGTGCGGCTACTATTCCATTCAATGGGATGTGGATAGCCTCGACTGGAAGGATTACGGTACAGACGCAATTATTAAAGAAGTTACGCAAAACGGCCATTTGGGAAATGGCAGCATTATTTTGTTTCATAACGGGGCAAAGTATACGGCGGAATCATTGGACAGATTAATAAAGGAGCTGAAAAACCAGGGTTACGAATTCGTACCGGTTTCTCAGCTCATATACAAGGATCATTATCATATGGATATAGAAGGAAGACAGATCAAAAATTAACGGAAGTCCTTATAAGCGGAAGGATGCAATGGAATCTTCCAGTTCTTTGATATGAAGAGTCAGGCTGTCCGCAGTATCCGACAGGCGCCTGGAACAAGCGGCCTGATCGGAGAGGGACTGTCTGATCTGGGCACCTGACGAAACCGATTCCTGGGAGGACTCCAAAATGCGATCCATGGAATGGGCGACGATATGGCGCTTTTTATCTATGTCTTCCATATGGGAGGATACCTCTTCGATATTAGTAATAAATTTTTCCATATTGCCGCTGATGCAGTGGAAAAGGGAAAAGGTATCTTGAACGGCATTTTCCTGTAAGGTTACGATATTTTCTGCGGACTGTACGGTCTCTGCTGCCGAGGAGGCGTAGCTTTGTACTTCTGAGATCAGCGTATGGATGTCGGAGGCCGCAATGGCAGATTCGTCGGAAAGCTTGCGTATTTGTTCTGCAACGACACCAAAGCCTGCACCTTCCTGTCCTACGCGGGCAGCCTCAATAGTAGCGTTTAAGGAGAGCATTCTCGTCTGTCCGGCGATGCCTTTGATGCTGTCCACGAACCCTTCCATATCATTAAGCCTCTTTGCCAGCAAGTCTACCTGCTGCCTCACGTGGGCAGTCACGTCATAGGTTGATTTCGAATGCTCGATGATCCGGTCCATAGAATCCATTCCTTGACGGATGGAATCTCTGGTATCTTCGATATACCCTGATACCTCCCCTGTATTTTTATTTACCGTCTTGATGTGGGAGGACAAGTCGTCCATCTGAGTGTGACAAGTGGAGATCTCACCTGCTTCGTCGTCGATGTTCGTGCTGATTTCTTCCATTTCAGAGCCCATTTTCTCCGTCATAAGGGAAAATTCGTCCACTGCTTCACCGATTTCCTCTGAGGAGGAGGATACCTGTCCGATGGTGGAAAGTACGGCTTCTATCAGTTGTCTGGTGTTAGTCACAGTACCGGCGATGGCAGACTGGATTTTCCCGAACTCATCTCTTCTGCTTTTATATGAGGAGATGCTTAAGTTGCCGGAGGCAACCTCATTTAATTGCTTTACACTTCTTGTGATATTGGCGGAGATGTTGACGATGATGATAAGGCCGATAATAAATGCCACGGCTGAGGCCAGAAGTACCATGAAAACGGTCAGGTTTTTAATACTGTCCGCTTTAGTCGTAACGGTATCTTTAGGAATCATGACAGAAAGGGTACTTCCTGTAAGAGAACTTTTTTTCATGATAAAAAAGAAATCGGTGCTGTTATGGTTCACATCTGCGGTAAAGGAACTTCCGGCATCCATATTGCTTAATGCTTCCTCATAGAAGGAAGCGCTCTCTGTTTCGTACTGAGCACCGAGATTGAGGGAACGCCCGTCGGGGGAACGAAATATGATCTGACTTTCCGGTCCGAAGTCCATCTTCTCCATCAGAGCCAGGATGCTTTTACTGTCTGCATCGATGAGAAGAAGGCCGCTGTTTGTGCCCGTTCCGAGACGAAAACCGCAGTACATGAAATAACCTTCAGAAGAAAGCTTCAGCTTCTCATCGGTGAGTGCGTGAAGGCCGCCCCAGATGATACCCTGCTCGGAAAGGATGGCACTTTCTGAGTCGGCGTCTTCTATCTGGGAGATGAAGGGGGTGCGTCCGCTGCCGCTTTGCATGTTTTCTGTGGTGATAATATTCTGAGAGCCGAAGGGGATGATATGTATATTATGCACGAACTCATCCGTAGCTTGAACCGCGAAGAGTTTAGCAGAGATTTCCTTGGATACGGTATTTACCTGGGAGGTTTTTTTATCATAGGCACCCATTCCATAATTCAGTATCTGCGTATCCCCGCCCAGATTGATCGCTGAGGTAACGAGCGGCTTGAATGCCTGGTCCAGACAAGCCATGGACATCTCTACGGTGGAGAGCGCGGAGGTCTTATAATTATCGATCATGCCTGAGGAGGCCCTTTGATAGGAAATGGCGCCTACGATTATAATAAAGAGGATTGGACATAGGAAGCCGAGAATCAATTGAGATTTGATTGTCATTGTTGTTTTTTTCATTTTATCATCAGTTATCCTTTCCGATTGTAGAATTACAGCTTTTATAATCAGTTTATCTGCAAGGGGATTTGGGAAAAAGTATATAAATTTTAAATAGGTATCTGTTTTTTAGTTATATACGCTATTATCTGACTTTATTGATGCCTCACTGAAATAATAGGACTTTTTTTGCGTTTTTTTGTAATTTAGTTTTTTAGAAATACTTCTATTTTTGTCTTCTTGTGCGGTGTGATAATGTATGGTAATATTGTAAATATTGCAGCTCAATCTGTAGCAGAGAAAGCCGGCACCGTGCGGAGGAAACACTACATATGAAAAAGTTTATGAAAATTTGGAAAAGGCTGTTTACGGGCATATTCCTTTGCAGTGTTTTGTTCGGTATCTTATTGTTTTATGTAAATATACTGGAAAAAGAGTTAAATGATGAAATCATAGATGTTTTAAAGGAAACCTCCGAGCAGAGCGTGGTCATACTGAATAAGGAGGTAGAGGGAGAATTCATTCTGTTAGAAGAAGTTTCTGACAGGCTCTCGGTAAAGAGCGGATTTGATCCCGAAGCGGCGGTCAAGGAGCTTGATAAGGTGGTTAAGCGCTATCCCGTAAAGCGGATGGGAATCGTTATGCCTGATGGACAAGCTTATACTACGGATAAAAAGAAGCTGAATCTGGGCGACAGAGAATTTTTTAAGGACAGTATGAAGGGAAAAAGGGGAATATCGGGAAAGCTTCAGGATAAGGACAACGGAGAGGATATCGTCGTATTCAGCATGCCGATTTATGAGGACGAAAGTGTATGTGCGGTAGTTTTTACTACGCATAGAATTGCAGAGATACAGAATCTGTTTACTGTGTCTATTTTTGATGGAGAAGGATATTCCTATGTCATAGAAAAGGGTGGTGATATTGTAATGAACACCTCCAATTCTACTGGATTTAGGGGATACAACAATATATATGAGGCGTTAAGTGCGGTCTCCGATTCCAATGCGGAAGCGGTAAATAAGATGCACATGGATCTGGATAACGAACAGAGCGGATATATCTGGTTTCATAATAAGATAGATAAATATATGTATTATTCGCCGCTTCAGATTAAGAACTGGTATGTTCTGAACGTGGTTCCGGCCGGTGTAATGGATTCCACCAGGGATTTTATCATGTTTCTTACTTATGCGCTTTGCGGGGTGCTGGGGACCACTTTCGCCTTCTTTATATTATACATCATAAAGACGGAGCAGAAGAAGAAAAAGGAACTGTCCAATATTTTGTATGTAGACAATGTGACCGGCGGATATTCCTTCGCGCGCTTCAGTGCGGAAGTCAAGAACCGATTGAAGGAGACGAATGCGAATGCGGCGTACATCGTAATGGATGTGGAGCAGTTCAAGATAATCAACGAATTATTCGGCTATGAGGAAGGGAATGATACCTTGCGTTACATATGGCAGATGTGCAAAAAGTACAGCAAGGAAAAGGAGATTTATGCAAGGCGTATAGCTGACAAGTTTGTGGCACTTTGGTACTTTGACAGCAGAGAAGAGCTGGACGGGCGTATTAAGAGTTTTATAGACGCTCTGCAGAAGAACCGCCCCGAGACAATAGATGGTTATATATTGAAGGTTTCCTTCGGCATTTATATCGTGAAGGACAAGACAGAGGATTCCCAGCACATGATGAACTATGCGACCATGGCTCACTCCTCCATAAAAGGGCAGGATGATGTGCAGTACGCTTTTTACGATGATGATTTCAGACAAAGGATGCTGCAGGAGAAGCTGTTGGAGGATCAGATGAAGCTTGCCTTACAGCATGAGGAATTCGTCGTTTATTACCAGCCTAAGTATGGTGTGACGACGGAAAAGCTGGTAGGAGCGGAGGCCTTAGTCCGGTGGAGGAAGGCAGACGGCTCTACCGTCATGCCGGGCAAATTCATACCCTTGGCCGAAAAGAACGGTTTTATCAGCTATTTGGATAAATATATATTTGCAGAAGTATGTAAAAAACAGAAAGAATGGCTGGAGGCGGGAAAAAAAGTGGTTCCCATTTCCGTTAACCTTTCCAGAAGGCATCTGTATAACGACAGCTTTATCGAGGAATACGCACAGATGGTGGGTGAGGCAAAGGTGCCGGCGAAATATATGCAGCTTGAGCTGACGGAAAGCGCTATTTTCGAAAATCAGGAAGCGTTATGCCAGATTATCGACAGGCTGCACGCCATGGGCTTCAGCATACTGATGGACGATTTCGGAACGGGCTATTCCTCTCTGATGATGCTCAAATCCATTCCTATCGATGTTTTGAAGCTGGATAAGAGCTTTGTGGATGATTTCGACGACCCTAAGGGTCAGAAAATCATTACCAGCGTAATCGAGCTGGCGCAGGCTCTCCATATGGAAGTAACGGCGGAGGGAGTAGAGACTAAGGAGCAGTACGAATTCCTTAGGAAGCTGGGCTGTAATACGATTCAGGGTTTTTATTTCGCTAAGCCGATGCCGGAAGAAGAGTTTGAGAGGTTATTAATAGAGGGGATAGGATAGAGGGATGGAGAAGAAAAGAGAAAATGATGCGTTTCGTATTCTTTCTGCGATAGGAATCATCTTGATCGTGGCGGGACATGCGGACTTTCCTATATTCGATTTGGGAGGATTGTTCCCGTACTATTCCTTCCATGTGGCAGTATTTCTGTTTATTTCCGGTTACTTTTATGATGAAAATGATGAAGCACATATGGGAGCATATATAAGGCGGAAGGCGCTGCGGCTGCTTGTGCCTTATTTTTTGTGGAATTTTTATTACGGCTGTTTAGCAGCGGCGCTTAAGTATTTCGGCTTTATTATCGGAGATGGAATTACCTTTAGGACGCTTTTTCTCGATCCGTTTCTGACCGGACATCAGTTCGGTTATAATTTTCCGGCATGGTTCGTTCCTGCGCTGTTTCTTGTGGAGGTCATCAACATCTGTATGCGCAAGGTTCTTACCGCAATACGCCTTAACAAGGAATATTTGATTACGGCCGCTGTTCTTCTGGCAGGAATCCTGACGGTATGGTTTGCCATCGGCGGGCATGTCTGGGGATATTATAAATTTCCGGGAAGAATTCTCTTCATGCTTCCGGCTTTCGAGCTGGGGCAGTTGTATAAGAAAAAACTGGAACGAAAGGATACGCTGTCAAATGGCATTTACTTTTCCATTTTACTTGTTATACAGCTTATTGTGGTGTTCTCCTGCGCGGGATTGGCCTATAGCACGGTATGGTGTGCGAGCTTCGCGAACGGGCCTGTCATTCCTTTTGTGACGATGGCCACGGGGATTGCGTTCTGGCTGCGGGTATCGAAGATGTTGTCGCCTCTGCTGCCCAGAGTGAAGGGGGTCTGGCAAATCGGGAAGAATACTTATGGGATTATGATGCATCATATTCTGGCCTTCTTTCTGGTGAAGGGGACATTTTTTGCTCTATCCGTTTTCACTCCATGGTGTGCGGACTTTGATAAGGCAGCATTTTTAATGGATGTTAATTATATTTACCTATGGAACGGCATGGATGTGACCAAATGGATTTACATTGCGGCGGGGGTTGTGATACCGCTGGTGATTGGTAAGATGACTAAGGTAGGGTACGGTGCTTTGACAGAAGGATTAGGCAGACTTCGAAGACAGGCTTAATAGAGCTTGAAGAAGGAAGTAATGCATTTAAAAAGATTATTCGGTCATTGAGGGATGAGGGAGGAAGGTAGAAATGAAGTTAGAGGGTAAGGGCTTGGTGCTCCTGATATGGTTGATTGCCATTGCTTTGGCAGCGGAGATATTTGCCTTTAATTTTTCCTTTTGGAAGAGCTTATTTTATGGGGAGAAAATTGTCTTTCAGAATATGGTGACAGAGGGCGGAGAGCGAACGAAGGAAGGCACGGAGGAATACATCGTGCAGGAGGGAACGCTGACGGTGTACATATCGCAGGTGAATCGGGAGGTACATAATCTTTTCTTCGATATGGAGTTTTCAGACGATGAAGTGATTCCCTATACGGTGAGCCTTACGGACGAGGGCAATTATTACCCCTATGCCTTGCCGGAAAACCAGATAGCGGTAGGGACACCGCGGTCTTTCTATAATGCCATTTATCCTGCGGGCAAGATAAGCGGCGTGACTGTACAATTTCATGTTTCGTCTGGAAGTGTGGTGAAGGTAAAGGAGATTGCGGCTAATGTACATATTCCCTTTGTCTTCCATATAGAAAGAGTCCTTGTTGTTCTGGGTGTGGGCTTGCTCATCCTTGGGATGAGAAGATATTCCATGGGGTCGGTGGGGAAAATACAGCCGTTCATTACGGCAGCAGTAATACTTTTACTGATGGCTCTGACATGGAAAATTGTTCATGTGAATCCGATAGCTATCGCTTCGCCGTGGCCCCATCATAAGCAATATCAGGAACTGGCGCAGGCACTGTCCAAGGGACAGCTCTATCTGGATATAGAGCCTTCGGAACAGCTTCTTAATGTGAGGAATCCATATGACACGATTTATCTTCAGGCCAATGGCATCGATTATCGGGCGGATTATGCTTATTTTGACGGAAAGTATTACGTGTATTTCGGCGTGGTGCCGGAGCTTCTCCTTTACTTGCCCTGCTATTTGCTGACGGGACATCATTTTCCTAATTATATGGCGGTATATCTGTTCTACTGTGGTTTTATACTGACAGTGTTTGCACTATATAAAGAAGTAATCAGGCGATGGTTTACCGGGACTCCCTATGCAGTGTATCTGCTGCTTAGCGTTATGACGGTATTGTGCGGCAACTATTTGACGATAGCTATCCGGCCGGATTTATACCATGCCCCTATTATGGCAGCGACTATGTTTACCGTAGGAGGACTATGGCTATGGCTTAAGGGCAAATATGAAGAGGAGGGGAAAAGAGCGGCCTGCTTTCTGCTTGGCTCGTTGTGCATGGCACTGGTAGCAGGATGCCGCCCCCAGATGCTTTTGTTTTCTTTTCTTGCGATTCCTCTTTTCTGGGAGGAGGTCATGGAGACGAGAAAGCTGTTTTCAAAAGGCTCCCTTCGGGACACGCTATGTATCTGTATGCCCTATGTCGTGGTAGCGGTCGGTATTATGTATTACAATGCGGCGCGGTTCAGTTCGCCTTTTGATTTTGGAGCTACATATAGTCTGACCAGCAATGACATGACAAAACGGAGTTTTCACATACATCAGACGCTTCTCGGTCTTTGGCATTATTTCTTTCAACCTTCGTTTGTGGGAAGTGATTTTCCATTTTTGAAGGACAACCGGATAGTTTCCCTCTCCTATATGGGAAAGCTGAATACGGAATATACCTACGGCGGCATTCTTGCTTGTAACGCGGTTACGTGGGTACTGCTGCTTATAAATAGGAGAAAAGCGGCGATGAAGCAGAAGGGTATCTACGCTTTCGTGGTGACTAATTTGATGATTTCGGCGGCACTGGGCATCGTGGACGTGACTGGTGCAGGAATCTTGCAGCGCTATATGGCGGATATGATATGGGGCGTGTGGTTTGCATCTGTTCTTCTTCTGTTTCTGCTGGCGGAGAAGGCAAAGGATAGCCATCGTTATTCGATGCTGGCGAGCGCGCTTGTACTCGTGTTTCTTTTACAGGCAGCCTACGGCCTTGGCGTCGTATTTGGAAACGGCGATTTGAGTGTGAATGTGAAGGCTTCGAATCCGCAGCTATATTATCATATAAAATATTTATTTATGTTTTAGTGGACGACGGGCTGTGCACCATGTTATAGTTGTTATACAACTATATGCGAGATAAATTATAAACATTGTGAACCTATCTATTGGAAAAGTAACCCCCATAGATAGGTTTTTTGTGCCTGTTAATTAATGTAGAAATAAGCCGATGCGGCTCAGGAGGGAATAAAGATTATGAAAGGATATATGAGATTAGGAATTGGTATATGTTTTTTTGCGGCAGTTCTGCTATGCACTTCTCCAGATAAGGTAAGAGCCGAGGAGAAGGAGAGTGTGATGAAGGAGATTCATCACATACATAAAGGCGATGCGAAAGAGGGAACCGGTTGTTACAAGGCGGCAGTAAATCATGTTCATACGGGAAGCGCTGAAGAGGAAGGGGGCTGCTATACTGTTCCCATCTTCCATGTCCATACGGGAGACTCCTTAACGGGAGGCGGCTGTTACAAGGAGGAAGTCTGCCACGTTCATAGTGGAAGTCCTCAGACCGGGGGCGCATGCTATACGATTCCGGTACGGCATGTACATAGCGGAACGGCTGTTACGGGAGGCGGCTGCTACGGAGTTCCCGTCTATCATGTGCATTCCGGTAGCGAAGGAAGCGGAGGCACGTGTTATGAACCGGTATACCATCAGCATACCGATGCCTGCTATGTTACGGAGAACTGTATCATAATCTACATGGGAAATCTGCAAATCCTTCGGACGCAGAATGACTATTGCAGCCATCATGGAAATACGCAGTTTGCGCAGATAAGCGGACACTACAACCATTCTGCCTGCGGAGCGGGAAGCACCAGCGAGAACCACTACATGTGCTGGACCTGCCAGCACTTCAATAAGTCTCACAGTTACCAGAGAGTGGTGTGTACCAAGAACGAGGACACAATAGAGGGGTATCGTCTGGCCTGCACCAAGGGAGAACAGACGGTGGATGCATGGACGTTAGGCTGCGGCAAGACGGAGCTGATGGTAGAAAGTTATCAGAATAGCTGTGGGAAGACGGAAAAAAGCATAGACTCCTACAAAAGAAGTTGTGGAAAAGATGAGAAGAGTACGGATGCCTATGCCCTTGGCTGTCAAAAGACAAAGGACACGATCGAGCATTATATGAGAAACTGCGGGAGAGAAGAAAAGGTTGTCTATGCCATCCTATCCATTACAAACGGAAACAGCGGCTGGACTGCAGAGCCTAAGGAATTGAAGGCGTCCTGCATGGAGCTGGAAAAAGGAGGCTTTCTCCAATGGGAGGAGCCTCGGTTCCTATGGGAGAAGGATGGAGTGAAGCAGAAGGAGGGTAATTCCATAGCAGCGAGCGAGAATGGCAACTATACGGTAAAGATGCAAGTCAGCAATGAAGACATCGATCCTTCAGAGTTTAGTCTGTCCATATACGTAGAAAAAGTAGATATTACAGCTCCTATCATAGAAAGTGCCTATTATGACAGTAAAGATAATATGGTGAGAATAAGTGCCAGGGACATGCAGCCGGATGGAAGCGAAGGCAGCGGCTTGGCAGATAAGGCATATTCTTATGACAGAGGAATAACGTGGGGGGTAAAGAGCGAGAAGGAAATCGGTGAAGAGGAAGAGAAAGAACTGGGGGAAGAGAAGAGCCTTACGGTAGCGGTTCGGGATGCCTGCGGGAATATCGCTGAAAAGACACTTATAATCCAAAAGAATAAAGCGGAAGAAACCTTGCCGGAGGAACCGAAGGAAGAAACGCAGGAGACGCCAAAGGAAGAAGTGCCGGAGGAACCAAAGGAAGAAGCGGAAAAAGGCGGTGAGGCAGGAAACAATGGGGATAATAGGAATGAAGGAAATAATGGCGGAGGAAACAGCGAAAACAACGGTGGTGGGAACAGTGAAGATAAAACAAGCAACGGAGAGAATAAAGAAAAAGGAAAGCCGCAAACCGGATCAAGAGCGGTTGAAATCTCTGAGAAGAACAGGAGCCGGTCCTCTAACACAGCGATAAAAAAGGGAGTGCCGCCTCAAGATAAAAACCTTACAAAGCCTTTGGCAAAGAACCTTCCAAAGGTTCAAAAGGAGGAGGAAACAAAAAAGCGAGAGTCCCTTGCGGCTGCACCCATGGCGGGGGAAACAGAAATACAGACAGTAAAGGATAAAAACACCGGCGCACCCGTTATAAAGGCAGCGGCCTTCACTGTGGGAAGTGTAATAGGTACCGCGGGAATCCTATGGCTGATTTACCTTCTTCTAAGAACGATCAGGATATATCACAGCGACGGGGAGGAGAAGCTCCGTTATGCAGGAAGCTGTATCGTGAAAAAGAAAGCAGAAGGTTTCGAGGTAACTATTCCCCGCATGATATTGGAACAGTCCAATACCGGACAGTACAGTATCAGACCGGGACATCTGTTTACCAGCAGGAATAAAGGCAAGGAACTGCTCGTTACGGCAGGAGGACAGAAGATTTCGGTATGGATCGATGAGGAAATGCCTCTCAGGCTGCCAACCTATGTATAAAGATGCAAAAAAATCATGAAATACGTATATTAATTATTGATTTTAAGGGATGAACATGCTATGCTGACGTATAGTTAAAGTGAAATTGTAGTCGCAGTGAGGAGTCTGCGGGTTACAGGAAAGGTGAGTTTATATTATGAAAAAATGGTTAGCAGCAATGATGGCAGCAGTACTTAGTATGTCTCTTCTGACCGCATGCGGAAGTGCAGTACAGGAAGAAGTTCCTGAGGAAACGGTGCAGACCGAGCAGGCAGAGACAGAAGAAACGGCACAGACCGAGCAGGCAGAGACAGAAGAAACGACGCAGGAGGAGACTTCTGCAGAGGATACAGCAGCAGTATCAGAGGCTTTAGCGGATGGAGTACTAAATGTAGGCACGAACGCAGAGTTCCCGCCCTTCGAATATGTGAATGACGCCGGAGAACCGGATGGCTTCGATATCGCGTTGATCAAGGCAATCGGCGAGAAGCTGGGCGTTGAGGTTCAGGTGGACAATATGGAATTCGCTTCCCTTGTTTCTTCCATCGGAAGCAAGATAGATGCATCTATCGCAGGTATGACGGTAACAGACGAGAGAAAAGCCAGTGTGGATTTCTCCAATTCTTATTATACGGCTGTTCAGTATGTGATTTTGCCGGAAGGCTCAGCAATTGCAACTGCAGACGATTTAAAGGGCAAAGCTATTGGAGTACAGCTTGGAACTACCGGCGATTTTATCGCGGAGGAAATTGAGGACGCTACGGTTTCCCAGTATAACAAGGCAGTGGACGCTGTTAACGATTTAGTCAACGGAAGACTTGACTGCGTTATTATTGACAAGAATCCCGCCATGGTATTCGAATCCAAATTCGAAGGTAAGGTAACGGCAGTGGACGGAGCGCAGTTTAACTTTGAACCGGAGGATTATGCGATCGCTATGCCGAAGGGAGATACCGTTTTAGTAGAGCAAGTCAATACTGCATTGCAGGAATTGATTGACGACGGTACATTTGATGCCTTAGTAAGTCAGTACATAGAAGAGAATTAATGTACCGGACAGGATGGCAGATGTTATGTGATTTGGAGGATAGCGGATATTCCGCTATCCTCATTAAAATATAAAGTGGGTTACGGGTTACTGGGGAAAAATATCCGATAGGAAAGGATAAAGAGAAGATATGCATGAATGGTTCCAGAAGGTTTCAGTAATGTTTGAAGCCGCATTTATCACCGGAGACCGGTGGAAATTATATTTGAATGGATTGGGAGTTACGTTGGAAATCGCTTTTTTTGCAGCGATATTGGGTATGGTCATCGGTACGCTTCTAGCTTTTATGAAGCTGTCGGTTAGAAGAAATGGGAAGAAATCGATATTGGTAGTGCTTGCCAATGTTTATATAGATGTCATCAGGGGAACACCCTCGGTGCTCCAATTGATGATTATGTGGTTTATCATAATGGCAAATAGTAAAAACGGCGTATTAGTTGCAATCTTGTCCTTCGGCATTAACAGCGGCGCTTACGTGGCAGAAATCGTGCGCGCGGGAATCCTTGCTGTAGATAATGGCCAGATGGAGGCGGGGCGTTCCCTCGGCTTGTCGAAAGCGCAGACGATGATATATATCATCATTCCTCAGGCGGTGAAAAATGTGCTTCCGCCGATTGGAAATGAATTTATCGTGTTGCTAAAGGAGACGGCAATCGTCGGTTATGTAAGCCTGACCGATTTGACTAGAGTTGCGAATCAGATTGCTTCCAGAACCTACGAAGCGTTCATGCCTCTGATAGGCGCGGCGGTGATTTACTTCATCGTAATTAAAATACTGACAATTCTGCTCGCTAAATTTGAGAGGAGGCTGCGTAAGAGTGATAACCGTTAAGGACCTGCATAAGAAATTTGAAGATAATCATGTGTTAAGAGGAGTAAATTATCACGTGCACCAAGGGGAAAAAGTAGTAGTCATCGGGCCGTCCGGCTCCGGAAAAAGTACCTTCCTGCGCTGCATGAATTTGCTGGAGACTCCTACCAGCGGAGAAATATGGGTGGATGGAGTTAATATTACCGATTCGAAGACCGATATAGATAAAGTCAGGCAACATTTAGGGATGGTATTCCAGAATTTTAATCTATTCAATAATCTGACGATTATGAATAACATTACGCTCGCTCCCGCTAAGCTGGGGCTGATGAGCAAGGAGGAAGCCTCAGAAAATGCGCTGAAGCTCTTGGAGAGAGTGGGGTTAACGGAAAAGGCAGATGCCTATCCGAGTCAGCTTTCGGGCGGACAGAAGCAGAGAGTGGCAATCGTGCGTTCCCTCGCCATGAATCCGAGAGTAATGCTTTTTGACGAGCCGACTTCCGCGCTTGACCCTGAGATGGTCGGCGAGGTTTTAGATGTTATGAAGGGATTGGCAGACAGCGGTATGACGATGGTGGTCGTGACCCATGAGATGGGCTTTGCCAGAGAAGTAGGAACGAAGGTGCTTTTCATGGATGAAGGAGTTATAATGGAAGAAAACACACCCCAGGAATTTTTTAATAATCCGAAGAGTCCCAGACTGAAGGAATTTCTATCAAAGGTGCTATAATGAGTAAAGGACACTCATTGCAAAATAAATAATGAGGCTTACGCCTGGAAAAGTGGATGTGTGAAGAATGAGTAAATAACACTCATAAATGGTCATATGCTTTTTCCGGGCGTAAATTACATTATGGAGAAAAGGAGGAAGAACGGATGATAACGATAAGTCTTTGTATGATAGTGAAAAACGAAGAGAAGATCTTGGACAGGTGTCTGTCATGCGTCGCTGACTTAATGGATGAAATCATTATTGTGGATACCGGTTCCAATGACAGGACGAAGGAGATTGCAGCCAGGTATACGGATAAGATATATGATTTTACATGGATTCACGATTTTTCCGCGGCCAGGAATTACGCGTTTTCCAAGGCGTCTAAGGAATATATATACTCTGCGGATGCGGACGAACTATTAGATGAGATGAATAGGGAAAGGTTCCGTATTTTGAAGCAGGAGCTGCTGACGGAAATCGAGATCGTTCAGATGTATTACACCAACCAGCTCAGGCACGGTTCGGTCTATAATTATGATAAGGAATATAGGCCTAAGCTGTTTAAAAGAGTAAGAAGCTTTACATGGATCGACCCGATCCATGAGACTGTGCGGACACAGCCGCTTGTCTTCGACAGCGAGATAGAGATTATCCACGAGCAGGAAGAAAGTCATGCGTCGAGAGACTTGGAGGCTTTTCGCAGAGTGTGTGCAGAGGGGCCTTTATCGTCGAGGCTTCATAATCTTTACGCAAGGGAACTCTTTATTGCGGGGAGCGAAGAGGACGTGATTCTGGCAGGGCCTTTCTTCGAGGCATCCTGCGAGGATACGGGACGGTCTGCGGAGGAGATAAAGGAGGCAGCCTGTGTGGCGGCGCGGGCGGCGCGGCTGAAGGGCGATGAGCTGAAGTTCCATAAATATGCAATGAAGGTGGTAGCCTGCGACGGGTGTGCGGAAATCTGTCTGGAGCTGGGATATTTCTATATGTCAGAGGAAGATTACCATGAGGCGGTGGTATGGTTTTACAACGCGGCCTTCGAATCGGAAAGTCTATTGGATATCCGTTGCAGAGGAGAAAAGCCTCTCCATGGAATGGCGGAATGCTATAAGCGCATAGGAATGGAGGCGCAGGCGGCGGAGTATACCCGCATGGCGGAAGAATGGACAGACGGGTTACTGTTCACACAGTAGCTTAACACTTGCTGCTAAGCTACGTAAGAACGTGATGCAAGAGATGATTTCTGCTTCGCGAAGCGAATTTAAATGCAAAAAGTTTGCATTGCAGAACATCATGCGTTACTGAGAACGGAGTGAACAGTAACACAGACGGCACTTGCGAATAACCGTCTGAGAGCATATAATACAAAAATAAAAACGAGGTTGATATCATATGAAATGGGAAGAGAATGTTAGACGGGTGGAGCCCTACATACCGGGGGAACAACCCAAAGAGGCGAATGTTATTAAATTAAATACTAACGAATGTCCGTACCCCCCTGCTCCGGGCGTTAGGGAAAAGCTGCGGCAGATGGATGCGGACAGCTTACGCTTGTATCCGGATACTTCGATAGGAGAACTGGCAAAGGAGCTTTGTGCCTATTACAGCGTTTTGCCGGAACAGCTTTTTATCGGAGTGGGAAGCGATGATGTGCTTTCCATGGCCTTTCTGACTTTCTTTCATTCGGACAAACCGATTTTATTTCCCGATATTACCTACTCCTTCTACGACGTGTGGGCGGAACTTTACCGGATACCTTATGAGCTTCAGCCGTTAGATGACCGGTTCTTTATCCGGAAGGAGGATTATTTTAAGCCAAACGGGGGAATTATTATTCCGAATCCTAATGCTCCTACGGGCGTTTTCGAGGAGGTGGGAATAATGGAGGAAATCATTGCGGCTAACAGAGAGAGCGTGGTCATCATTGATGAAGCATATATAGATTTCGGTGGGGAAAGCTGCCTTAAACTGATCGATAAATATGATAACCTTTTGGTCGTACAGACCTTCTCGAAGTCGCGGGCTATGGCGGGAATGCGCATTGGCTTTGCCATGGGCAATCCGAAGCTCATCAGTTATCTTCAGGATGCAAAATTTTCCTTTAATTCTTATACGATGAATACAACTTCCATCCTGCTCGGTGCGGAGGCAGTGAAGGATAAAGAATATTTTAAGGAAACCTCGGAAAAGATTATAAATACACGAGAGAATACGAAGCTGAGATTGAAAGAACTGGGCTTTTCCTTCCCCGATTCCATGGGCAATTTTATCTTTGCGGCACATGAGAAAATACCGGCAAAAGAAATTTTTGCCGCACTCAAAGAAAAAAATATTTTTGTCCGTTACTGGGATAAGCCGCGAATCGGCAATTATCTGCGCATAAGCATAGGTACGCCGGAGGAAATGGACGTTTTAATAGAGAATCTGAAAGGCGTGATTGAGCATGGAGACATATACTGATTTTGCCGGTGTATACGATACCTTTATGGACGACACTCCTTACGGGGAATGGGCGGCGTATCTTTTGGAATTGCTTGGAGAGTACGGAGTCGCTGTACCGAGGACTGCAGAAGCGGATACGGCGGAGCGCAGCATCGTAGTGGACCTTGGCTGCGGAACCGGTACGCTGACGCAGCTTCTTGCGGAAGCAGGATACGATATGATAGGAATTGATAATTCGCAGGAAATGCTGAATATCGCCCTTGCGAAAAGGGAAAAATCAGGAAAGGACATTCTATATCTTCTACAGGATATGCGGGAGTTCGAATTGTATGGAACGACCGGCGCAATCATATGCGTGTGCGATTCTATGAACTATTTGCTTGAGGAGGATGAAATAGAGCAGACCCTTCGCCTGGTGAACAATTACCTTTATCCGGGCGGCGTATTTATTTTTGATTTCAATACGGTATATAAGTATGAGACAGTTATCGGCGATGCGACAATTGCTGAGAATAGAGAGGACTGCAGCTTTATTTGGGAAAATTACTATGACTGCGACAGCGGAGTCAACGAATATGATCTTACGGTTTTTGTGAGGACGACAGAACATGGTGACCCGAAGGAGTACGGGGATATTTTTCGCCGTTTTACAGAGACTCATTATCAAAGGGGCTATACCCTGGATACGATGCGCGCTTTGGTGGAAAAGGCGGGCATGGAGTTCGTGAAGGCCATCGATGCGGATACACATGGTGAGGCATGGGAAGAGAGCGAGCGCATTTATGTGATAGCCAGAGAATGTGGAAAGGAACACGTCAATGAGTGATTATATGGTAAGAGCAATGGCGGCGGATGCACAGATACGCGCGTTTGCGGCAACTACGAGAGATTTAGTGGAGGAAATGAGACAAATACATAATACGAGTCCGGTAGTAACGGCGGCTCTCGGACGGCTTCTGACGGGAAGCGTGATGATGGGAAGCATGTTAAAGGGGGAGGAGGATCTGCTGACGATTCAGGTGAAGGGAGACGGCCCCTTGCAAGGAATGACGGTCACTGCTGACGGGGAGGGGAACGTGAAAGGCTATGCCAATGAACCTCAGGTCATCTTGCCTGCCAACGCCGCAGGAAAGCTGGACGTAGGCGGAGCGGTGGGAAATGGTTATCTGAGCGTGATTAAAGATATGGGATTAAAAGAGCCCTACATCGGTCAGACAGCATTGCAAACGGGCGAGATTGCGGACGATTTGACCTATTACTTCGTTACCTCCGAACAGGTTCCTTCTTCCGTGGGACTGGGAGTTTTGATGGAAAGGGATAACACGGTAAAACAGGCAGGAGGTTTTATCCTGCAGTTGATGCCTTTCGCCACGGAGGAAGTGATTCGCACGCTGGAGGAGAATTTATCGAAGTTCAGCTCGGTCACTGCGGCTCTGGATGCCGGAAATACGCCGGAACAGATGCTTCAAATGCTGTTAGGCAACTTGGATGTTCAGGTGACGGATACCATGGAGGTCAGATATGCCTGCAATTGTTCCAAAGAGAGAGTGCACCGGGCAATCGTGAGCATTGGAAAAAAAGATATTCAGGAAATGATTGAAGAGGGAAAAGAAGTAGAAGTGAATTGCCATTTCTGCAATAAGATGTATTCGTTCTCGGTGGACGAGCTGAAAAAGATGCTGGACTAGCTGAGACAAGGCGGAAGGGGAAGTAGTCTTTCGACTTGAGACGGATAAGAAAAGAGAGGTGCGCGTATGAAGCACGGTTTTATTAAGGCAGCAGCAGTTACGCCGCAGATCAAAGTGGCCGATCCTGCTTACAATGCCGGACAAATTTGTATGGGGATAGACGAGGCAGTGAAAAACGGAGCGAAAATCATTGTATTCCCGGAGCTTTGTATTACGGGCTATACCTGCGGAGACTTATTCTTGCAGGAGCTTCTGTTGGAGGAGGCGAAAGAGCAGCTTTTGATGATTGCGGCTCATGCAGTGGATAAAGATGCTCTTATTTTCGTGGGGCTTCCCTTAGTGAGAGAGAACAAGCTGTATAACGTGGCGGCGGCTTTGCATCGGGGAAATGTCATAGGCCTGATACCGAAGGCGAATATTCCCACTTATGCGGAATTCTACGAAGGAAGGCATTTTATGCCCGGAAATAAAGAGGCGGTTCCCTATATTCTACGAAGCGAAAAAGGAGAAAAAACAGTTCCTTTCGGCACGGATATCTTATTCGATGGAGGCGCGATCCAAGGCCTTCTGATAGGATGCGAAATTTGTGAGGATCTGTGGGTCCAGGATGTTCCTGCCGCCGAGCACGCTATGGCAGGTGCCACTGTCATCGTGAATCTATCTGCCTCCAATGAGACGGTAGGTAAGGGGGAATACCGGACAATGCTGGTGAAGTCTGCCAGTGCAAGAATAGTTGCGGGGTATGTCTATGCCAGCGCGGGTGAAGGAGAATCCACACAGGATTTGGTATTCAGCGGGCACAATCTGATCGCGGAAAATGGAACTCTTCTGGCAGAGTCGAAACGCTTTGAAAACGGTATTATTTACGCTGACATCGATATACACAGAATTGCCCACGAGAGGCGAAGAATGAGTACCTATAGGCCGGCGGGCAGCAGAAAATATACGATAGTTCCGGCGAAGCTTGAAAAGGAGGAAACTGTTCTTATCCGCTCCTTTGACAGTGCGCCCTTCGTTCCAGGCGATAAGGTTCAGAGGGATACGAGGTGCGAGGAGATTCTATCCATTCAGTCTTACGGACTGAAAAAGCGCTATGAGCATACGGGCTGTCAGAAAGCGGTGGTAGGAGTCTCTGGTGGATTGGATTCCACCCTTGCGCTCTTAGTCACGGTGCGCACCTTCGATATGCTGTCGCTTGACAGGAAGAATATTCTGGCGGTAACGATGCCATGCTTCGGAACTACGGACAGAACCTACGATAATGCGTGCAAGCTGTCAAAGGCCCTTTTAGCAACTTTGGAAGAGGTGAATATTAAGGAGGCAGTGACCCTGCATTTTAGGGATATCGGACAGGATATGGATCATCACGATGTAACTTACGAGAACGGTCAGGCGAGGGAGAGGACTCAGGTTCTTATGGATATCGCCAACAAGGAGAACGCGCTTGTTATCGGCACCGGAGACATGTCGGAGCTGGCGCTTGGGTGGGCAACATATAATGGAGACCACATGTCCATGTACGGAGTAAATGCGGGTGTGCCCAAGACGCTTGTCAGACATCTGGTGCAATATTATGCGGATACTTGCGGCAACGAAGACCTGAAGAAAATATTGCTGGATGTGCTGGATACACCGGTCAGCCCTGAGCTGCTTCCGCCGGTGGGCGGCACCATTTCACAAAAGACGGAGGATCTGGTGGGGCCTTATGAGCTTCATGACTTTTTCCTGTATTATATGCTGCGATGCGGATTCGAGCCGGAGAAGATATACCGGATTGCTAAGATGTCCTTTGCGGGGCAGTATGACGATGAGACAATTTTAAAGTGGCTGAAGACTTTTTATCGAAGGTTTTTTGCACAGCAGTTCAAACGGTCCTGCCTGCCGGATGGTCCGAAGGTGGGAAGCGTTGCTGTTTCGCCGAGAGGCGATCTGCGCATGCCTTCCGATGCCTGCGCGCGGATATGGCTCGAGCGGTTGGAAAAAATATAAAAGACACTTTTCTGGACAGCATGCGAGGCTTTGCATGCTGTTTATTTCTTTAATAGGAAATTACCCCTATTAAAGAAAAATAGATGCGCAGCTACGCGCGCGGAACAAAAGCTGTGCTGTTAAAGCACTTGGCTGCGAGCGTGTATGAGGCACACTTTTGTTCTTTAATAGGAAATTACCCCTATTAAAGAAAAATAGATGCGCAGCTACGCGCGCGGAACAAAAGCTGTGCTGTTAAAGTACTTGGCTGCGAGGGGGTGAGGCACACTTTTGTTCTATAATAGGAAATTACCCCTATTAAAGAAAAATAGATGCGCAGCTACGCGCGCGGAACAAAAGCTGTGCTGCTAAAGTACTTTGCTGCGAGGGTGTGTGAAACACACTTTTGTTCTTTTATAGGAAATTCCTCAAAAGTCAAAATAGTGTATAATAGACCACGAAAGAAAGAATTACATGGTAACTCCACGATATCGTAACCATAAATGTTATAAAAAAATAATGGAAGTGAAATATGATAATATTTGAAAAAATCAAACAAGAAATTATGGCTGATCCAATGAACGGATCCTATACAAAAATGGGAATCCCGCCATTATTCAAAGCTTCTGCAGATGCTCGCATTGCCATAGTTGGACAGGCACCGGGGCGTAAAGCAGAAGCAACGCAATTGTTTTGGAATGATTTAAGTGGTGACCGATTGAGAGAGTGGATGGGAGTATCTCGTGAGATATTTTATAATACGAATCGCATCGCTCATTTGCCTATGGATTTCTATTATCCGGGAAAAGCGAAAAGCGGTGATGCCCCACCTAGAAAAGGATTTGCAGAAAAATGGCATCCATGTTTACTGGATGAGATGCCAAATATTGAAATTATAATTCTAATCGGCAGCTATGCACAGAAATATTATTTAAATAAAAGACGTGAGAAAAGCTTAACTGAAACCGTGAGAAATTTTCAAAAATATTTACCGGAATATTTCCCGTTGGTTCATCCTTCTCCTTTAAATCTTGGCTGGCTGAAACAAAATCCATGGTTTGAAAATGATGTTTTACCTGTTCTAAAAGAAGTAGTGGATAAGAACTTATAAGGAATCATTAACTAATTTAATGACAAGTACTAATAATATCAATTCCATCAACCCGACCATGTAAGGGTAATAACCTTGTTATAAAAAGCCTGAGGCAGAAGCACAGAAAAGTTATGCCGAAGTGACATAGCAAAAAAGAGATAAGCATCATCATATTAAAAGTAGATGAGTAAAAAGGCATTAGCGTGATTGACACCATAAGGTAAAAATGCGTTAATGTCTTTTCCTTTTACCTAAATACGATTTGCGGCAGATAACATCCAAGTTATTACAATTGCGCTGATTCTGATAGTCTCTTAAAATAAAAAATAATGAACCGAGAGGAAAGAAATACACTCTTTATAGTAGGTATACCTAAAGAAAGCAAACAAAGAGGGAAGTGACATGGAGCAGCACGAAAGTGAAATAATAGAAAGAGCTAAAAGAAAAGAGCCGGGCGCATTCGACTGTTTATATGAGCGTTACAAAGACCAGGCGTACCGCATGGCAGCATTTATAACGGGAAATACGGCGGATGCCCAAGATGTGGTGCAGGACACGTTTGTGACGGTCTGTCTGGAAATTGGGAAACTGAGGGAAACGGCGGCCTTCCCGGCTTGGTTTTATCGCATTTTGACAAGGAATGCCATTCAGATTTCCAAAAGAAAGAAACGTGAATTCCCCCGGGAAGAGCTATGGGAAGAGACCATTGACCATGGGGATGGCGGTATAATGGATCCTTCGAAAGCGTTGCTTGAGAAAGAAGAAAATAGAATTATCAGGACATCGGTCACACAGCTGGAGGAAAAATACCGAACAGTGCTGGTTCTATATTACTTCAACGAGCTTTCCGTCAAGCAGATTGCCGGAATCGTAGGATGCACGGAAGGAACCATAAAATCAAGGCTGCACAAAGCGAGGAAGTTGCTGGAACGGAAAATACGGATAAGGGAGTTGAAATGAGTATGACTGTAAAAAAAGAAAATTACAAAATTGAAGAAGCAATAAGAAAAATGTATCAAGAAGAAGCAGATAAGCTCAAAGCTCCGGAACATATCAAGCAAAGAATCGATGAACAGCTTATTCCTGAGAAGGAAAGAAAGGGTAAAATAATAATGTTGAAAAAGAAAAAATTGGTGCTCGTGGTGGTTGCAGTACTTTTATTTGCGTCTATTACGAGCTATGCAGGGGTAAAAGTATCGTCTACGATAGGATGGAGCAATGCGGAGCCTGATTCCGAGGTGTTTAGTGACTGCGCGAAGTTTGCAAAGAAAGAGGGATTTAAAATTCATCCGGTAGAGACTTTTTCCAATGGTTACACTTATAACGGAATCAACGTGTCGACCAACCAGGCTTATGACAGTGAAGGGCAGCCTACTGGAGAGCAGTACAAAACCTTGATGCTGGAATACCGAAATGAAAATCAGCAAATTACGATAAGTGTTGAGGATAATGGAAAGGGTCGTGAAAAGCCGGCAAATATTGTGGAAGAGAAGACGCTGGACGGGATTAAGGTCTATGTGACCGAGTATATTCATATGATGGTTCCGCTGGACTATGAACTGACAGAGGAAGAAAAGCAGATGATAGATGAGGGAAGGCTGGGAACAGGTACGGACAGTTTGGTAACGGAAGTAAGTTCTACGACTTACCGTAGCATTCAGTGGGAAATGAACGGCCTTCTGTGGTATGGGATTTCCGAAGACACGGTCGGTAGCGCGACTGGGGACTTAGAGCTTATGGCGGAGGAATTGATAGCCGCAAACAAGTGAAAGAAAGCGGAAAGAATAAGAAGGTGTCCTTTGGGGCACCTTCTTAAAAATGACATCATTGTTCCTCCAAAGAGTTTGCAGCAGCCGCCTCGGCTTTATGCAGAGACGCTTTAATGGCATCCAGCAGTACCATGGAGGTATATTTGTTATCGTCGGAATATGTAAGGCCATCCAAGGACTGATTTTCACATATCTGAGTTACGAGGTCTTCGAATGCCGGCTCGATAAGAGGGTACATGGTAGCAACCGCTTCGTCAAGGTTGACAATGCGGATACTGTTAATATTGGTTTCATCTACGGTAACCTCAATATCGACTATGTTATCGTTCAGCACGAGAGAGGTCGTATAAACGCCGGGCATATAAGAGTTCGCCGGCTGTATGATATTGGAGTTGTTATCCTTGTTCTTAGGGAGGAACATGATGATCAGAAGCACGATAAAGAGAATCCCCAGAACGGCAAAGATGCCGGTGTATATTAGTTCTTTCAAATGGAGCACAACTATTTTTGTTTTGGAACTCATAACAATATCCCCGTTAAAATTCTTTTTACTATCTTATTATTACGTGCTATATTTTATGCCACTTGTATAATAGAAAATTCCTATATTCCCTATTATACGAAAATCCTCCGGGAAAACGGAGCGCAACGGCGTGTGGATGTATTTGGGTATTGACAAAGGAGAGAAGCAGTTGTTATTATTAAACAGAGCAAAGGCGTTCTTTTGGTGAAGGACTGCCTTTTTTTATATTCTGATAATAGTAAAGGAAGGGAAGGAAGCATGATGAAAAATTACACGAAGGACGATATTATAAAGTTGGTAGAAGAGGAAGATGTGGAATTTATCCGCCTGCAATTTACCGATATGTTCGGCAATCTGAAGAATGTGGCAATTACAGCCAGCCAGTTGGAAAAAGCGCTGGATAATAAATGTATGTTTGACGGCTCGTCCATCGAAGGCTTTGTACGCATCGAGGAATCGGATATGTATCTGTACCCCGATTACAATACTTTTCAGATCTTTCCGTGGAGACCCCAGCAAGGGAAGGTTGCAAGGCTTATTTGTGATGTCTACCGCCCGAATGGAGAGCCCTTCGAAGGCGATCCCCGCTATATATTGAAGCGCGCGGTAAGAGAAGCTGAGAAGTTAGGCTATCGTTTTGAAGTGGGGCCTGAGTGCGAATTCTTTCTTTTCCATACGGATGAAAATGGGCTTCCGACTACGATTACTCATGAGCAGGCAGGCTATTTCGACTTGGGACCGGTGGATTTCGGTGAGAATGCCAGAAGAGATATAGTTCTTACGTTAGAGGAGATGAATTTTGTCATCGAAGCCTCTCATCACGAGGTAGCCCCGGCACAGCATGAAATTGATTTCAAATATGACGAAGCTTTGAAAACGGCGGACAATATCATGACCTTCAAGCTGGCGGTAAAGACGATTGCAAAGCGCCACGGGCTTCACGCAACGTTTATGCCAAAGCCCAAGTATGGAATAAACGGCTCAGGCATGCATATTAATATGTCGTTATCCAAGGACGGCAAAAATATTTTTGCAGACGCCTCCGATAATTTTGGGCTAAGCGAGGAAGCATATTATTTTATCGGCGGAATAATGAAGCATATGAAGGGGATGGCGGCGGTTACCAACCCTCTTGTAAATTCTTATAAAAGGCTTGTACCCGGCTACGAAGCTCCGGTCTATATCGCGTGGAGCGCTACGAACAGGAGCCCCCTTATCCGTATTCCGGCATCAAGAGGGGAAGGTACGCGGGTAGAGCTTCGGTGCCCGGACCCTTCGGCGAATCCATATCTGGCGCTGGCTGTATGCCTGCGTGCGGGGCTTGACGGCATTCAGAACAAGATGATGCCGCCTGAGAGCGTAAGCCGTAATATTTTCACCATGTCCGAGGAGGAGAGAGAAGCGGAAAAAATCGAAGCGATTCCGGAAAGCTTGATCGAGGCGGTACATGAGCTGGAAAAAGATGAGTTCATTCAGGAAGTTTTGGGTGAGCATGTTTGTGAAAAGTATATTAAGGCGAAAAAAGCGGAGTGGTCGGAATACCGTTCGCAGGTTACTGACTGGGAAATAGAAGCTTATCTGAATAAATATTAAAACACTTCCGGCGGGAGAATGTAATTGAACGGATGGAAATATAATGAAAAGTGGAATGAATAGGAAACGGAGTAAATAAGGAACCGCATAAATAGAAAACGGAATAAATAAGAAATAGTATAAGTTAAGAAATAACATAAGGAGGAGGTGAGTATATGACAAGCATTATTGTTGCGTTTCCCAAGCTGGAAGATGCAAAGAACATCAAGAACCTTCTTGTAAGAAACGGCTTCTCTGTTGCGGCGGTCTGTACCACCGGCTCGCAGACGATCGGTCAGGCGGATCATCTGAGCAGCGGGATTGTCATATGCAGTTATAAGCTGTCGGATATGATTTACTCGCAGTTGCACGAATACCTTCCTCCCGGATTCGAAATGCTTCTGATGGCATCTCCCCATATACTCGCTGGTTGTCGGAATAACGACATTGTTTGTCTGGAGATGCCTCTTAAGATTTATGATATGGTGAATACGGTGAACATGATGATCCAAGCATCGGAGAGACGCCGCAAGCATCAGAAATCCAAGCCAAAGGAGCGGGATGAAAAAGAGGAAGCATTGATTGAGGAAGCGAAACAAGTTCTTATGCACCGTAATAATATGACGGAGGAAGAGGCTCATAGGTATATACAAAAGTGCAGCATGGACAGCAGCACAAACATGACAGAAACCGCGCAGATGATTTTATTTATGAATGAGTGAGAACACTCATGAGTAAGGAGCATTTGTGAGCGAAGGATTACTCATAAGCGACGGCTACTCATAAGTGCAGAATATACTCATAAGAGCAGGCTACTCATAAGCGCAGAATATACTCATAAGAGCAGGCTACTCATAAGCGAAAGATTACTTATAAGAGCAGGCTACTCATAAGCGAAAGATTACTTATAAGAGCAGGATACCCATAAGTGAAGAATACGTATAAGCGAAGAATACGTATAAGCGAAGAACACTCATAAGTAAAAGACAGTCATATGGAAATATCAACAAGCGGGTTCGGATTCATGCCGATCCCGTTTTTTAGTTTGCGCGCCATGGGCGCGCTCTAACGGGTGCAAGTCCCGAACATGCCCAGGTAGTGGGAAATGTATAGCGGAACAGCAAGGGTGTCCACCGTGAGGTGGAATCTGAAGGAAGCTGAA
>JAEZRJ010000043.1 GCA_023412855.1 Bacillota bacterium | reverse complement strand
CAAATTCCACATCCACAACGGGGCCCATTACCTGAACTATTTTTCCTTGTTTCATATGCTCCGACTCCTAACTTAACTTCTTTTTCTTCTGGGCTTTCGCACCGCTGATTACCTCAGTGATCTGCTGTGTAATCACCGCCTGCCTTGCTCTATTATACATGATATCGAGATCCCATAACATTTCCTCCGCATTGTCCACGGCAGCTTCCATCGCCATCATTCGGGAATTCTGCTCGCTGCAGAAAGACTCTACCAGCGCTCCGTAAACAAAGCCCACAAAATAATCCGCTGCGATATGGTTCACCACTGTACAAGCGTCCGGTTTCATCGCCAATTCCTCCATGTGCATATCAACCAGAGGATTTATATAGAAATCCGATTTCTTTAAAGGGAGCAGCTTCACCGTCTCAGCTTCCGCCTGCATGAAGCTCGCCATCTTCGTATAGATGATGTAGACCTCGTCCAGTCTGCCCTCTCTGTACATCTCCAGCACAGTTTCGGCAATTTTTCTTGCCCTTCCGAGAGTGGGGTTCTGAACAGTGTACTGGAATTCCTCTTCGATATCGATTTTCTTACGTTTAAAATACTGACGCCCTACTTCTCCCAAGACGAACAATACCGGGTTCGCACAGCTTTGCAGCTGTTCTTCCGCCTTTTTTAAGATATTATGGTTGTAAGCTCCTACCAAACCTTTATCGGCGGTTACTACGATATATCCGATCCTTTTTTCTTCCGGTTCCTTCTCCTCATGCTGATCGAAGTAAATGTTCTTCATATCCGGAATGTGACGGAGTATCTGGCTCATAGTATTTTGCAGCGTGTAGAAATACGGCTCCGTCGCTTCCAGACTCTTTTTGGCTTTTTTAAGCTTCGAGGAAGAAATCATATACATAGCATTGGTAATCTTCATCGTGTCTTGTATACTCTTCTTCCTGACTTGGATTTCTTTTATACTTGCCATACGCTATCACCTGCTCTTATATTCCTTGGCTGCCTCGATAATCTGCTCTACCAACTCATCTGTCAAAGCCTTTTTCTCTTCGATTTCGAATCCGATCTTAGGATACTTTCTATCTATGAATTCCAGTATTCCCTTCTGGTATTCCTTTACCTTCTTCACCTCCACCGAATCGAAAACACGGTTGTTCGCCAGGCAAAGCGTCATTACCTGCTCATGCAGGGAGAGCGGATGTGCCAAAGGCTGCTTCAACAGCTCCATCAGCACTTTACCATGCTGAAGCTGCTGCTTCGTGTTATCGTCCAAATCGGAGCTGAACTGGGTAAATATCTCCATTTCCCTATACTGTGCCAAATCGATACGGATACTTCCTGAAGCCTTTTTCATAGCCTTCGTCTGTGCCGCACCACCTACACGGGATACGGACAAGCCTACGTTGACCGCCGGTCTCATACCGGCAAAGAACAAGTCGCTTTCCAAAAAGATCTGTCCGTCGGTAATGGAAATAACGTTCGTAGGAATATAGGAGGATACGTCGCCTGCCTGTGTCTCTACGATAGGAAGAGCAGTGATGGAACCGCCTCCCAATTCATCGTTCAAACGGCTGGAACGCTCCAATAATCTGGAGTGAAGATAGAATACGTCACCCGGGTATGCCTCACGTCCGGGCGGACGCTCCAGCAAAAGGGACAGTGCACGATATGCCACCGCATGCTTGGATAAATCGTCGTAAACCATGAGTACGTCTTTTCCCTGATACATAAAATACTCGCCCAGCGCCGTTCCCGCATAAGGTGAGATGTATTGCAGCGAAGCCGGTTCACTGGCTGTAGACACGAGCACGATCGTATAATCCAAAGCGCCGTGATGTTCCAGAGTGGAAACCAATTTTGCCACGCTGGAGGCCTTTTGTCCGATTGCCACGTAAATACAGATAACGCCTTTTCCTTTTTGGTTGATAATCGTATCCACCGCGATGGAAGTCTTTCCTGTCTGCCTGTCTCCGATGATCAACTCTCTTTGTCCGCGTCCGATGGGGAACATGGAGTCAATGGATAAGATTCCCGTCTCCAAAGGAGTATTTACGGATCTACGCTGAATAATCCCCGGGGCCTCTTCTTCTATCGGTCTGTAATCCTTGGCGGGAATCTCTCCCTTTCCATCCACCGGTTCACCCAACGCATTGATGATTCTTCCGATATAGCCTTCCCCCACAGGGATACCTGCTTTTTTCTTCGTTCTCGTTACTTTGGTACCTTCTTTTATTCCAGTATCGCTGCCAAAGAGAATACATCCGATTTCATTTCTTCGAATGTCCTGTACCATGCCTTTGACACCGTTATCAAATACTACAATCTCACCATACATGGCATGGTCGATGCCATATATCGTAGCAATTCCATCTCCTACCCAAATAACAGAACCAACTTCCTGCTCTCCGGCATCCCAGTTATAATTTTCTACTTCTGTTTTTAAGATGGAAATAATGTCTGCTGCACTGATTGCACTCACAGCGTTCACCTCCCAATTAATTTTTTCTCCAATTGATGCAGACGGCCTTCATAACTAAAGTCAAATTCTATCCCGCCTGCTTTCAACAGATAGCCGCCAAGAAGAGATTCGTCTTTCTCTTCCTCTAACAGTACTTCTTCACACGAAAACTTCTCTTTCAGAAATTGTACTATCCGTTCTTTCTCCGTTTTCTCGAGAGGATTTACATAATACACTTGTCCATGCAAGATTCCATGCTGCTTCTCATAATACTCGCGATAGGCAATAAATGCGTCCGTAAGTTGACCAATCCGTCCATATTTACATAAAAGCTTTAAAAACGCGGACATTTTCCCATCAAAAATCCGATCGATTACCGCATATTTCGTTTTCCGTAAAACGGTAGGGTTCTGCAGGATATTGAGCAACTTCGGCTCTTCTTCAAATAATTTCGCCGTTTGCTCTACCTCTTCTTTCGGTATGGAAAGCTCGTACAACGCTTTTCCATAATTATTGGCTGTTTGCGTCATTTATCTCACCCGACTTTAATATTTTTCTGGCTGCCATCAAAGCAAGTCCGGCAATCTGGCTTTCTGCTTCCCGTCTTGCTCTCTCCTGCTCGCCTACGATTTCCTTCTTCGCTCTTTCCATGAGCCTGTCGGATTCTGTCTTGGCTTCTTCCATGATCAGAACCTTTTCACTCAGAGCCTGCTCCTTTGCCTGCAACACGATTTCTTCAGCTTCTTTTTCCGCTGTTTCCATCTTCGTTTCGTACTGTTCTTTTAATTCTAAAGCATGCTCTTGATTTTTTTTCGCATCGCTTAATTGTCCTTGGATCAACTGTTCACGTTTTTCGATAATTCCCATTACGGGTTTTACCAGAAACTTTTTCATAAGCCAGTATAATACAAGCACATTTATAATGGTAAATACAATATTCCAGAAGCTTATATTCAGCATATTGCCTTCCGCCTTTCTCATATTAATGAGTAAAGAACACTCACCTGAGTAAAAAAACACTCATCTGGAAACGCTCCAGACAGTAAACTTATTTCAATAACAAAACAATCAGCAAGGCGATAACGAAACCGTAAATAGCTGTTGCTTCCGCAAGTGCACAACCGATAAGCAAAGTAGTCCTAATCTTGCCGTCTGCCTCAGGCTGTCTTGCGATAGCATCTGCTGCTTTTCCGGTTGCAAGACTGATACCAAGACCTGCACCAATACCTGTAAGAACTGCAATTGCTGCTCCAATAGCAACTAATAATGTTGAATCCATAATAAATACTCCTTTTCTCTCCAAAATTTTATTTTTTTATTAATCTTCTAAAGCTTCTCCGACAAACAAAGAAGTCAGAAATACGAAAACATACGCCTGAATCAAACCGTCGAAAATATCGAAGTACAAACTGAAAGCAACTGGCACAACAGCAGGTACGAGCAATTTGATCAGTTCCATTACTACGAAAGCTCCCAGCACGTTACCGAAAAGTCGCATGCAAAGGGACAATGGCCGGATAAATATTTCCAAAATGTTGATAGGAAGCATTATCGCGATAGGCTGAGCAAAGCTTTTTAAAAAACCTTTAAATCCTTTTTGTCTCAGACCCGATATCTCAATCAGCATAATGCTTATGAGAGCCAGTGCGATTGTTACATTCAAATCCTTTGTTGGAGGTTTAAAACCAAACAATCCCATTAAGTTTGCCATACCGATATACAGCGCTGCCGTGATTAGATACGGAATGTACTTTCTCCCATGGTGTCCAACACACCCCTCAAAAAAATCATACAAACCTCCGATGGCCGTCTCCAACATCAATTGCTTTCGTCCTACATTTTCCACCTTCAGGTTCCGCACAAGTATAATCGAAGTCAGCGTCAAAACTGCCATGATTATCCAAGTGACCACCACTGACTCCATAACGGGAATTCCACCGAAAAGAGGAATCGTAAATACGACCTCACAATTCAGTTCTTCCAGTAAGGACTCAACGAAAGCATCCATGCTCCTCACATCCTTTCTTCTCCGTACATTCTTCCCCCTCGATATACGGTTACCGTATTTTCATCCATTATAACACAACAGGGTAGATAACCGCTACTATTTGTACGAAATTAAATGTCATTTACTGTCTTTTTTTGTGTAATTGATGTCATTCTATTACGCGCTTTTTGCTTTGTCAATTATTCAGGATGCCCTGCTGCAATCTCTTAACATTTTCTTAACTTTGTTAAATTTTATTAATTTTTGCTGAAATAGAGGCCACCATCTTTGTTAGATTTTAATCTTGTTTTTGTAAATCCTCATTTTTTTAAATTTTCTCATTAAAATGAGCACATAAAAGAGAATAAATTTCACAAATTTTTTCTGTTTTGCTGTTTTATGAAAATGAAAGCTCTATCTCCTGCTTCAAACGCTCGTCCTTAAGTGAAGCCGCGAGAATCAGCTCATAGTTTCCGGAAATCGCCTTGAATTTCTTCGCCGTCTCATCGTAATAGGAAAAATCTTCCTCTCTCAGGCAAAAGCTCACTTTGCCCGTTTCACCTGCTTCCAGTTCTATTTTCTCATAACCCTTAAGCTCTTTTACCGGCTTATCCGCCTGATTCCTTTTATCCTTAATATAAAGCTGTACAATTTCCTTTCCTTTTCTTTCTCCGGTATTTTTAACATCACAGCTTACCTCTACCCGCCAGTCCGGCCCGTCAGTCTTCTTCCAGGCTTTCATGTTGCCATAACTGAATTCCGTATAGGAAAGACCGTGGCCGAAACAATACTGCACAGGTATCATGTTCTTCTCATAATAACGATATCCCACGTAGATTCCTTCTTTATAATAAAGTAAGTCTTTCTTCGCAAAATCTCCTATCTTATGGGCACTGCAATCCTCATGGGTAAAAGGAAAACTTTCCGGCAGCTTGCCCGAAGGGTTAACTTCCCCCAACAGTACTTCTGCCAAGGCACTGCCGCCCTCCATTCCCGCATAAAAGCCAAGTACGATAGATTTCGCCTTTTTCTCCCACCTGCTCATTTCTATCGGGGAGCCTGCAATCATCACTATAACCGTATTCGGATTCGCCTCAAGAACTGCCTCCATCACCTCATCCTGCCCGTAAGGAAGCTTCATATCGCTTCTGTCTTGTCCCTCCACGTCATATTCGTGATTCAGCCCTCCCACGAAAATAACGTGCTCGTATTCTCCTGCGTATTTCACGGCTTCCTCAATCAGCTCTTTTCTTTTCTTCAAAACGGCTTCGCTTTCTATCCCCTCAGTACGTTTTCTTCCGCCATCCGCCTCAAGGCTGCTCTCCTGCCAGTTTTCCTCGCTTTGTATTTTCTTTTCCTCAAAATATCCTTCTATATATTTGATTTCGCAGTTTCCGCCCAGCTTGTTCGACAGTCCCATATAGGGTGTGATCTCATAAAGCGCTTTTATCTCTGCGCTTCCCCCGCCGTTTGAGTGAATTCGGTCTGCATTCGCTCCAATAAGGAGCAGCCTGTCGATTTTTTCTTTTTTAAGAGGAAGCATATTATCCTCATTTTTTAATAGAATAATAGATTCCCGCGCTGCCTCTAACGCTTTTTCCCTATGCCCGGGAGTATTATAGCAGCCTCGCTTTCTTTCACATTTTACCGTCTTTCCTTCCTTTTTATCCACATCAAACATATGGAGCTCAAGCATCAGCCAAAGGACATGGCGGATCTTCTCATCCACGAGCGCTTCGCTTATCTCTCCCTCCTCTACGGCCTTCTTCAAGGGCTGCGCCATAAAATATTCATCAAAATTGCTTGTTACGGACATCTCAACATCCAGACCGCTTTCCGCTGCCTCCTTCGTCCTATGCACCGCGCCCCAGTCAGAAACCACCAATCCTTCGTAGCCCCATTCTTTCCTCAATATTTCATTCAAAAGCAGCTTGCTTTCGCAACAGTGCTGCCCTCGTATCAAATTGTAGGCTCCCATCAGGGAATAGGAATTACCCTCGTCCACCGCCGCCCGGAAAGCCGGGAGATAAATTTCGCGAAGTGCTCTCTCCTCTACCTCTACATCCACCCATAACCGCTCGGTTTCCTGACTATTCATAGCAAAATGCTTCACACATGCCGCCACGTCATGCTCCTGAATTCCCTTGATCACTTCCACACACTGTTTTGCGGTCAGATAAGGGTCCTCGCTCATATATTCAAAATTTCTGCCGTTTAACGGACTTCTCTTAATGTTGATACCGGGAGCCAAAATAATATCCTTCCCTCTGCCTCTGGCCTCTTCCCCTAACACGCTGCCGCACTCATATGCCAGCTCCTTGTTCCAAGTAGCCGCGATTGCGGAGTTACTGGGCAAATAAGAACAGGCATCCTGAGAATGTCCTATCGGAATCCACGCATCATTTTTCCACTCCGCCCTAACTCCCATAGGCCCATCGGACATATAAAGCGGCGGTATCCCCAGCCGCTCTACTCCTTTCGTCCGAAACAGTCCGTCTCCATGAATCATTCCTATTTTCTCATCCAGCGTAAGCTGCTTTAACAAAAGCTCCGCCTTTTCCTTATTCTCTATGCTTATCTTCATCTTTATACCTCAGCTCCTTCCTAATTTATAAATTATTCTACTTCTATTTTAATAACTACCGGATAATCGCTTTTCACCGTCTTCGTCTGAAAATGAAGTCCCACCTCATCTCTCACAAAGGATATTTCTTCTTCACTTCCCAAGACCGATACCCGTCTAAGAATCCCTTGAAAAACCGGCTTATTCAAATCTTTCTCCTTATAAAAGGAACGAATGGTCACCCTGCCATCTGTCGGATAGCTCATGCAAATAGCATAAATATTCCCGTGGGCCGCCGTAAACCGGAAATCCTGCGAAGTATAAACCGTTTCCTGCCCATCGCTGAACTGTCCCTCACTTTCCGCAGTAGGCCCTTCCTGTGCAAAACGCCAGCACCTGCTTTCATAGACAGCTTCTCCATTTACAGAAAGCCACTGTCCAATCTCTTTCAATATATCCTCATCCTTCCGGTCAATCGTACCATCCGCTTTCGGTCCTACATTTAACAGCAAACTGCCGTTCTTACTGACCACGTCACACAGATAACATATAATCTCCCTCCCGCTCTTATAGTCGAGAGTCTCGGTATAGCACCAGGCATTACGGGCAATAGCGGTATCTGTCTGCCAAGGGTAAGGCTTCGCCTCAGAAAACTTCCCTCTCTCCACATCCACAATACCGCTTCCGAAAGCAAGTGACTCCTGCTTATAACAAATCCCTACAGGAAAACCATATTCCACTCCCCTATTATAATAGTAAGCAGCCATCTTCCTGACCTGCTCCTTATATGCCCCATGCTGTATCCACCAGTCGAAATAAAGCAGTCTGGGATGATATTTATCGATCAGCTCGCACGTTCGAAGCAGCCAGTCCTCCAAATACTCCTCATCCGGATAAGGTTCTGACAAAATATCCTGCTGATCCGGCTGCTGCTGTACCGAGGGCCAGTAAAAATCCCCCCTTTCCAGCGGCTCCTTTATATCACTTTCGAAATCCTTACCGTTTCCCATAAACCACTGATGTTCCGCTCTATGAGAGGACGCCGCGAATACAATCCCCTGTTTTTCCGCCTCCTCCTTCAGACTTCCTATGATGTCTTTCTTAGGCCCCATTTCCACTGCATTAAAATGTGAAAGCTCCGAAGGATACATTTGAAATCCATCATGGTGCTCCGCAACGGGAACGATATATTTCGCTCCGGCTTCCTTGAAAGCAGTTATCCATTCCTTCGCACTGAATTTCTCAGCGGTGAACATGGGAATAAAATCCTTGTAGCCGAAATCCTTGTGAGGGCCATAGGTGTCGATGTGATGCTGGTATTCGGGGGTTCCTTGTATGTACATGTTGCGGGAATACCATTCGTTGTTGAAGGCGGGAACGCTATAGAGGCCCCAGTGGATGAAGATGCCGAATTTAGCGTCTTTGAACCATTGGGGGATTTCGTATTTCGACAGGGAGGACCATGTGGGGGAGTAGGGGCCGTTTTGAATGGTGGTTTCTATTTGGGATAGGAATTGTTTGTTGTTCATGTTTGAGTCTCACTTTCTTGTATTTGGGGGGATGGGTAATTGGTGGGTTGTGAGAGACTTTCTGCGGGGGTTCTGGTTTCTCGTCTGACGTAAGCGGGCGTATTTTCTAAATGGAACCGGGACGGTAATGGCTGCGGACGGGTCGGCAGCAAAGTACATCCATGTACTATGCTGCCTAAACACCGCATCCATGCGGTGTTTGCCCTGGTTCCTGGACGGTTTCATTAAGAAAATACGCCCGCTTACTACACGACTCCAAACCAGAACCCCCGCAGAAAGTCTCGCGCTACGTTACGATTTGGGCTGCGGTAGAGTTGGGGTTACGGCTGCACAGACAGTTAGCCGTGCTCTAACCTTGTTATCATTTTTCTACGTTTCAATGCGATTCACAGTTTCTACTCTTCATTTCACTGTGTTTCGGCACGATTTACAGTTTCTTCTCCTCATTCCATTGTGTTTCACCACGATTTACAGCTTCTTCTCATTCCGTTGTGTTTCGGCTCGATTCACAATTTCTGCTCCTCAGTATACTGTGTTTCTGCTCGGTTTACAGTTTCTGCTCCTCAGTCCATTGTGTTTCACCACGATTTGCAGCTTCTTCTCATTCCGTTGTGTTTCACCACGATTTACAGCTTCTTCTTCTCATTCCGTTGTGTTTCAGCGCACTTCTTCTTTCTTCTCTCCCACCGAAGGTGGTGAAATGAGGCATTCGAAAACCTTGGCAATTTCCTGCACAATTCAAAAACTACAGCAAGGAAAGCAGGGTATGGAAAAGGTTTCCGGCGATTTTATGCTACGGAGCTGAGACAAAGAAATTCTTGAAGCCACTGCTGAAAGAATTTCTGCTTTTGGCTCAGCGCAGTGTCTAGCATAATCAGAGCTGGAAAACTTTTGCCATACCCTGCTTTCCCTCCACAGCCTCCCTATTGTGCAGGAAATTTCACAACCTCCCTCACTTCACACCCTTCAAAACCACCACATCTTTACCTTGAACAGTGATAGAATCTCCGGGTAAATAGGTGCTCCCGGTCAAAATGTCAGTGGATGGAGAATTAAGCGTTAAGGTTAGGTTAACCGCCTCATCATTATGGTTTAATATGAACAAGAATTCGTCCGTCTCATTTTCGCGGCGTGAAATCTCAATACCGAACGCTATGCCTTCCTGTGCCTCCAGCAGTGAGGGAATACCCATTTCTTCGCATATGTCTTTGATGAAGGTGCGGTAAAAATCAGGGTTGGAACGGGTTGCTGCGTAGTAGGACCGGCCTTTTCCGTAACGGTTGACGGTCAGTACAGGCATTCCTGCATAGAAGTCTTCCTGATACCGGCTGAGAGCTTCGGCGCCTTCTAAGTGAAGAAGGTCACACAGCACCTCGGCGGGATAGGTTTCGCCTTTGTATAGGAAGGAGTTCTGCTTTCCTTCGGGAATGGCGTCGGATTCCTCTACCCAGATGCCGAGAATGTCCCTTAGCTTTCCGGGATAGCCGCCGGTTATTACGAGGTCGTGGTCTTCTACGTAGCCGCTGAAATATGTGGTAAGGAAGCAGCCGCCGTCTTTCACGTAGGCACGGAGCTTTTCGTCAAAACCTTCTTTGCACATGTATAGGAGAGGAGCAGTTACCAGGCGGTAAGGGGATAGGTCATCCGTTACGCTGATAATGTCCACCGGAATGTTGTTTTCGTAAAATGCCCGGTAGTAGCAGAAGATTTCCTTTTTATAGTCGATGAGCCTGCTTGGGCCGGCGGAATATTCGGATGCCCACCAGTTGTCCCAGTCCATAACGATTGCTGCCTTGGCTGCGGTTCTTGTTCCCAGAATCTGATCGCCTATTTTGTGCAGTTCTTCTCCCAGCTTCGCTACTTCCCGGAATACTCTCGTGTTTTCGTGTCCTGCATGGTCTATGACCGCACTGTGATACTTTTCACAGGCTCCGATGCTCCTTCGCATCTGGAAGAACATCACGGTGTCGGAGCCGTGGGCTATTGCCTGATAGCTTAGGAGGCGCATGACTCCCGGGCGTTTCAGCGTGCAGAAGGATTGCCAGTTACTTACTCCCGGGGTCTGTTCCATGAGAGCGAAGGGCTTTCCTTGCTTTAATCCGCGCATCAGCTCGTGGTTCATGGCGCTTTCTGAGGCGGGCGTGTCGAAGGAGGGGTAGTTATCCCATGATACGAAGTCCATATAGCGGGCCCATTTCTGATAGTCCAGGAGTTTGTAGAAGCCCATCAGGTTGGTGGTGACCTGGATATCCGGCATATGCTTTTTTAATACTTCGTATTCCATGCGGTAGCAGGATAGTATGCTGTCCGACATGAATCTGCGATAGTCCAGCGAAATTCCTTGGAAATTCGTTCTCACCGTATCCCAGAGGAACTCTTCCGATTGCATGTTGGGTGCCACTACGTCTTCGAAATCATAGAGGGTATGTCCCCAGAAGGTCATGTTCCATACCCGGTTCAGTTCCTCGATGGTGCCGTATTTTTCCGTCAACCAGGTGCGGAAGGCCTTTTCACAGTTCTCGCAGTAGCATTCTCCGCCGTATTCGTTAGAAACATGCCATGCTACGATGTTGTCGTAGTCCTTATATCTGTCGGCCAGTTTCTCCGCCAGAAGAACGGAATATTTTCGGTAGGTAGGGCTGTTGGGGCAGGAGTTGTGTCTGCTGCCGAACTTCCTTCTTATTCCGTTGTGCTCGGTGCGCAGAATGTCAGGATATTTTCTGGCCATCCATGCGGGATGAACTGCTGTGGAGGTAGCCATGCAGACCTTTAGGCCGTTTATCCTTACCATATCCATTATCTTATCCAGCTTGCTGAAATCGTAAACATCTTCTTGAGGCTGCAGCATCGCCCAATTGAACACATTTAAGGTCACCACATCAATGTTTGCCAGACGAAACATCCTCATGTCCTCTTCCCATATATCCTCGGGCCACTGCTCCGGGTTATAATCTCCTCCGTAAAGAATCTTTTTTACTTTATTGCTCTCTATCATTTTCATATTCCTCCACCACTCTGATACGCTCTGCCTGAAAGCTTAAGGCATCCTTGATATCCACCTCTACCACCTTCTCGTAGCCCAGGCTCAGCACTTCATTCTGCATCTTGCTCAATAATTGATAAAATTCGGCCTCATCCTCGGCAAATATCATTTCCCATGAATATTTCTGAATCACATTCCTGCACTGCCCCCGCAGCGTCTCTATCTCCGAGCTGATTGTATAGGTAAAATTGCAGCCCGGGGAAACAACCATCTTGTCATTCTGTATGAGGAAATCTCGGGTGTTATCCGCCTGCATAACCTCTTTCCAGTCTTTTTCCAAGGCTGTCTCTTCCATTTCCTGCACGGAATTCCACAGTCTGTAAGCATATGGATATCCGTCCTCATCTACCTCACAGGGAGCTAACGGCATGAAGTTCAATACGGAGATTCCTTCCGCCCATGTTCCGCCTCCCCATTCCTCCGGTGTCTCCGCTTCCCCGTCGGCCAACGCCCTCTTGCCAAACTCTGTAAGCTGGGGCTCTCCCGCCTGATCGTATTCCCAGCACAGTCCCTCCGGTCCTGCTGTTCCCGCTGAACTGAGCGGGCCAATACTGCGTATGCCATCCGAGGAATACATCCAGTCTACAAAGTCCATCAGCCGCTCCGAATCTTTGGCCTGTGAACCTACCAGTATGACTGTTTTGCGGCTTCCGCTTTGGTTACAGCCGTAGGAGTATATGTTCATATCCGCCATATCCGCTATCATGAAGCCTTTTCCTTCCTGCTTTCTAACCAGCGTATTGTATTTGATCTGCGCCACCCAGGGCCATGGGGAATACAATACCTGACCATCCTCATACTTCTGTGCCACATCATTATAGCTCTGGGTAGGTGACTGGGGGTCCACTAAGCCTAATTGGTTCGCATCGAAATACCATTTCAGGACGCGGACATACATGGAATCCGAATCGATAATGCTCTGGTATTCATCGCTATCCGCCTTCAGAAGGAGGAAGCCCAGTTCATCCCATCCATAAAAACAGCAAGGCTGCTTCGCTGCATTCATCATATTTCCGTCCCAGTCTTTGAAAAAGGAAAACGCATAAGTTTTTTCCCCGTTTTCTGCAAAGGGCTCCAGTTCCTGCATCTGCACGAGTATGGGAAGCAAATCCTCCAAGGTGCCGATTTGGGGATAACCCAGTTCCTTATACAAATCCCAGCGCAGATACGGCCCGTAGGTAGGCTCCAATCCCTCGCTGGGGGTCAGCGGAGAATTCAGGGATACCTCTGAGGGAATCGCATAGATACCATCCGGAGACAAATCCTTGTTCACGTCTCTTATCGCCTTCTCAAAACGCATGATTTCCTTATCTTTTAAGTAAGGCTCCATATTCAGCACCAGGCCGGAATTCACCAGCTTTTGAAGCGTATCGTTCTCTCCGTTGCATATGATCAAGTCTCCCAGATTGCCCGCTGCCGAACGTATGTCGAAAAGAGTGTTGCCCCCTCCCGCTACATTCGGGGCAATCACATTTAATTCCATATTGAAATCGTCCTTTACCACCTTGGCAAACCACCCGGACTGCATCCCTTCGTAATTGGCCACGCTGTCAAATACATCCACAACGAGGGGCTCATCGTAGCCCAGGTCCATCTTTAACCCGCAACCCATCAGAAACAGAAGGCAGACGATACATATAACAGCACAATACTTTCCAAATCTCATGCATACACCTCTTTCACTGAAACAAAGCTTTTTACTTAAATTATAACAACAATTCAGCGAATAAAATACGAAAAAATTAAACAATATATACCTGGTAAATTATAGATTTTTCAAAAATTGACAAGGTCAAAATGCTCATTTATACTGTAGTTAAATCGGGAGGTAGACTATGTATACGGTGTTGATTGCAGACGACGAAGCGAGTATTCGGGAAGGGCTTAAATATATTATGGATTGGGAGTCTATGGGTTTTTCCATCTGCGGGGAAACAGCTAACGGCGAGGATACTTTGCAGGCCATTTTACAGACTGAACCAAACCTTGTGCTTTTAGACATCCGCATGCCCAAAATGTACGGTACGGATATAATCCGTATTGCGAGGGAAAACGGCTATCGGGGAAAATTTATCATCTTAAGCGGCTATTCCGATTTTGCTTACGCCCAGACGGCCATCCGTTACGGCGCCAGTTTCTATCTCACAAAACCCATCGAGGAGGCAGAGCTTCAGGGTGCGGTGGAAAAAGTCAAGGAAATTCTTATCGCTGAAAAGAACAAGTCCGATAATATCGCACTGTTCAAAAGCAAAGCCAGGGAATCCATCATTTACGAAGTGATTACCGGGATGTATGATTCAGAACAACCTCCCGGCCTTTCCGAATCCGAACTGGAGGAACTGCATCTGACCTCGGACATCTATCAGGTAGTTATCTATGAAAAGTTCAGCAGTGACCCTTCAGACCCCGGCTATAGCTTTGCCGAGCTGCTGAAGATAACTAATAAAGGAAATCATACTTTCGACTATTTTAAAAACGATAATAATGAAGTAATTCTTTTAAAAGGAAGCTTTGCCATCAATAAATTTCAGGATTTTTTGTCGCACTACGAAGACTCCTGCCCACAAAGCGGCAGTCCGCTTGCTTCCCTCTTTCTGGCATACGGACGTCCGGTGTCATCCTTGGAAGATATACACCTTTCCTATGAAGAAGCCTCGGCACTTAAAAACAGAAGATTTTTCTGTATTCAGGGACAGCATACGCTGGGATTCGAAGAGCTTCCCGATGTGCAAAGCCTCAACCATGAAATAAACAACGGACTTCTGACGGAATACAGCGACAGGCTGACCGGATATCTGCTGGCCTTCAACCGGCGCATGGTGGCAGAAACTCTGTCCGGACTCGAAGATTATTTATACGGAGTGAAAAACGACATTTCCTCCGTCAAGCTATTTCTGACAGACCTATACCTGCGTATCAAAGAAAAAATAAACCATACTTACGGCAGCCCCAATGTTCCTTTCCCCAACAATGCGGAAGTCATTTCTCATATTGAAGGCTGTCATCACTTATATGAAATCATTCTCTACATTTCAGAGATGACAGATATGATCATGAGCGCTACCGGCAATCCTTCCAGAGATACCGTTCTGGACGATATCATCTATTATATCGACCATAACTTCCAAAAAAATATTAAACTGGAAAGCATTGCCCCGCTTTTTGGCTATAACAGTGCCTACCTGGGCAAAATCTTCAATAAGCATCTGGGGGAAAGTTTCAACTCTTATGTAGACCATAGACGAATCGATCAGTCTCTCGGACTGCTGAAAGAAAAGAACCTGAAAGTTTATGAGATTTCTGAGCAGGTAGGATATAAGAATGTAGATTATTTTCATAAAAAATTTAAAAAGTATATCGGCATGAGCCCTGCCGAATACCGCAAAAAGCTGGAAGATGAAGGAGCGCTGTAAGCGTTACTGTTCTTACGTAGCTTAACAGCAAGTGTTAAGCTACGTAAGAACGTGATGCAAGAGATGGTTTCTGCTTCGCAAAGCGAATTTAAATGCAAAAAGTTTGCATTGCAGAACATCATGCGTTGCTGAGAACGGAGTGAACAGTAACCTGTAAGCCGCTCCTTTTGCTTGCTGTTCCTTATTCCCATAACGCTTATAAAAAACATGTCATCCTAACATCGGACAGTCAGCGCTATGCCTCTGTCTCCATTTCCTTCTCAAGCATCACGAAGATTCGCTTGCTGAAGGCCGCTATCGTAAAAATAATCAGGCCCGGTCCGATAATGATTGCGAAAAACAGCATGATTTCATTAAATTGCAGAATGAGAAATTCAATCCAGATTATGACCAGCATAAGAAGTGTGCGCCCGAAAAACCTTCTCGAAATGTGAAGAGAATTCTGAATGGTTCGAGACAAAGTGTTCTCATACCGGGCAATGAGCGGAAAGGAATAGGAAAGCGCCATGACTGCCACGAAGGCCGATACTATCCCTATAATGAGAAGCAGCACGGAGCCGTCCTCGGATGCCCGCACCAGTTCGAAGTCCAGATAGACCGCATAGAAAGCGATAGCAGTAATGATTCCCAGCAAGGTTCCCTGCTTCCAGTTTTCCTTAAAGGCTTTCACAAAGCCCCTTCCGATATAGCCTTCCTCATCATCGGCCATTTTCAACGCTACGGACATAGCTGCTGCCGTAGACGCTCCCGCGGTCAAAATGGGGAGACTGAATAAAATCCAGAGAAAATTCAGCTTCATTACATCCAAAAACCTCGATAGAAAACGATAGAGAGAACTATCTACACTGAAAAACTTCATCGTTCCGCCACATTCCTTTCAAACTAGAAATTCTAAGGCCCCGCATTTGGAGCCCTAGAATCCCATCACACATTATCACCTATTATTATATACTTGTTTACTACTGCTTCAACTGCTTCCCGCGCTATTATTTTACAGCGTCTTCAGCAGCTTTTCTCAAGGTCGCTTCGTTCTGCTGGAACTCAACGCACTGATCATAACCATAGTCTTTTGCCTGAGTAATCATGTTGTCGATGATGCTGTTGAATTCCTCATCGGATTTTGCATAGATCGCTTTCCATGATTCCATCTTAATACATTCTTTTACCTGATTCCAAAGAACCGTGAGTTCATCGGACTTAGGAGATGTGGAATAAGTTGTTCCAAGGGACAGCTTGAAATTAGTAGTTCCCATATACTCATCCGGAGTCTTAGCGCCGGTATGCTCTCTCCAATCCGCTTCTATGTCGGACTGAGGCTCTGCTACAAAGCTTTCCCATTTTCTGTAGTTATAAGTCTCGCCATTGGAATCCGGGTTTGCCGCGTCGATGCCCCATGTGCTGTTGTTCATCTTGAAACCGCCGTCATCGAAGGATCCTGAATATCCGTCGGTCATTTCTGTCTTAATATCCATCTTAGCCGCACGTCCGAGGTCGGTAAACTGTATCTTACCGTTCTCATCGTAGTACCAGCATACGTCCTTGGGACCATATTCTGCTGTCATACGGCCTTCCGGAGTTGCCAGCCAGTTGATGATTGCCATGCAAAGTTCCGGATATTCCGTTTTCGCGCCGATGGACCAGATTCTATTGGAACCGTATACGTTCTGTCCATAGCAGATAGGAGTTGCTTCTGAAGGCGGGCAAGGGAACATTGCTTTTCCGTCTGCCGCATGGCCTTCCGAATTGTAGAAGGAAGAACCCAGGAAGTTAAAGATATTGAGGAATGCAGTACCGTTCTGATAGTCAGCCTGCATACCATCATATTTCTGTGTCTGAGAATCGGGATCTAACAGACCCTGACGATACAGCGTATTGTAGAACTTCAAAGCATCCATGTAAGGGCCGTCTTTTTCCAGAACGGGAATGTATTTCTGTCCTACCGGATCATAGAAGCCGAAGCCGAATTCATCGTAACCGTAGTAAGCAGTAACGAGGGACTTAACATACATTACCATATCGCCGTCCCAGTCATCGAACAAAGCTACGCCATATGTGGTCTTTCCATTATCGTCTTTAGGGCAGATTTCCTTCATCTGAGCGAGAACGTTAACCATGTCGTCCAGATTCTTGATTTCAGGATAGCCTAATTCCTTGTAAAGATCCCAGCGTAAATCCCATGTATACATGAAATCCTGACGAGCCGCAGGGTCTACTGCTACGTCATGACCAAAACCATAAGTAGTTCCGCCGGAAAGGTTGGTGTTTTTGTCAAGAGCATAAGGCATATTTTCCTTGATATACGGGCCGTAATCAGACAGAATATCGTCTTCATTCCAGTCGAAGAGCATTCCCTTATTCACTCCCTGAAGATATTCATCTCCGTCCTGTCCCCAGATAACAATGTCTCCCAGATTGCCGGATTCCATACGGGTCTCATATACTCCGTCGGGATCGGGAATGATGTTCAGCTTAACATTGAATTTCTCAAGCATGACCTGACCGAACCATCCGATCTGCTCGCCGGAATAGTTTGCAAGCTGGTCAAATACGTCCAACGTTACCGTTTCATCAGGAATAATATCCTCCAGCATGGCATCATAATCAGCTGCCTCTGTGTCCGCTGCTCCCCCCGCCGCGTCATCTGTTCCGGTTGTTTCCTCATCCGCCACTTCATCCGCAGGCTCAGCCGTCGCCGCTGTGGTGCCGGTGCCGCCGCAGGCTGCCAGAGAAGCAGTCATTACTGCTGCCATAAGCAATGCTGTAATTCTTTTTGCTTTCATCCTTTTTCTTCCTCCTTTTATTTGTGTATTGAAACCGTAATTTTTACGGTTGATACCTTTTTACCTTCTCTATATTTCCTTAACCCTTTACCGCGCCCAGCATGATACCTTTTTCAAAGTAACGCTGCATGAACGGGTAGATGCACAGGATAGGAATAACAGTTACCATGGAAATGGTATACTTTATGACCTTGCCGCTCATTGCTGACTTGAGTGCCGCATCGCTGATCTGACCGCCGGATTCCATTAACGCCTTTAGGTTGGAGGCAGTATTCAGATAAATATAAAGCCGGTGCTGCAAGGTATACAGAGTAGGTGCAGACTGCATCAAGATCAGTGAATCCGTAAAGGAATTCCAATGCCCCACCGCTCCGAAGATGGCGATGGTAGCCAGAATCGGTTTACTTAAGGGCCATATGATTTTACGGAATATAGTCATATAGCTGGCGCCGTCTATCGCTGCGCTTTCTTCCAGCTCCGCCGGAATGGATTCTATGTAGGTCTTAACCAGTATAATGTTGTAGGGCACTACGATTCCCGGGATGATGTATGCCAGAAACGTATTGGTCAGTCCTAACATCTGCATATTTAAGAACCACGGAATCAAGCCGGCATTGAAATACATAGTAATGATGAGAAAACGGTACCAGAACTTCCTCCCCCACATCTCCTGCTTCGTCACCAGATAGCCGACAAAACCGGAAGCAGCGACCATAAGTGTCGTACCAATCAGGGTTCTTCCTATCGATACGATAAACGCATTGGACAAATCGCTCACATTGATCAACGCCATATAGTTGCCAAGATGCAAGCCTCTTGGAATGAAGTTGATCACTCCTTTGATTACGAGGTCATTATCGCTTATCGTATTGATAAATATGTAGTAAAACGGAAACGTACATGCCAAGGCGAATAATCCGAATACAAAGTAGTTGAGTACATTGAAAATAATATCTCCCGGTTTCAGATGAAAGCTGCGTTTATGCATCTTCTCGTATCTTTTCTCCGCCTTTATGTCTGCTCTTTCCTGTGCTGTTTTTGCCATGTCCTCACCTCCTATACGATACTTTCGCCGCGAATCAGCTTAGAAATTCCGTTAGCCGCAAACAACAGAGTAACGCTGACAATGGATTTCACCATACCGATTACTGTAGTCAGCGGAATGGAGCCCTTTCCGATACCGAGCATATAAACGTATAAATCCAATACCATGATGTCGTTTACATTTGTCGCATTTTTAAATACCAGATACTGGTCCATGCCGTTGCTCAAAATATTCGCCACGGCCATAAGAAGCAGTACGCAGAAGGTAGGAATCAGGCCCGGCACCGTGATGTGCCACATTCTCTGGAACCGTCCCGCTCCGTCCACCGTAGCCGCCTCGTAGAGCTGCTGGTCGATACCGGAGATTGCCGCTATGTATATGATGGCACTCCAGCCCACGCCCTTCCAAAGACCCCAGCCGAGCATCTTCAACCATGTATGTTCTCCGCTCATCAGTAGGTTCACCCCCTGATCCCAGATTCCCATATTGACGAACAAGCTGCTGACAAAGCCATCTGTAGAGAAAATACAAAAGGCAATCGCATATACCAAAACCCAGCTTATGAAGTTAGGTATGGTAGTGAATACCTGAACAAATCTTCTGTATTTGATATTCTTTATTTCCGATAAAAAAATGGCGAAGGCCATAGGCAGCCAGCTTGTGGCTATGCCAAGACCGCTCATCGCTAAAGTGTTCTTAAGCACTCTGACGATGTCCCTTACCGTAGCCGGATTATTCAAAAGCTCCCTGAACCATTTAAAGCCGACAAAGTTCTTCATGCTCAGGGTATCGCCTACCTTGTAATCGAAGAAAGCATATCTCCATCCCAGTAAAGGGAGATAAGAGAATACCGCAATCAACGCAATAAACGGCATGAACATAAGAAAAAGCTGGTATTTTGCCTCTATTATGTATTTATCTCCCTTCGCCGCCTTTGGTAAAAGAATCAGCTCTATCAGGGCGGCTATCAGCACTATGGCTGCTACAGCAAGTATGATCCAAAAACTGTCTTGGAACTGAGGCTCCACCTTTTTCACATTGGTAGTCATCGAAATCTGTTCGTAGGAAATAAAGATTCCTGCCAGTCCTGCCAGCTCCAACGCCCCTCCGATCGTTGCAATCAGTGCGCTCAGTCTCTTGAACTTCAGATTGCCGAGAGTCATGCATCCACCCGCTCCCATCGCTGCAGCGCCGATACATATGGACATCGCCGAAATATAAAGAAGCTGCAGAGTAGATTCCTGGACCCACCCCTTCTTTATTGCCCTTCCGAAGTCCTCCGTCAGCGCAGAATAAGAGATGCCCGATGTAAACAGCGAAAGGTTTCTGTTGATCAAACCACTTACCTTGGCCGGATTAAGGCCCGGTACGAACAAAAATAATACCGCCAGTAAAACGGCAATCCTTATCACATAAAAGAGTTTATCTCCCATCAGTTCTCTTGATGTTTTACTTCCTCTCATTTAATTTCATTCCTTTCTCGATTCTTTATGAAACAACAAAAGTGTGCTCTGCGCACTCTCGCGATCAAATGCTTTGGCAGCACAGCTTTTGTTCTGCGCGCATAGCTGCGCATCAATTTTTCATTAATAGGAGCACTTTCCTATTACATAAAAAATACATCAAAGAACAGTTCTGTTCGATGATGTATTCATTATAAAAAATCAGAAAAAATAAAAATACCGTAAATACTGGATTAAAATTACCTTAAATTTTTCATCTTTTCCAAAGGCAGTATAATCCGCACGGTTGTCCCCTTATTCAGCTCAGAATTGATGCGGATTCCTCTGTTTTTTCCATAGCAGAGCTTGATTCTCTGATTGATATTATATAAGCCGATACTTTTGTTTCTGCTCACATCTTTGATTTCCACGTTCTTACGAAGGGCAGCCAGCTCCGACTCCGACATTCCTCTTCCATTGTCCTCCACATCGATAAAAAGAAGCTCCTCATTCTTATAAACGGCGACTGTGATTTCCCCGCCTGATTCCTTCTCCTCCAGTCCGTGCAAAAGGGCATTTTCCACGATCGGCTGCAGAAGAAGCGGCAATATATACAGCCCCTTTGTCTGCACGTCATCCGCAATACGGAAAATGCTTTCAAATTTATCACCGAAGCGCATTTTCTGTATGGTCAGGTAGGTCATCACGTGCTCGATTTCCTTAGTCAGCGTAGTGAAGGAGGTTCCGGTATTTTCCAATACGTAGCGCATGGATTTTCCAAGCAGCTTTATGGATGTCGCTGCCTCGAGGTCTCCTGCCGTAAAAGCCTTCATTCGGATGGTCTCCAGCGTATTATAGAGAAAGTGCGGATTGATCTGACTAGCCAGCATCTTGAATTCCATCTCCTGCTGCTCATTTACCAACTCCTTCTCCTTAATGCTGGCCTCATACATCTCTGCGTCCTTGCGTTTAATCTTCTGCACCATGACCTCTAAGTCGGAAAATGCCTCCGACAGCTCATCCTGCCCGTTTACTGAATCAGTGATCTCGTAGTCCTCATTGCTGGCTTGATGCATGGCATGTCTTAGTGTGAGCACACGGGAAGTGAAATAGGTAGTAAAGAAATGTATAATAATGCCTGTAATCAAAATGGCAAATACAATGATAGCAAGGCATATATAGATGATACTTCTTATATTGGTATAAGCCTGCCCGCTCATAGTGCTTATATATATTTTGGAATCCGACTGATACAGCGGCAGCGTAGATACGTCCACGAAGCATACCTCATCCTTCAGCTTAATATTTCCTACATACCGGTAATAATTATTCTCATAATCGATGTAAACTTCCTGCGCCTTTCCGTATGCTTCCCTTTCCGAGCTGAAAAAGACCGGCCCGTCATTGATAGAAACCATAGTGGCATATTCCTTGCTTCCGATTCTCGTCTTAAGATAATTGTCGGACAGCTTGATAACCAATACGGCGTTATATTTGGAATTGATTATCGGAATCTTTCTGACCAGACAGAGGTTCCAATACTCATTCCCATACTTATCGGTGTCCGTCATCGGCATCCAAAATACGCTGGACTGGTTAACCGCCAGCTGATACCATTCCTGTGCCCTTATCTTCTCGTCCGCATAGCGGAACTGCTTATAGTCGTTCAAGGTAGGATTATCCCCGTATATTTCGATTTCATCGATTTCAGCATAGTTGGTATTGTAATTGTCCAGAGAAGTGAGTGCATCCACCTCTTGAACGAAACTTCGTTTGAAAAAATAATTCTCTTTCAAAATATCCCTGATGTCCTCTCTAAAGGCCAGCTCCTCAGAAATGTTATAAACCTGAGTGGTTATTTCGAACAGTATGTTTTTTACTCTAAGGTTATCGGACTCCAGCAGATCACGGTGATAGTTGGTGAGCAGCCTGTACGTATTGATAAGAAGAAACGAACCGATCAGCGTTATAGGCAAAATAACTGCAACAAAATATATGGTATAGAGCTGTTTCTTTATATTCGCTTTTTTCAGTGCTCCGAACATCTGTATCTTCATCCTAAGTCTCCTGTCTGCCCCTTGTTCCCTCCGGCGTTCTGTTACTGTGTTAACAGTAACCGGGTTCTACCCTTAGTATATAAATACCCGATTCATTTGTAAACAGCCAAAAATAGAGGTAATAAAGATGAAATTAAAACGGTATTTTTCTGAATTTATTTTGCTTATAATAAGAAATAACTGTACTTTAAATAATATTATAAACGAGTAAAAGGCACTCGTCAGAGTAAAAGGCACTCGCCGGAGTAAAGGATACTCATACTCGTTAAGAAAGGAACCGGTACATACGTATGAAATTCAGCAATGGATGCTGGCTGCAAAAGGAAGGCTGCGCCTGCTTTGCGCCGCAGGAAATTTATTTTACCAAATTAGAAAATCATAAGGTAACACTTCTGGCCCCAACCAATCATATCAGGCATAGAGGCGACACACTGGGGGGCATCAATCTGACCCTCGAAATCACTTCTCCTGCTCCGGACATTATGAGAGTGCGCACCTATCACCATAAGGGAACGATAACGGATGCGCCGTCATTCGAATTGTCCCTTACGGATGAACTTCCTCTCTCTACCGTTGACGGCGAAGAAGAAATCCGCATTGTCAGCGGTACTCTCACCCTTGTCATCACGAAAAAGAACTGGTCCATGACTTGGCTTAGGGATGAAAAATTCATTACCTCCAGCAACGGCAGAGACCTCGCTCTTATGAAAACCAACTGGCTGGGCGACGCTTACGACAAGGGAGACAATGAGGAAACCTATATCCGTCAGATGCTTTCCCTCTCGGTAGGCGAGCTGGTGTACGGCATGGGAGAGCGCTTCACTCCATTTGTGAAAAATGGCCAGAGCGTGGACATATGGAATGCAGACGGCGGCACGAGCACAGAACAATCTTACAAGAACATTCCTTTCTTCCTGACCAACAGAGGCTACGGTGTCTTCGTGAATCATCCGGAGAAAGTATCCTTCGAGGTCGGTACGGAAATGGTAACAAAGACAGAGTTCTCCGTGGAAGGCGGGGTTCTCGATTACTTCTTCATCAACGGTCCCTCCATGAAAGAAGTGCTTACCCGTTATACAGATTTAACCGGCAAGCCCTCCCTTCCGGCACCCTGGACCTTCGGTCTGTGGCTGTCCACCTCATTTACTACCAATTATGATGAGAAAACGGTTATGAGCTTCGTGGACGGAATGCTGGACAGAGGAATTCCTCTTCGCACCTTCCATTTCGACTGCTTTTGGATGAAGGAATTCCACTGGTCGGATTTCATCTGGGACAGCAGGGTATTTCCTGATCCGGAAGGCATGCTTAAGAGAATCAAGGACAAAGGGCTGAAAATCTGCGTATGGATCAACTCCTACATCGCGCAGGAATCGCGCCTTTTTGATGAAGGCACAAAAAACGGATATTTTATTAAGCGTACCAATGGTCAGGTATGGCAATGGGATATGTGGCAGCCCGGAATGGCTCTGGTAGACTTCACCAACCCGGAAGCTTACAAATGGTTCCAGGACAGACTGGAAGAACTGTTAGATATGGGAGTGGATTGCTTTAAGACGGACTTCGGTGAAAGAATCCCTTCCGAGGACGTGGTATATTACGACCACTCCGACCCCCAAAAAATGCACAATTATTATACGTATCTCTACAATAAATGCGTTTACGAACTGCTTGAAAGAAAGCAAGGCAAGGGAAATGCGGTATTGTTCGCCCGCTCCGCAACAGCCGGAGGACAGAAGTTCCCGGTACACTGGGGCGGCGACTGCTGGTCCGATTACGAGTCTATGGAGGAAAGTTTAAGAGGCGGTCTGTCTCTGTTAATGTCCGGCTTCGGATACTGGGCTCACGACATCGGAGGCTTCGAAAGCACCTCTACCGCCGACGTATATAAACGCTGGGTTGCCTTCGGATTACTATCTTCGCACAGCCGTCTCCACGGAAGTTCCTCCTACCGGGTGCCTTGGGCATACGATGAGGAAGCGGTGGATGTGGTAAGATTCTTCACAAAGCTGAAAGCACGGCTTATGCCTTATATTTACAAAACCTCTGTGGATACCTCTGTCAGCGGAATCCCTACAATGAGAAGTATGGTTCTGGAATATACCCGGGATAAGACCTGCCACTATGTGGATAAACAGTACATGCTGGGAGATAATTTGTTAGTTGCTCCTATTTTCAATGACGAAAGCCTCGCGGAATATTATCTGCCGGAGGGCACTTGGACCAATTTCTTTACGGGAGAAGTAAAGACGGGATCTGCCTGGGTTACGGAAACCCATGGATATACGAGTATTCCTCTTATGGTGAAGGAAAATTCTATTGTAGCTCTCGGTTATACTGACGAAAGGCCGGATTATGATTATGGCAAGGACCCGGAGTTCCGTATTTATGCGCTGAAAGAAGGGGATGAAGCTTCCAGTATCGTGTATGATATGGCGGGTAAGGAGGCTTTCAAAATAAAAGCTATTAACGCTGGGAATTCGGTTAAGGTATCTATTGCCGCTGCCGGACCTTGTACGTTACGGCTTATCAATGTGAAGGGAATTTCTGCTTCGGAAGGAGACTTATCGCAGGATGGTGCAGATACTGTTATTGCGCTGACAGGAAGCGGGAACAAGGAGGTTACGGTTACGGTGTAATGTAATCCACGCAGGAACCGGAAGCCTGGCTGATTCATTCTGCATGTAAAGCTGCCCATCGTTTATCCGAGGGGCAGCACGAGTTGAAAGCACGCGTGTTTATAAAACCGGGAAGACTGCACTTTCTCGTCTTTGCACAACAAGTTGTCTTCTATCATATATTTTTTCTAACAGGTACTCTTTCCTATTACAGAAAGAACCGCTCACTTCATCCTTGAAGTGAACGGTTCTTCTTTATTATTATCAAGCACTGCGTTTCCGACTCACCTTTAAACGATAAACATTTGAATCGCTTCCAGCAGCTCATCCATCTTGTTTTCCAGCTCTTTCGTAGCCTCTGACAGCTGTTCTACCTGATGCACCTGCGTGTTAACGGTTTCATCCACACAAGCCGCTGCTGCTGCAGTCTCCTCCGATACCGCAGATATGCTCTCAATGGCATTCAAGGTATCGCTGCGGTTGGCGTTCATTCCTTCCACATCCTGAACGCTTAAGGAAATATTTTGAAGCAGCTTTTCCATGTTCCGGCTCATATCGGAGAACCTCCGCCTCGTCTCTTCTACTGCAATGCTCTGGGATTCCACAATTTTACCGGCTTGTCCCGATGCCTTGATGGTATCGCCGGAAACTCCTTCGATGGCTTCGATGACCTTCCGTATTTCCTCCGAAGAGTTCTTCGCACTGTCTGCCAGCTTCTTGATGGCTTCTGCCACTACCGAGAAGCCCTTTCCTGCCTCTCCCGCTCTTGCCGCTTCTATGGAAGCATTCAGGGAAAGCAGAGTGGTTTCCTCGGAAATCTCGTCGATGGTATCGGTGAGTATCCGTATGCTGTTAAGCTTCTCGGAAAGCAGCTTTATTTTTTCTGAAAGCTGTCCCGTTATCTCTCCCGCTTCTGTGGACTGGACGATAAGAGTATCCATGCCCTTCGTTCCTTCGCCTATCATTTTGCGGGTATCGTCCGCTAAGCCTTCCATTTCTTTTACATTTTCTACGGTGCTCAGTATTTTGTCGGACAACGAGTCCATCTTCTGAAGGCATTGTTCCGCATCCTGCGCCTGGCTTCCTACGCCGCCTTCGATTTCTTTCATAACTCCCTGAATGTATTCCGTAGATGCCTTAAGCTCTGTTCCTGCCTGCTTTACATTGCCTACGCAGCCGTTTACCTGAAGTGAGGTATCCCTTACCTCCATAATCAGCTTCTTAGTGTTGGAAATCGTCTCCATGATATGTCCGCTGAGCCTGCCGAATTCTGCTCTGTCACGGATACGCATATCTACGGTCAGATCTCCCTGGGAAACCTTGGCGAGCCTCCTCGTTATGCTTCCCATATTCCGGCTGATTCCGAACAAGATGGTCGCTCCTACAATCAATACAACCACACAGGATAGAAATACCCACAGATATATGCCGTTCTTAATGCTCAGGGCTTCCTTCATCAAACTAGCCTTGGGCGTCATGGCACAGACAGCCGCCTGATTTGCCTCGCACTTGTTGTACATGAAAAGGTATTCCTTGCCATCGTACTCCACATCACAGCTATAGCTGCCGGTTTCATTCTCCATGCCGCTTTTGTAATACTCTTTGTCAGAAAATGTAAATCCGTTATTTTCGCCGGAATAGATTTCCCGGCCGTCCGCCGTGACAAAAGCGACAATACTTCCATCTCCGAGAGTCAAATCATTTAAGATTTCCTCAATTCTCTGGGTGCTGACATCGATGACCACGCAGGCGTTTTTCGAGCTCACCATCCGGTACTGGGAGCATATATAATTATTGCTGCTCGTTCCAAACCGTGTGTCCAGTACCGGATGCTCCCCCGCCCAAGTCTTTGACTTATCCGGATTATCCGCTATCTCCCTGCTCTGTGCCATGAAGCTGTCGTAGAATCCGGTCTTGTCGCCCTTTCCGGTGGTAGTTGCCAAATCGTTTAAACTGTCCGCGGTAACGATAATAATGTCCTTGATGAACTTATTGCTGTTCTGCTTCGTCGTAATCAAGGTCTGGGCTTTCGTAAAGGCATCATTTTTAGCGCTTTGATCGTTTTTGTAGGTATCCGACACGTAGTTCTTGACATTGGAATCGTTGAATAGCTGGATAGAATCCGAATCCACCGATTCAAAGCCGAAATCCAGAAGCTTGGCGGTCATCTGTAAGGCCGTTCTCGCTGATTCCCCGTAGTTATCCAGCATGCCCTTTGAAGCCTTGTTATACGCAAAATTCCCCACCAAAGCTACCATGCACACAGGTATCAAAAATCCAGCCGTAAGCTGAACCTTTAAGCTGAGACCCCTTTTGGCTTTTTTCTTCTCCACGCTTTCCATTTTTCCTGCTTTTTTACTCACTTTTCTATCTAATTTCATATCCCCTTTTATGCCTGACTTCTTTTGTGCCCTTTTTTCTGTTTCCTTTTTTCTTATCATCGTCGCCGTCCCCTTTGACAGATTCTTTTTCACCTTTTCTATATTAACATGGGAAAAAAAGGATTTTTACCGGATAAAATGCACTCTTTTTACCGCATTTTTTTAATATTTATTACTTTAATCGCTATTTTTTTTACTTTTACAGTGACTTTCCATTGGGCATCCTTAATCCCTTACCCTTCTCTCATATCAGGCCGCATTGCAAAAAAAGGCCGGCATTCCGCAGAATACCAGCCATAATCCCATTTGCAACAATCCGGAACACATGAATGGACCTGATTGTTTTACTATTTAATTTTATGCTTTTTCAGTCATATATGTCCTCAAATTCCCGATTCTCTCACATATATTTTTCTCAAACTCCTCATCGCTGAACTGAGGATCACGCGTACTCCTCCAAACAGCGCAGGGTACTTCTCCGCATTTTCCGCAGCTTTCCACCTTTTTATCTCCTAAAGCACACTCATAAATTGCACATGCCCTTCCCTCCGGCGCGTGGAACACCTTCCCCATACTTTCGTTACATCCCTTGCACAAATTGCCGTAGCAAGCGCAGATACTGCAATCCGTTCCGCAACAGCTCAAGCTCATTTTTCATACCTTCCCTTCCTTTGATACGATATCTTTGTATTCCAGCATAACGCCCTGATTATGTGTCTTCTCCCCTTTATTCTACAAGATTATCTCTCTTTTTCTTGTAAAAATGCGACCTCTTTCAGCGCAAAGCTTTTCGCCTCCTGAGGGGACATGGTATGAAACTGCTTAAAATCATTTACCAGATGGGCCTGATCCGTATAGCCAAGCTCATATACCGCATCGAGAACATTAAAGTCCTTTCGAAACAGCATGTCATGCCATAAATACTGATAACGTATAAGAGAGGAGAACTTTTTGGGAGATACACCTACATTTTCCCGGAATATCCGTTCCAAGTGCCTGCCGCTTATATGAATATCTTTGGAAAGCTGCTCAATCCTGAGATTTCCTTTTTTTCGCAGAATTTCAGATACCACTTCCATGACAATGGGATTGCTTCTTTCCGGATGGATATTTTTTAACAAGAACCTTTCCGCAATGGCAATCCTATCCTCTATATTTATCACGTCGAACAAAAGAGGCTGAAGTTCTTTCCTAAGCTTGGAAAAATGATAATCCACATGAAAAAATTCATTTTTAACATCCTTCATAGACTCCTCCGAAAAAAGAACTGCACTCCACGCGTAAAATCGGATGGAAAAGGTGGAAAGTTCCATACGCTTGTCGTCTAAACGGCTGGTAAAAAAGGATCTGTCATCGATTCCGCAAAAGCTTCCTTCCAGAGTATTTTCGGTAAAATTGATATCGAAAATGATGTCCATGCAGGTATCCGGCGTCACCAGCCCTTGCATAGGAATATCCGTCTTGAGCTGTATGTAAGGCTTACTGCTGCCCCAGAAGCACCTGACAAACGGCTTCAGCGCGTCGCACGGCTCGAATTCCATGTAGTCCGGGCCACAAGCAAAGGGAGTGGCTGTTAATGGTTTATATATTTTATGGAAATCCATTGCTCCCTCCTTCGTTGTTGCCTATTGTATGTTGTGTCTGGCTATATCTGCTTTTTTTCGTATTCTATATTTTCATTCAAACAGCGTATTCGTTATCTTTCATGATATTATAGCATTTGTTATATCATTTATCTATCGCCAGGTAATCGCTTCTTTAAAATATTATGACCGCCGGATAGGAAATTGCAGAAGGGTGCCGCGACCGGATTTCTCGCGGCCAAATACTCCGGCAGCACAGCTTTTTCTTGGCGCGCGTAGCCGTACAGCGTTGGCCCGAAAGGCAATGCGAGTGTTTTGCACTCGTGTTTATATCATAGGAGGCAATACCTTCACACGTTAAGGCAACAAGGTCTTTCCCATAATATAAAACAGGGTTGTTGCAAAATATGGTACATCTAATTTGCAACAACCCTGTTTAAAAGTACATTGTACTAAATTTGTACTCTATCAATTTTTAAGCTTTTATAAATAAGCGAGTATCAAATAAGACCAACTATATATATCTCTCAAAATACGGTCTCTAAATTATCTGACTCAAACTTCTTGTTCGTTTTCCACATAACAATTGCATAAATTAATAATATACATACTTGTAAACCCAATGCGACAACTGTTTTTGTACCTAAATCTTCACAGGTTACACTTGCAATATAATCATGAAGTGCATGCCAAATAATTATAAACCACAAACTTTTCGTAATATTTACTATTTCAGCAAGAACAAAGCCAACCAGAAATGCAAAAATCATTTGTAATATGAGATAAACCAAACTTTTACCATTTAGCGCATTAGCCAAGTGCAGCACGCCAAATATAATTGACGAAAAAATAATAGCAGTTTTACTTCCTTTTACAAGGAGAAAATTATATGCAATTCCTCTAAAATATATTTCTTCATTAAATCCTACTGCTATTACAAATAATAAAAGAACAATATATTGCTTTATTGTTATTTCTGATGAAAATCCTAATAATACTATAGCTGTTATTTCTATCAAAATCAGCGGAATATAATGCATAACTTTCTTTAGTGTATTTCTATTTTGCAGTCTAAACCCGCATTTTATCAGTGATAAACCTGTTTTTTTAATTATGAATAAGCTTATGAAAACAGAAAAAACCAAAAAGATAGTTGTTACGATAAGCTGCATTTCTATTTGTAAATTTAAAATTTGCGGAATTGCAGTTCCTAATCCGGTCATAAATGTACATAAAAATGCCGCACCTATAGCACATATATATGGATGTCTTATTCTGAACCGTTCTTTCATCATTTCTCTCCCTCTTCAGTCTTCAATTTTATCATCAATCCCTTAAACGAATTATTCAATAATCTTCTTGTTTCATCGTCACTAAAGCGGCAATTATTTGTTGCATACATTGATGCAATACCATGTGCTGTAAGCCAAACTCCCGCATACAATTCCTGAGAAAATTGTTTACCTAAGCCGGTCATTTTGCTTATCATTTCTAAAACTTCATCATCGCCTTCTGTTGAACCGACAATTTCCAGCATACTTTTGTTTTCAAATGCATCTGACATAAATAGCAGTTTAAATAAATTCTTTTCCTTCTTTGCAAATTCAATATATGCTAAACCAATATTCAAAAATCCGTTGTCAGGATCACTCATAGCTTCGAACATTACTGCATTGTATATTTTTTCTGTTTCTTTATAAACTTCATTTTTTAATCCGTCCATTGATTTATATACGCGGAATATCGGATGTACAGAGCATCCGATCATCTCTGCAATCGCACGGGCGTTTAAGTTCTCTATGCCCTTTTCTCTAACAATACAAATAGATGTATTTATGATTTGTTCTTGTGTAATTCTTATTTTGGGCGGCAAAGTAATCTCTCCTTTTGTATAAGTAATATGTGTTACGTATCATATGATACTCTATCATTTTAATTGACCGTTGTCAATAATATTATTTTTTATTAGAAATTTCATATAAAGCGTCGTAAAATGGCTTTGAATAGAAGCTGATATACACTGCTATATTTTTATGGAAATGCCAGGCTTGTCAACCGTACCATTCATCGCAGACTTTTCTGCTTTTAATAAAACAACCGGTTTTCCTTCCGGAAACCGGTTGTTTATACTTTCTTTTTACACGAGGGCGCTGCCGCCGTCGACAATAATAAACTGTCCCTGCACATAGCTGGAAGCGTCACTGGAAAGGTAAAGAATCGTGCCGTTTAATTCTCCCCGATTCCCCGGGCGGCCCGTAGGATTAGAATAATTATATCCCTTTAAAAATTCCTCGGATTTAAACAATGTTCCGCTCGTCATCTCGCTTTCAAAAAGTGCCGGCCCAATAGCATTTACCGTAATACCGTATTTTGCATAGGATGCCGCCATACCTCTGGTCAGGCCCACCACAGCCGCTTTAGAAGAATTGTAGGAATGCCTGATAAACAGGTCAGACTTATCCGCAACAACTGCATTGATAGACGCAATATTGATAATTTTACCATAGTTGTTTTCCCTCATATGGGGAATGACATACTTGCTTACCAGAAAGATTCCTTTTACGTTTGTATCAAAGGACTTATCCCATTCTTCTACTGTCATGCTGTCTACGCCGCCCCGCACAGCTATCCCGGCATTATTCAGCAAGATATCAATTTGCCCGAAGACTTCCAGTATTTTACCGATTGCCGACTTTACACTTTCCTCATCTGTTACATCGCAGGCCTGTGCGATTGCTTTTCTTCCTGTTTTTTCAATTTCAACCCTTACTGCATCCAGCTTTTCCGCTCGCCTTGCAAGCAGCACCACATCTGCTCCCGCTTTTGCGTAGGCGAGTGCGGCATCTGCCCCCAGTCCGGAGCTTGCACCTGTCACGACTGCCACTTTTCCTGTTAAATCAAAATAATTATCCATCTTCCTGCATCCTTTCTATTTATTCTATATCTGATTATATTTTACCTTCAATTTTATAAAACATCTATCATCAACATTAAATAAGTTTATATTTATGTCGACGCTTTATTACAGCTTATCCTACATTTTTTGGAAATTCATTTACTTTAAGTCAAATAAAAATGTATTGACTCCAACGCAACGTGATAGTGTACTATATTATCTAAGGGAAAAGATAGGATATTCGTAAGTAAATTTCTGCATTACTTTTTTAATTTTAAGAGGATGGTAAGTATGAAGACGATAAGCCAAGTTGCTGAATTAACGGGAATAAGCATAAGAACTCTGCAATACTATGATGAAATCGGGCTTTTAGAGCCAAGCGAACTGACGCCGGCCGGCTATCGCTTATACGGCGATGAGGCATTGCAAAAGTTGCAGCAAATTTTACTTTTTAGAGAATTTGATTTTAAACTGAAAGAAATCAAAGAGATTCTGCAAAATCCGGAGTTTGATAAAATCGAGGCTTTTAAGAAGCAAAAGAAACTACTCTGTCTAAAACGAAACCGAATAGACAAGCTGATCGTGCTTCTAAGCAGATTGGAGAAGGGAGAGAAGTATATGAGCTTTGAAGAGTTTGACTTAAGTGAATATATCGAGGCTTTGGAACAATTCAAAAGCAAAAAGAAAGATGATATAATTAAATATTGGGGAAGCATCGAAAACTTCAATCAGTTTATCCAAAAAGTCAAGGACGATGAGTCCAATGTCGCAAAGCTTGCCATTAAGCAATTCGGCAGTATTGAAAAATATACGGAAGCCATGAAATACAATTTGGAACATTTTTCAGAATTAATGGAACAGTCAAATGCTATCATCGAAAATAAGGATGATATTATGAAAAAAAGCGACGAATTATATATCAAACTGACTTCCGACATGAGCAGAGATGTTTCTTCTAATGAAATCCAGGCTATTATTCATGAAATTATTGAATTTTCAAATAAAAATAATTTGGGGATAGATATGGGCGAAGGATTTTGGAATCTGGTAATAGAGGGCTATTCTCATGATACTATCAAGGCAATTAATGATGAAAAGTATGGAACAGGCGCTTCTGATTATATTGCCGGAGCATTACAATATCATTTGCACAAGTAAATGCCAGACTATGCCGTAAAAGGAGTTCATACCGTGAGTAAAATATATTTTGAAAATGACTATATCGTAGTCATCCCAACTTTTAAAAGTGTTTCTATTCACAAACATAATTTTCTTCATGTATTTTTTCTATCAGAAAAAGAAGGAAATCGGCATTGTTATCAAGCGTTAATAGTGAATGGAAACGTCAATCACCAGATGCCCCCAAGGGAACAATGCCAGCTATTTCTTTTGATCGATCCAACAAGTCTTTTGGCAGAAAAATTAAAATCCGATTATCTTCTGGGAGCTGAAAATGTATTAACAGAAAACATTATGTTAACCCAAGATTATCCTTCTGATGGTTTGCAGCATGAAGTCGTTTTATTTATAGAAAGTTTACTCCGCGAAATGAATTTGCCGAGGAAAGAAAACGATGGTGAGCACGGTGAGCTGGATGCAAGGGATGAACGTGTGGCAAAGCTTATCGTGGATATTAAGAATTATCGACATTTGGAAAGCCTGCTTGAAGAAATTGCACGAGAAAACTTCATTTCAATCGGAAGGCTTTCCCACATATTCAAAGAACAGACCGGCAGCTCTTTAAAAGGATACCTAAATATTAAGCAACTGGAAAAAGCCTATAAATTGGTTCTGGAAGGACACTCTATCGTTTATGCAGCATTAGAGGCCGGGTTCTCCAGTGCAGCACATCTTGCGGCCATGTGCAAAAAGCAGACCGGAATATCCATTACTGCTGTTTTAAAATAGCAGGTTTTTGAAAGACTTTAGGCAAAACAGGGGGTATCATTTTCTCATAATAGATTAGAGAGGATATGATAATGATGCAGATGGATAGGTATTTAATGGAAACCAGGATGCTGGACTTTTCCGATTGCCGGATACAGTCTTTGGTAAATAAGAAAAGGTGGGGAGAGTTAGACGAATTTCACCGCATTAAAACGGTATATAATTATGTAAGAGATGAAATTCTATTCGGGTATAATATCGATGATCGTATAGCTGCATCTAAGGTTTTGTCCGATGGATATGGGCAGTGCAATACGAAGGGAACCCTTTTTATGGCATTGTTAAGAGCAGTTAAAATCCCTTGCAGAGTGCATGGGTTTACCATCGACAAGGAACTGCAAAAGGGCGCTATGACGGGATTGATATATGAGAATGCTCCCCGTAATGTACTGCATAGTTGGGTGGAAGTATATTACGATAACAATTGGTATGAGCTGGAAGGCTTCATTTTGGACAAGGCTTATTTGGAAAAATTGCAAAAGATAAATAAGGATTGCGAAGGGGCTTTCTGCGGATATGGCGTTGCGGTTAAGGATTTTAAGAATCCTGTAATCGATTGGAATGGTAATAACACTTATATTCAGAGCGAAGGGATTAATCAGGACTTTGGAGTCTATGATAGCCCGGATGAACTGTTTGGGGAACATCGGCAGGAAATGTCAGGGATGATGGCTTTTTTGTATCGTAATGCGGGGAGGCATTGGATGAATAAGAATGTTCGAGATATAAGGAAGTATCTTTGTGATAGAGACTCAAAGGACAACTAAGATTTTGAAGTTCTTATTTGACCCCGATTTCTTAATTTCCTTTGATTCCGAGGTTCGAACATAAAATGGGGGAATGTTTCTCATGATGCACTTTGCCTCCATTTCATTTCTGATCATAATAATGCAGTTATTTACGTACCTTACATAGTTCAGGCTTCTTTGTTCCGTTTTCTTATCCGGTTCTCTTGGCATGATATTTGCCAATAATAGGGATATATTTCCTTCTTGCGGGGTTCCCGCCATGAAATCTCCATACTCATAATCATCCCTGATTTTACTGGCCGGGAACTCTCTAATGTTTAAAATAACATCTCCATCTTCGCTATATATCATATCGTTTAGGAAGGAAACAGATACATTCATGACAAAAATATTCTTTTTTTTCTTATAATATTTTATAATCATACCTCGTGGGAAGAAGGAGTAAATATTTCATCATACTCTTGCGGAAAAACGTTACTATTCAATCTTAGGCTTTTAAAGAAACAAGACTGAACATTAACGGAAATGCAGCTTATAATCACCTGCATTTACCGCATTTTTTGAGCCCGAAAACACCTAATTGAATAATGAATAACTTATGAATTTTGATAATTTTGTTGTTTACCTCCAATCAATGGGAACTAAAAATTACGCATTGAAAAGGGAAAATTTCACAAGATATAATACATAAGAAAAAGGAGCAGATTATTGTATGGCATGCAATTTATTGCAATCATAAGAAATATTAGGATAAGGAGTTTATAGATGTTAAAACAAGGGGGATTTTATATTTGTGGCTTATTACTCATGAGCATGGGTACTGTTATTTTGTTAAACAGCAATATGGGAGTAGCTGCTTTTGATGCATTATGTGCCGGTCTGGCTAATATTACAAGCTTTACTACAGGAAATTGGTGCATGGTACTGGGAATTTTGATAATCCTGTTGAATGCTGTGATTCAAAAGCAAATACCAAACGTATTCTCTTTTTTGACAAGTATTATTGTTGGAATATGTATAGATTTCTGGTTTGGTGTTATAAGTTTTCAACTCTCGGGAATATGGCTGAGGGGCGTTCAATTCATGCTAGGCCTGCTGGTCAACTCCTTTGGGATCGCGTTATATGTATCAGCAGATTTGGCGAAGGGCCCGATCGACCAGCTAATGTTAAATATTAGTAATTTAGTAAAAAAAGAGGTTTGGGTGGGAAAAACATTAATGGAAGTATTTTTCCTGCTTCTAGTCTTTGCGATAAGAGGACCAATTGGTATCGGTACTGTAATCGTCGTTTTTACATCAGGTTTTTTAATTGATTATTTTTTGAAGATACTAAAAAAGGGGAAAAAATATGAACAAGAAAATGAGTGCAGAACAAATCCATAGTAATCAAGTCGTTGCAGTGCTGTTTTCAGGCGGAATCGATTGCAGCCTGATAACACTATTATTGAGAAAAGAAGGATATAAAGTCCATTTACTACATTATGAACACGGCGCAAGCATTTCAAATAGTTTACACCGAATAAGATTTAAAGAGTTGGAGAGTGTAGTCGGGACGGATAAGATTTCTTTGCAGGAATTGTCTCATAGGGGCTTGTTCCGCAAATTGGCTTTAGCCAACATTGAGGAAGATTTTTCAAAGTATAAAACAAATATGATTTGTTTAGGCTGCAGATTGGCAATGCACGTCCAGACAATTATTTATTGTCTTCAAAATGATATACATATAGTGGCAGATGGTAGTGTGAAATATCAAAGCGATTTCCCAGAGCAGAATGGCGTAGCATTGGAGATATTTAAAAATTTGTATCAGGAATATGGGATTGAGTATAAGACTATGCTGGCAGGGGTGGACTCGGCTAAAGAAGTGAAGTATAAATTACTGGATAACGGAATTTCTATTCAGTCAATGGAAGATACATGCTTATTCAGCAACACATTCAATAAAGCATCCGAAAGCGCAATAGTGCAATTTTTAAATGAGCGATTAGATATATGTAATGAGTATATAGAAGAAAGAATGAAATTAGTAGTATAGGAGGTCAATATGATAGATAAGGTTGGTGGAATAATCATTAAGGATAAAAAAATATTAGTTGTGAGAAAGCGAACAAAGGAAGATTTTCCAGAGTTCATAATTCCGGGGGGGAAGAGAGAAATAGGTGAAACAGATTTAGAAACATTGGAGCGTGAATTAAAAGAAGAATTAGATGTACATATTATATCGTCAGCTTATATGGGAGAATATTGTGATGTCGCAGTTTTCGAAAATGTTCCCATAACAGTAAAAGTTTATATAACTGTCGTGGAGGGCGAGATTTTTGTTCAAAATGAGATTAAAGAATATCGTTGGATTGATAGAAATTATAAAATGGACGAAATAAAATTAGGCTCCGTACTGGAAAAGTTTGTAATTCCCGAACTGATTTCAAGAGAGTTGTTTTGAAGAGGCTCTTTAGATGAAAAATATATTTGTATTTGACTTAGATGGAACTATAATACTTGAAAACAAAAGGCTTAATGAGTTTATTTTAAAAAAATTAATAGAGCTGCAAAGGAACGGACATGAGGTGGTTTTTGCAACCTCCAGATCATTGCGGGGTATAAGGGCCGTTTTACAACCGGAACTATTGAGTAATCCGCTCATTTTATGTAATGGTTCTTTTTCAATTATAAATAATGAAATAGCTGTGTCAAAATACGTGGATAAAGAAGAATGTACGAACCTAGTATGTTATCTTGAGAAAAATGATATTCAATTCTATTTAGAATTAGGAAATGAACTGTACATTCCAAGTTATGGAACACACCCGTTCTTTGAAATACTTTTGAAAGAAGCATATAACGAAGTTGTTCATTCCAAGTTTGATAATATAGACTCAAAAGTATATAAAATAGCAGTTGTGGACTCGCTAAGTACTGATATAATTAATGATTTACTGTCTATCGTCAATAAGTCCAGAATTTATCAGCATTCGGATGGCTCTGTAGATATCGTCGCTTCCGATTGCTCAAAATGGAAAATGCTTCAGGAACTTCGGCTTAGCTCAAGTGCAACCAGGCTCATAGCATTTGGAAATGATTCCAACGATATAGAAATGATTAAAAATGCCGATATCGGAGTGGCTGTTTGTCCGTTAAACGAAACATTGGACAAAGCAGCGGACATAAAAATAAATGATTACAGCCCTGACAGCATTATAAAGCAAATAGATCAGATACTATGTTAATTACAATTAATTTCTAATATTCTTATAATAATTATAATAAATATAAAGAAATCCCAATTCACATACCGTACTGCCCAGGTATATGAATTGGGATTTAATCTCACAATATTTATAACCGTTTATTCTCTCTGCCTTTTCTCCAGCGCCTTATGTATACAATACCAGCCGCCAATGCAGCCGACACACCGAATAGCAAAGCCATTATTTTCTCTATTCCAAGGCCTACTTTTCCTGTATGCAAAAGAACATACGCGCTTCCCGCTTCCACGGTAAGGCGGTCACTTACCGAATACAGAGTCATGATTCCTGCATTCTTCCCATCCACCAGCACATCCCAGCCTCTATCCGGAAGGGGAAGCTCATATTTCTGCTCATCTCCATTGAAAATAACAAGAAACTTATTGTCGGAGTCACTTAAGGTATAGGCCACAACCTTGTCGGGGACATCCTCTATGAAGGACAGATATTCCCGAACCTCATCACCGGTGTTAAGTCTGAAAAGGGGGCATTCCTTTCTAAGCTCTATGAGCCCCTGATAATACCGGAACAGATCTAAGCGCTCCGTTTTTTCCGACCATTTGATCTGATTTGTCAAATCCGAAGACTTAAAACTGTTATGATCTCCATTTTTCGAACGTCCGATTTCTTCTCCCGCCTGGAAAAACGGGATTCCCTGAGAGATGAGTACGATAGCGGCCGACAGCCTGTTCATGGCCATCAGCTCTTCCTCACCGGCATCGGGTTTTGACGCCTTTAATTTATCCCAAAGGGTATAATTATCGTGGCAGGACACATAGTTTACTGTCTGTGTGGGATGAGCCGCCCAGAAGTTGTTACTCATGGTGACCTTTGAAATATTTACTCCCGGATGATTTACGGCTCCTACGATCCCAAAACGAATATCCATAGTACGTTTCGGATTACCGTTAATATATCCCGGCTGGGCAGCCTCGAATACACTCCCTTTGATACCGTCACGGATATCATCGCTGAAGGATCCGATTCGTGCATCCATCTGATACGTATTTCTTTTTACTGACTGCATGCTTTCCGGTATGCCGGCAGAACCTGCATCCCAGCCTTCCCCATACATAAGGATATCAGGGTCTATTTCATCCAGGGCTTTACGGACTTCATTCATAGTCTCCATATCATGAAGCCCCATAAGATCAAAGCGGAAACCATCTATGTGGTATTCCTTCGCCCAGTAGGTTACCGAGTCTACTATGAATTTACGCATCATCGCCCGCTCTGAAGCGGTCTCATTTTCGCAGGCAGATCCATTCAAGAAACCTCCCTGCGGACTCATCCTATGGTAGTAACCGGGCATTAACTTATGAAAATTGCTTTCAAAGTTATCGGCAGTGTGGTTATAGACCACATCCATAACTACACCTATCCCTTCGTTATGGAGACCCAGTACCATTTCTTTCATTTCTTTTACCCTTACGCTCCCGTCATACGCATCGGAAGCATAGCTGCCTTCGGGTATATTATAATTCATGGGGTCATATCCCCAGTTAAAAGAATTTCCTGAATTTTTCTCATTAACGCTTTTCTGGTCAAACACCGGAAGAAGCTGGATATGAGTAATGCCCAACTCCTTTATATGATCAAGACCTGTTTTGGTCCCGTCAGATGTTGTAGTTCCCGTCTCGGTAAGGCCCCCGAACTTTCCCTTATCCTGAATGCCGGAATCTTCATACGTGGAAAGATCCCTCACATGCAGCTCATAAATTATAGCATCGACGGGGCTTCCGGTAAAACGGTAAGCGTCTTCCTCAAAGCCCTCAGGAGCAGTCTCTTCCATATAAATAATCTGCCCTCTTATTCCGTTTACTCCACAAGCTTTTGCATAAGGGTCTATGGCTTCATATTCCTTTTCTTCTCTCGTTACCTTATATGTATAATACAGACCATTTAAATCACCTTGGATTTCAAGAAACCAGATCCCCTTCTCTCCTCTGCTCATAACATGAGCTGCAGGTTCCTCATTTCCATCTCCTGTTTCATACAACAGAACCTGTGCAGATGCCGCTGTAGGAGCCCATAGTTTGAAGCACGTCTGTTCCTTCGTATAAGACGCCCCCAGGTCATCACCATCATATACGTAATCTCTGTTGAATTCCGGCGAATCATAGATACTACCCATAGTTACCGCACAAGACTCCCATCCTTTTTTCTCAATTAATATTTCCCGCCCCAGCTTCACCGGCTCCAGACAGGTAATCATGAATTCGGAAGCATAGCCATGTTCCAGCGTCCCATACAGGGGGTCCTTCCCTCCTTCATTCAACGCCTCCACTGCTTTAATCGATATCTTTTCTTCTCCATTATACAAAATAAAGTCTGCATCCTCCGTCCGGATTGGAATCTTCACTTTTACATACACACCGGTCAGGCTTTCCAACACCACATCCCCGAAGGAATGTGAGGTATCCTGCTCTACAAGAGCTACCACCGGTGATCCTTGTCTTAAATAAATGTCAATCACTCCTTTGTCATTTGCATCTGCGATCTTAAACCAGCTATTTTTATGGTCTGCCACTTCCCCACTGCGAAGAATCTGAAATGGCACTCTGTCCTCAGATGACATATCTGTCAATTCTACTTCAACCTCTGCACTGCCTTCCATCTCCACAAAAGGCATTTCCATCTCCAGCTTGGGCTCTACCAAAAGAGACAGGTTCTGATAATCCTCATCATATCTATAATAATGTACCCGTAATCTATAGGAGTCAACCTCTTCCTGCGCATTGACTGGTATCCCCGCAGCAAGCAGCCATACTCCCCAGACAAATCCGGATATTATTCTTATTGTTCTTTTCCACATACATAATCCCTTCTGACTCCTCTGTTCCACTACTCCTTATTCGCTCCCGCGGTAATACCCTGTATCAGGTATTTTTGCAGACACATATACAAAATGGTGATAGGAACGGCTACCATAACGGCTCCTGCTGCAAACATGGTAAAGTTATTGTTTGTATTTCCATTGATCATTTCAAACAGACCTACAGCCAGTGTTTTATTTTTATCCGACGAAATCAGCAGTCTGGGAAAAATATAATCCATCCATGGAGACATAAAAGTAGTAACCGCCAGAAAAGTAATCATGGGCACCGCCAAAGGCATAATGATCTGATAAAAGATACGCAGCCGCGATGCACCGTCCAGCATAGCCGCCTCATCCAGGCTCTGAGGGATTCCGTCGAAGTACCCCTTCATCAGCCATGTATTGTAAGGAATCTGCCCGGCGATATACGTTACTGTCAGTGCGCCCAGGTTATCCAGCAGGTTAAAGTTCAGATACAGGATATATATGGCTGTCATACCCAAAAAGGAAGGAAACATCTGAAGTACCAATATAGTCATCAGCCCTCCCTTTCTTCCCTTGAAACGAAACCGGGAAAAGACATAGGCTGTCAGCGTGGTAACTACTACAGAAGCCAGCATATTACCAACGGCGATTTTAAGAGTATTCCCATACCATTTCAGAAAATCGGTTTCTTTAAACAGCGCAATATAGTGATCAACTGTTGGATTTTTCGGTATTATGCTGCTGGTTGCCAACGAAGAAGTATGATTGAAGGAAGAACCGACAATCCATGTTACCGGCAGAAGCACTATGAGGCTGACCACTACAAGTTCCAGATAAATAAGGGCAGTGGTCATTTTGTTTTTTATCCTTGCTTTTCTACTTTCCTTATCCACATCGTTTTTTCTTTTTCCCATGGCTACATCTCCTTAAATGCTTTCGTCCTGCGGAAGTTAAATATGGCTATACTGCCTACGATAATAAATATAAGTATGGACATCACCGACGCAATACTGTAAAGCTGCTGGTCCAGTGTCAGTTTGTATATCCAGCTGATCAGCAAATCCGTATAACCCGCAAACTGGTAGGAGGGATTAATCGGTCCGCCCTCCGTGAAAAAATATATCACACCGAAGTTATTAAAATTGGAAGAAAAACTCATGATCAATAGCGGTGCTGTCGACCGCATGACCAACGGAAAGGATATATTCCAAAATTCCTGGGAAGAGGTTGCACCGTCTATCTTTGCCGCCTCATAATACTCCTTGGATATGCCTGTCATAACCCCCGACATAAGCGCCATGAAATAAGGAAAGCCCAGCCACAGATTTACAAGCACAAGAACTGCGCGGGCCAGATTGGGATTGCCGGAATCAGTAAGCCAGGCTATCCGGGTCTGTGTAAGTCCAATATCAATAAGGAATTGACTGATAGGTCCGAACTGCCCGTTGAACATCGTTTTAAATACGAGCAAAGAGATAAAGCCCGGAATCGCCCAAGGCAATATCAATATTCCCCGGAATATTCTCTTTGCCTTTATCCTGTCACTATTTATCAGCACCGCCTGAAAAAAACCGCCAAAGAAACAAGTAGCAGTGGATAATACCGCCCAGACTATCGTCCAGATAAATACTCCTACAAATGTCCTGCTCCATGCAGAAAGAGTCAGTATGCTCTTAAAATTGTTAAATCCCACCCATCTGACCAGATTGGAAGGGGGCATATTTGCCTTTGTATAATTGGTGAATGCAACCAGAAAGGAAAACAATATGGGCATCAACACCAAGAAAATAAGGAGAAATATGGCCGGAAGCAGAACTATGTAATGAAACATGGAAGACCACAGCTTTGTCAGATAATCCCTCGTATCCAGAATCTTACCCGTCTCGTTGTACTCTTTCCTTGTCTTGAAAGCATCCGACACATTCCAGCAGAAGACTGCAATAAAAATAAAAAACAGCAAAATTGCAATAATACCTGATATCATAAGTACTATGGAATGATCCCCTTCTGTAAGCCCCGCCAGAGTCATCTGACGGGGCTGTGTCCCCAAGGTGATCAATCCCCATATGCCTTTTACAAAAAAGCCTCCATTTTCTCTTATTACAAAATCATATGTAAAATAATTTCCCGTAAAAAGTTCCACACCCACAAGCAGGAATTGAAACAGAAAGAAAATCAGACCTTTAAAATATTGTTTATTAAGTACCTGCCCTGCTCCCCATATGACGACCGACATACAGGACGGTATTACCGGATTTATTTTAATCCCCTGGGAACTCATAGATTAACCCACCCTTTCTGAACGTTTCAAGCTTTTATTCTGCCGTGGAACGTAATGTATCGTAGTCCTCCTGCGCTTTTTGGGCCGCAGCTTCCGGTGTCATCACACCGTCCCACACGGAACGCATCATTGTCTCAGCCACTGTCCAGTAATACTCTGTTTCTTTGATGGCAGGCATAGGTTGTGAAAAAGCGGCCTGTTCCATAACGCCCTGCACTCTTTCATCGTCTTTCAGTCCCGGAATTTTATTCGCGTATTCTTCTTTCAGGGAAGGTATCTTATTTAGGGAGCCGTAAAGGAATTCCGCCATCTCATCCCCGGCCATATACATAGCAAGGGCCCTCGCTGCTGCAGGATACTTGGAATATGCGCTGACACATGCAAGCTGAACACCGGAGAAGGTATAAGCCTGATTACCGTCTACCTTCGGAAGCGGCGCTATTCCGAATTCAAATCCGTTCTCTTCCGCGCCTTTTGCCACTTCCTCTATCGCCCAAGGTCCTACTAACAAGAACGGTGTCTCACCTTTTCCAAACTCCACTACTGTAGTATCCCAATTGGTGTCCGCACTGGGAACATCGAATACTTCCCTTAAGGACAGGTGATATTCCAGACCCTTGATCGCTTCCGGCGTAGAAAGATTCAACTTTTCGGCATCATTCCGGTCAGGTCCGAACAATTCGTATCCAAACGCTGTCATCACATAATGATTCATATAGGCATTTCCTGTCTCCCAGCGCATCGTCCACTTGTTGTTACGTTCGTCATTGTATACTTTTGCTATTTCCTTGATATCCTCGAAGTCCTCAGGAACATCCGCACTGGCTATGTAACCATCCGCTGCCAGCTGATTCAGCAAAGTTTTATTGTAAAAAAGTGCGGCTGACTCGATCAGCAAAGGCGCTCCATAAATCTGTCCGTCAATATCAACCACGCCTACGGCCGATTCCAGATAGCGCTCTCTGATCTGCTCATCATACCTTCCGAACATACCGATAATAGAAGAGTTCATCGCTTTTGAAATATTATCGTGAACGAGCATGAATGCATCCGCACCGGTACCTGCCTCGCCTTCAAGAGCCATTTTATCCGCAGCATCTCCGGTACTCACTACCATTACTTCCAGATTTACACCAGGATATTTCTCCATGAATCCCGCTTGCAATGCCTCTGCAAACCCATCATTGTCCACCCAGGCCTTCAATGTCGCCGTTCCATTCAGTACATCCTCTTCCAACTCATACATCTTTTTTTCCGTATTCCAGAAGATACCTCCGTCATCAATAAGACCGGAAGCGTCCGCTTCCCCGCTTTCTGACGATGATGCACCGCCCTGTTCTGTGTTTCCTCCCGAAGACATCGCGCTTGTGCTGTCTCCGCACCCTGCCAGTGTCCCCACCATAGCGGCAATCAGTAAAAATGCAGTAAACTTTTTCATAGATCTTTCCTTTCTTTTTTTGTTTTATGATGATATCCTGCTTCTATCCGCATCCTTCTTAGCGGATTCGGCAAGTATTATCCGTTCTTCCTCGAATCCCCCACGGACAAATTCTTCCGTAAGGCGGTTCTGCTTGCGCATAAATATAAATAATGCAAAAAGTACCGAACCGAAGTTATATACAAGATATACGAAAGCAACCGATAGTACGGTGCCAATTACCGAGGCCAAAATCGCCGGTACAGTAGCCGCATATGATATGAACCGGAAAAATTCCCCATAGGAGAATCTGCAGGCAGCCCCATAATTCAACATCATGGCCATACCGCTCACCATCGCCGTAAAAATCAGATTAAGCACAATAGTCAGGGGATATATTAGAATGCCCAAAGCTGCGGACAACATCTGATATCCCTCTCTTGTCAATCCCGGAAAAGCCAATGCTACGGCATCTGAATCCAGCCGGTGCATTTCCAGTGACAGGGAGTATGCCAATATCATCCCTACAAACACGCATTGTAATATTCCTGCTCCGTTTCCTACTGTCCTTGCTTCAAAAATTCCCGAAGACAGGAATCTCCTTTTCAAAAAAGCTCTTATTTTATCTTCCATAAACACCTCTGCGTAAAATATTGCATTGCCTACCGGTGATATCTAATCACCAAAGGCTCTCCGGTCATGGTGATTTCCCCATTCCTTATAAGAACCTCCATGTCAGTCAGCTCATTCTTATATGTACCTTCCGGCAGGTCCGCGATCATACGTTCCGCCCTATCTTCTACATTGGCGATGATAAGGATGCCTTCTGCCTCTTTTTCATACCGCATCCGTATGGTTCCTGTTTCCTCCTGCACATTTGCAATAAACCGTCCTTCTCTGAATAGGTTATCTCTTTTAATACGGGACAGTTTCTGAATCAGACTGCTTAAATCATCGCCGCCTTCCCAATTCAGCACATCCTTGTCAAATAATCCGGGCGTATGCTTCATCATCCTCTCCTGACCTGCGTAAATGAGAGCCGTTCCTTTCAAAAGGTAAGAAAAGACCATCCAATTCACAAGCTTTCGTTTATCTGAAAGCAAACCGGCCGCTCTGGGATTATCATGATTTTCCAGAAAACGCAGCTTACAGTAGTCCTCAGGGTACATGCTCTCCTGCTGCTTAATAGCATTCACATATGTATTTAACGTTATTTCCCCTTTCAAGTACCTTTCCCAGGCCGAACGGATGTCATAATCATAGGTAATGTCAAAGGCTTGGTACATCTCACAATCGGAATGAGCTATAAATCCTTGTTCTCTGTTCTCGGTAATAAAATCCGGATGCACTGTCTCCGCAAGCCATATACAACCCGGGCGTACCTCCTCCACGGCCTTTCTTGCTTCGTTCCAGAATCCAACCGGAACAAGAGAAGCCACATCGCAGCGGAATCCATCTACCATTTCCGCCCAAAATTTCAGCGTATCTATCTGATACTGCCACAGCTTTCTGTTCTTATAATCGAGATCAATCACATCGGTCCAGTCACTCGTCTTATTCCCAAATCCACCATCCGATTTTTGATAAAACCATTCCGGATGCTCCTTTACCAGCACACTGTCAGGTGAAGTATGATTGTATACTATGTCCAGAATGCATTTCATTCCGAGCTTATGTATCTTTCCCACGAGAGAACAAAAATCCTCCATTGTCCCGTACTCAGGGTTAATGCATCTGTAATCCTGTATTGCATAAGGACTTCCTAAAGTTCCCTTCCTGTTCACTCTGCCTATAGGGTATATAGGCATCAGCCAGATAATGTCCGTTCCAAGATCCCTGATCCTTTCAAGGTCTTTTTCCAACCCGCGGAAGGTCCCTTCGTTTGTATGATTGCGGACGAATACGGAATATATCATACTGTTTCTTAATCTCTTGCTGTCTCTTTCCATTATTAATCGCCTCACTTAGTAATTTATTGGGTTTTTCGTTTTCCCATTGTGATTATATGTTTATTGCACATAAAAGTCAATACTTATTCTTATAATTAGTATATTTTGCCCATATATTATATTAACCTTCACTCCATTCTCAGCAACGTATGATTTCTGCAATGCAAAAATTTTGCATATAAATTCACCCTGCCAAGCAGAATTTATCCCTTGAATCGCGTTCTTACGCAGCTTAACAGTAAGCAGTCCGTTTTGCAAATTCATGTGCATTTTACTGAGGATATTTTTCGGGGGTCCATAGAAAAACGCAGGCACAGCGGGCTACGCTGAGGCTTTTTACTATGTGCTGCCAGGAAAATAGACTCGTAATAATGCACGTGAAATTTGCAAACGGACTACTAGTGTTAAGCCACCGTGTGAACAGAAACTATATTATTTCTTCAGGCTTGATTTATTGCATTTATCGCTTCATATCTTCTTCAGCTTCTCTTTTACCACTTAGGTAAACAAATAGGTAAACAAATCGACAAAATGCCTCTAATCGCCTTGACTATTGCAAATGTATTTTATATCATTAGGTTAACGCATTTACTACTATCAGAAAGGACACCCCTTATGACAATTCGGGAAATTGCTAAATTAGCCAATGTGAGTCCGGCTACTGTTTCGAATGTGATAAACGGCAAAGCCGGAAAAGTATCGAAAGAAAATATACAGAAAATACTTTCAATTATAGAAGATACCAATTATGGAAAAGAAAAAAAGGCTGCAATCTCCGGTAACCGTATCAATACCAAAATTATTGCGGGAGTGGTGCTCAACTATAGTAAAGAAAACTTTCTGGAGGACCCTTTTCATTCCCAATTCTTTGGAGAGGTCATCCGTGTAATACAAGAAGCTGGTTATTATCTCATGCTTTTATCCGTGGAGGATTATGATCAGGCCATAAAAATACTCAAATACTGGCATGTGGACGGGGCTATTATCGTAGGCGCACCCGATTCCACAGTCCACAAGCTCAACAACCAGATACAAATTCCAATCGTGTTTACCGACAGCTATTCCACATCGGGAAACATCAATAAAGTCGGTACCGATGATTACGGCGGCGGACGTCTGGCTGCCCGCCATCTGCTTGATCTGGACCACAAAAATGTAGCCGTGCTCTCCTATTGGTATTCCTATAGCAAAGCCGGCGCTATTAGTGAACGTATTAAAGGATTTTCAGAGGAATTTGAAAAAGAAAATATCAGATTATTAAGCAAAAACATGTTTCTGGTAGCAGATGAAAGAGATTCTGCTTTCCGGAATGCGGCTGAAGAGATCAAAGAAAGGCTGAGGGAAATCAGTGCTCTGTTTTGCACCAGTGACAGACTGGCCGTTCATATGATGAATCGCCTGCTGGAATTGGGCATTCGAATTCCCGAAGATATATCTATCATCGGTTTTGACGACTCCATTATATGTGCGCACTCATCTCCCGGCCTTACCACGATACGACAGGATATCCCCAATAAGGCAAGGACTTCCGCACAGTTGCTTTTAAGTCAGATCGGCCGTGAGGGTGTAGCTTCGGAAAGTGCCATGCTTCCTGTTTCTCTCGTCCGCCGTGAGACCACTTCCGAATCGAAGCACAAAAGGAGTCTTCCATGATTACTATAAAAGATATTGCCAAAGAGGCGGGAGTAAGCCCCACCACAGTTTCCAGAGTTATCAATCATGTACCTAACAAGGTATCCGATGAAAAGCGAAAACAGATACAGGCTTTAATTGAAAAATACGATTTTATTCCTAATCCTTCCGCCCGAAGTCTCATAGTTAACGAATCGAGAATTATTGCTATTTTGCAGAGAGAACCGGACAGCCTGTTTCACAGCCGTATGCGCTTGTATATGCTGAAGGAATTAGTTGGACTTATTCAGGAAAAAGGGTATCTGCCTGCTGTATACAATATTGATGGCAGTAATAGTATGGATATGCTGAAGAAATTCAATGTGGATGGGGCTATTCTTCTGGGGGATTTTGACAGTATGGCAGAAGAGCTCACCATGCAGGATTATCCGGTGGTCTTCACAGATTCCTATTCCTCACTCAGGCTGTGTTCTAATGTGGGGGTGGACGACTACAAAGCCGGTATGCTTGCAGCTGAATATATGCTTGGAAAAAAGTGCTGTCGGTTTATCTTCCTGGAGAATGAGGCATATAGTGCTGCTCAGCAGGATCGGCAATTGGAAGGTTTTTGTGATGTTATATCCAGAACTTATGATTTGTCGTGTATTTCCAGACTTTCTTTAGAGGGGCTTCGGCAATCGACGGAAAGCTTAGATGCTGAAACGGGAGTATTTGCGCATTCTATTAATGATGCTTTTATATGCACTACGGGTATTTGTCCCGCTTCTATGCTGATTTGTTTCGATGCTGCTGATTCGGGAGCCGCTATTCCTTTTCCTATGATTATGCAGGATATGGCGAAGAAGGCGGCGGCGACTACTGATATAATGTGGAAACAGATACATCAATCCAGTGGGGTTATGCAGAGGTTAATTATGGATGTGACTGTTGAGGGGGGGTGAGGATTGTTGGAGGGGCGATTGACTCTGCTTTCTGGTAGGGCTCCATGCCGAACGATATAAAGAAGGCCCACGAGTCCTTATTTTACAAGGCTTTGTGGGCTTAAAATTCTTATTCAAACTCCCTGATTATTCACTTTAAAGCGATATGTGCGGTGTTTTTATTTCCACTTTAGTAGCGTTTTTAAATCCATTATTCATATTATTTTGAGTGGATAGACTTTTAGGTATCATAACGGTATCAGTGATATTTCATTACAATCCTTGACACGTATAACGTTAAAGAACATGATTCAATCTTTTCTGAAATAAAAGAAATCATAACTCAAGGTATTAGAAGCTCTAAATACTTAATTTGATGCGCTGTAGCATGGATTACTAATCGTGTATATATGACGAACTTATATTTAGAAAAAATGAAGGTATTCATGTGAGAAATGTCACATCAAAAGAAGATACAAATCATTACTTATTGGGCGAATTGATTGAAAGATTCGATGTTGTGACCGTTCCAATATGGAATCAAAACAGACGCAATCGCATGTATGATAAATCTTGTATAATTGATTTAGAATATGTAATGCACTGTTCATATAACTGGAGTAAAAATGCTCAAAATAATGATGAAACATTTACAACTGCACTCGACAAAGATTTTGTAAATAAATTCGTTGATGAATTTATTTCTTTATACAACGAATACAAAGATTAATTGGAGGAAGAATTAAATGGACACAATATATACAACCGAATTAGTTGCACTCGGCACATCTCTCGCGGAACTAGCAGTAAAAGGAACTACAACAGCAGTCTCAACTAAAGTTAAAGCTATCAAAGATGAAAAAAATTCAGATAAACTACGAAATACATATGATGAAATAATAAATGAGCTCCTTACTGAACGTGATGAGGCTATCAGAATTGCTCAATCATATAAGTCAGAATTAGAAAAAGTTGTAATTAGTGATGATGATATCTTGCATCTTCATAATACCGTTTCCCACTTATTAGAAATTTTTAAGACTATCCAACTTGCAGGTGCAATGCTAAAAGGTGATGACGAAATACAAAAAGTAAATGCACAAGTTGAAAGCTATGAACAAATAAAAGAATTAATAAGCGTGGATACTCTTAAAACAATGCAGCTTCTCGGTTTTAATTATAAAGCAGCAATCGGAGAACCTCTAACCGAAATATGCGCGAACGCAATATCTTCATTTGGAAAATCCAACAAAAACATATCAAATACTAAAAATCGGCGCTAATCTTTCAGACCCAAAATAAATATGCCATAAATCAACACAAATGGAATAAAATAATGCCAAGATTATATAGAGCCATAAAGAAAACACAGCAAGATTGTATTTATTCAAAAAAATACAACAATAATATCCCACTTTTGGATCAGATTTATAGTCATGTTATGATTTCTCATTGTAATAATAGAAACGATATTTTATATTCATTCACCGATAAACTTGATGTTGCTTTATCTTTTATAAACAAATCGAGAGGTAAGTCCGAGTATGATAGAATAGGATATATAGATACAGATGAACAACAGCATAATTTTCGTTATTTTTCAATTCATCAACTCACCGATTGGCTTACTCTTATTTGCCAAAATAACTCTTTAATCATAGTTAATTTAAACTACGATGCACCCAAAAATATACCAATCATTAATTACTATTATACCTTCACAAAAAAGTGCTTATAGTATGTCGCACGGATGTCGAGAATACATTATTATTCCAGATGTAGATATACCACTTACAATTATTAATGATGTTGACAATTATACTCCACCACATGATTCATTTGAAACAAAATCACATGTTTTAAAAATTGAAAATTCTGAACAAGTCCATAAGACAATATTAGATCTAAAAAATCAATTGCAATCATTAAATATTCAAAAAAGTCGAAAAACATTTCTTACTTTATGCTTTGACGAATTTGAAAGCTCATTATACTCATAATTTCATGAAATAGGTATCAAAAAGGTATCACACACCATACAAAAGTCCCAAGAATCGCATAAATACGCCATTCTTGGGACTTTGTTCTCTACTCAAACTCTTGCTGGGCATTTTACCATGGCTCGCCAAATGCTGATAAATAGCGGTTTCTGGTATATCTATTTCATAAAATGTTACGCTTTCCGCATTGTTTTTCGCTCTTTTAGTAGCAGAATAGTAGCAGACTTTAAACTCTTAAAGGTTGATATAATCTACTTTTTTATTATTCACTAGGCAGTTGTAGTCAGTGGCTTGCGAGTCACTGTTACTCTGCAAATATCACCATGAATTATGGTGACAAGTCACCACTTTTGAAAGGAGTTTGCTATGAACAATCAACATAAAAATCCAACCATAAGTTTTCGAGTATCTGAATATGAACGTAAAGCTATTGAAGCACGCATTCTTGCCAGCGGAATGATGAAGAAAGATTACTTTGTTCGTTCCTGTATCTATAATCGAATCTGTGTTGTTGGCAAGAAAGAAACTATAGAGTCTGTGAAAGTTTGGACCTGTTGACAAAATAACAAAATCAGCTTCAGATATGGTAAAATATAACTAAGAAACCATATGGGGAGGCTGATTTTTTATGATGGGAAAACAAAACAAACAAATGCAGATGATAATTCTTGATATCGAGTCCATGATTCCAGAAAAACATCTTTTGAGACAGATTAAAAATTGTGTAAACTTTGATTTTATTTATGAGAAAGCAGCCCCATACTATTCTAATATTGGAAGAAAATCCATCGATCCTGTTATTCTTATGAAGATGCTTTTAGTAGGTTACCTTTATGGAATTAAGTCAGAACGTAGATTAGAGGAAGAAATCTCTTTAAATTTGGCATACCGTTGGTTTTGTCAAATTGATTTAATGGATA
>JAEZRJ010000035.1 GCA_023412855.1 Bacillota bacterium | reverse complement strand
ATTTTCCAGTTCGCTCTTCTCTTATCTCTTCTACCTTTGGAAGATTTATTCTTGGGACAAATAGACATTGTTACACCTCCTTATTTGCATCAAAGATATCTTTTATCCTTGCCATTCTCGGATCGGGCACAAATGTATCACAATCGCACGCTTCCACATTCAGGTCTTTTCCGCACTTCATGCAAATTCCTTTGCAGTCCGGCTTGCACAAGACCTTCATCGGCAAGTCCATAAAACACTCATTCTTAATTAAGCCGTCTACATTAAGCTGGTAACCTTCCATGAAATTCTGGTCATCGTCCTGCGCGTCTTCCTTATATTCGTCCGGTCCTTCCACCGTCCGCATAAAGTCGAGTGTCACCTTCTGATTGACAGACTTCAGACATCTGTCACAGCTCATGGCAAATGTGAGTTCCATTTTCCCCTCAATAGACGCTTTGTTCGTTCCAAGATTAGTTAAAGTAAGTGTCAAGGGTGTCTTCCGGATTACGAGAAAATCGCCTAAACGGCAATTCAGCTCCGCTATATCCACGTCCACCTGCTTCTCCACTACTTTTCCTTCGGATGTTAAAACATCAGTTAGGTTCATTAACATAGCTGACTCCTTAAGAAAATAATCATTTTCACACTTTGTCAATTATACATATCGGATACTTTTTTGTCAATAGTTATTTTTGTTACTGTGAACGGCGTGAACAGTAACTTATTTTACCAGTGCAAACGTTTCTCTCGCTATTGCCAGCTCTTCATTGGTAGGAATTGCGAGTACCTTCGTTCGCGAATCCGCCGTAGAAACCACGGTTTCTTCCCCTTGCGCCTTATTTGCCTGCTCGTCCAAGGTAACTCCCAGGAAACCCAGATAGTCGCAAACGAGACCTCGGATAAATCCGCTGTTCTCTCCAAATCCTGCCGTGAAACAAATAGCGTCCACACCGTTCATCGCCGCCGTATAAGCACCGATATACTTTGCCACTCTGTAGGCGAAAGCCTTCATCGTGCGCACGGAAGCTGCATCACCCTTTTCATAGCCTGCTACCAAGTCTCTGAAATCGGAGGATAATCCGCCGGAAAGCCCTAACACTCCGGACTCTTTATTGAGAACATCCATAATCTGGTCGATATTTTTTCCTTCTTTATGAGCGATGAATTCAATGATTGCAGGGTCGATGTCACCGCAGCGTGTTCCCATGATCAAGCCTTCAAGCGGCGTAAGTCCCATGGAAGTATCCACACATTTTCCGTTCTTCACTGCCGACACACTGGCTCCGTTTCCCAAATGACATACGATAATCTTCAAATCCTCATAGCTTTTCCCTAAAATCCTTGCCGCCCTATGAGATACATAGGAATGACTGGTGCCGTGAAAGCCATATCTTCTCACCTTATATTTCTGATAATACTCGTAAGGAATCGCATACATATATGCCTCCTCCGGCATCGTCTGATGGAATGCAGTATCGAATACCGCTACCATAGGTGTTGACGGCATAAGTTCCCTGCATGCATCAATGCCCACAAGATTCGCCGGATTGTGCAGAGGGGCCAGCTCATTGCACTCTTTGATTGCCTCAATCACTTCATCGGTGATGATAGTGGAAGCTGCGAACTTCTCTCCGCCGTGCACGATACGATGTCCCACCGCGCTGATTTCCTGAAGGCTTTTTACAACACCTGACTTTTCGTCCATCAAAGCATTCAGCACAAGCCCTATCGCCTGCATATGATCCTTCATCGGCGTTACAGTTGTTATTTTTTCTCCTCCGGTAGGCGCATACACTAACTGACTTCCTTCTATTCCTATTCTTTCACAAAGTCCCTTTGCAATCAATTTCTCATCCGCGGCGTTTATTAACTGAAATTTAAGAGAAGAACTGCCGCAGTTTATTACTAATATATTCATTTTTATACCCATCTGCGCGTTGCGACGCGCACTCAAATCAATAGTTGAATACGCATTTTTATTCAACCTTATATCTCCTGAAATTTTATCATTTATTTAAATTTATCACTAAGTTATGCGAGCTGAGCCTGAACTGCTGTCAGCGCCACAACGCCCACGATGTCCTGCCACGAGCATCCGCGGGACAGATCGTTTACCGGCCTTGAGATTCCCTGAAGCATCGGTCCGTAGGCTTCCGCCTTTGCTAACCTCTGCACCAGCTTATAGCCGATATTTCCGCTGTCCAGATTGGGGAAAATAAGGACGTTGGCTTTCCCTGCCACCGGACTTCCCGGTGCTTTCGACTTCGCTACCTGAGGCACCAATGCGGCATCCGCCTGCAACTCGCCGTCCAATATGAGGCTCGGATATTTTTCCCTGGCAATTCGGGTAGCCTCTTCCACCTTATCCACCAGGGGATGCTTTGCACTTCCCTTTGTAGAGTGGGACAGCATAGCGATTACCGGCTCCGCTCCCACAAGCTGCCTGAAGCTCGTAGCACTGGAATCCGCAATCGCGGCAAGCTCCTCCGACGTGGGGTCTTGATTGAGCCCGCAATCGGCAAAGAGGAAGGTTCCGTTATCTCCGTATTCACAATCCGGTACATCCAGAATGAAGAAGCCCGATACGAGCTTCACTCCCGGTGCCGTTTTCAATATTTGTAATGCGGGACGCAAAGTATCCGCCGTGGCATGACATGCTCCAGCTACCATACCATCTGCATCGTTAGCTTTTACCATCATAACTCCAAAGGTCAGGTAATCCTTCAGAATAAGCTCTCTCGCCTTCTCCATCGTCATCCCTTTGGACTTTCTCAGTTCATACAGCATCTCTATATATTCTTCCAGTTTCGGCGTCTTTTCCGGATTCACGATCTTGGCACCACCCAGCTCTACCTCCAGCCATCCGGCACCGTCCATAATCTTCTCTTCGTCACCTATCATAATAATATTCGCAATTCCCTCAGAGATAATATGAGATGCGGCTATCAAGGTCCTTTTATCCGTAGTCTCCGGCAGGACGATCGTCTTTCTGTCGCTTCTCGCTTTTTCTTTAATAATGTCAATATAGGCCATAATCCTATTTCTCCTTTCGCGTAACGTAATAAAAACAAATTCCCCCATTATTATTCAATCTTGTATACAAAAAATTATACAAGATTTATATAATCCATACAAGCAAAAAATTACCCGAAACCTTGCAAATATTGTGCTAAATTGAGTACAAAGCCTTTCCATTGAACTGATTGGCAATTCATGATACTATTTATAAATAAATCTATAATTTTTTTAAGGAGCCGATATGAAGACTGCTGGCATCATTGTAGAATATAATCCGTTTCACAACGGACACAAATATCATATAGAAAAAACAAGGGAACAGACAGGCTGTGATTTTCTCGTGGCCGTTATAAGCGGAAATTATACACAGCGCGGCGTTCCTGCCGTTATCGATAAATATACCCGGACAAAAATGGCTCTGGAAAACGGCGCGGATCTGGTTTTGGAGCTTCCGCTTTTTTATGCCGCCGGAAGCGCCGAATATTTCGCCATGGGTGCCGTTACTCTTCTGGATAAGCTGGGAGTTGTGGATTCCCTATGCTTCGGAAGCGAATGCGCAGACATTTATGCCCTTTCCAAAATCGCTTCCATCCTTTTGGAGGAGCCTGCCCTTTACCGGAGTATATTACAAGAAAATCTTAAAAAAGGACTTTCCTTTCCTAAGGCACGAAGCACTGCTCTTGCTGCCTGCCTTCCGGATCCTGCCTGCGCAGAAGCGATCATCTCACCCAACAACATTCTCGGTATCGAATATATAAAAGCCATAGGTAAACGTACAAGTTCCATTCAGCCTTATACCATACGAAGGGAAGGAGCCGGCTATCACGATGATATGCTCCTGACAGATATATTTGAGGACTCCCCTCCGAAAAGCTCCGCTTCCGCTATACGGCAGTCCATCGACAATGAGGGCGGGATTTCCCGCATCAGAGAACATGTTCCAGAATCGGTATACGAGCTGTTACGCGCTTCTTATCTGAGAAGTTTTCCCATAAAGAGCGATGATTTTTCACTTTTATTAAAATATAAGCTTCTTTTGGAGGAGAACGAGGGATATACGCAGTACGTGGACGTGCTTCCTGATTTGTCGGATAAAATAAAAAAGAATCTCTATCGATTTGAATGCTTCGAACAGTTCTGCGAACTTTTAAAATCAAAGGACATGACCTATTCCCGTATAAGCCGCTGCCTTCTCCATATCCTTCTGGATATGAAAAAGGATGAGTTCGCTCATTATGCCGAAACCGACTATATTCATTATGCCAGAATCCTGGGCTTAAAAAAGGATGCTGCGGAGCTTTTGCATGAAATGAAAATCTGCTCCTCCATTCCTCTCATTTCCAAGCTGGCTGATGCTGCCGCCTCGCTTACCGAACCCGGTCTTGCTATGCTGCAAAAAGACATTCAGGCATCCCATATTTACGATTCGGCAGCTTCCGATAAATTCGGCGCCGCCTTTGTAAACGAATATGAAAAACGGATGGTTATCCTCTAACCATCCGTTTTTGAAGCACACTTTCGTTCTTCCTTTGTTATGCCGTTATCTCCTCGAACTGAGATTTATACAATTCCGAATAGAAGCCGTTCTTTTCCAATAGCTCCTCGTGATTACCCTGCTCGATGATATCGCCGTCCTTCATTACCAATATCACATCCGCATCTCGTATCGTCGATAAGCGGTGAGCGATAACAAAGCTGGTTCTTCCCTTCATCAGGTTGTTCATCGCCTTCTGTATTCGGGCCTCCGTTCTCATATCCACAGAACTTGTAGCCTCATCCAGAATCATAATTTTATTGTTTGCAAGGATTGCCCTGGCAATCGTAAGAAGCTGCTTTTGTCCCTGCGATACGTTGCTGGCTTCTTCGTTAAGTTCCATATCATAACCGCCGGGCAAAGTCTGGATAAAATGATGGGCATGAGCTGCTTTCGCCGCCGCAATGACCTCCTCGTCCGTAGCATCCAGTCTGCCGTACCTGATATTCTCCATGATTGTTCCTTTAAACAGCCACGTATCCTGAAGTACCATACCAAAGGCTTTTCTCAGCTCGCTTCTTTCAATTTCCTTTATATCCTGACCATCTACACGTATCTTTCCACCGTTCACATCATAAAAGCGCATCAGAAGCTTAACCATCGTCGTCTTACCTGCTCCCGTGGGTCCTACAATCGCCACCTTTTGCCCCGATTTTATCTCGCTGCTGAAATCATGGATAATAATTTTATCCGGCTTATAGCCAAAGCGTACATGCTCAAAGCTTACACGCCCCTCTACGTTCTCAAGGTTTGCCATATTTCCCTTTTGCTGCTCTTCCTCTTCTTCTCCTAAGAACTCAAACACCCTTTCCGCTGCCGCCGCCATAGATTGAAGCATGTTAGATACTTGCGCCACCTGCGTAATCGGCTGTGTGAAATTCCTTACGTATTGTATGAACGCCTGAATATCTCCAATTTCAATGGTTCCTTTTACTACCAGCAAGCTTCCGCTCACTGCCACCGCTACATATCCAAGATTTCCCACGAAATTCATAATAGGCTGCATCATGCCGGAGAAGAACTGGGATTTCCAAGCCGACTGATATAAAACAGCGTTAGTTTCATTGAACTCTTTCAGCGCCTGTTCCTCCCGGTTGAAGGCCTTCACAATATTGTGACCGCTATATATTTCTTCCACCTGCCCATTGATCTTGCCCAGATATTTCTGCTGCGCCACAAAATATTTCTGCGAAAATTTTACAACTGCTCCGATGAGCGCTCCCGACACCGGAAGAATAACAAAAGCGATCAACGTCATAATCGGACTGATGCTGAGCATCATAATAAGAATACCGATAATCGTCGTTACCGAGGTAATGAGCTGTGTCACGCTCTGGTTCAAACTCTGTCCCAAGGTATCCACATCGTTAGTGATTCTCGATAATACCTCTCCCACTGTCTTGGATTCGAAATATTCCAAGGGCATACGATCAATTTTCTGAGAAATTTCTTTTCGGAACCGATAACTCAGCTTCTGGGAAATCCCTGTCATGATCAGCCCCTGTATGAACGACAGCAATGCACTGATCACATAGAGACCGAGTAACAAAAGCAAAATCCGGGCAATTTTCTCGAAATCGATTCCTCCCGTTCCTGCAACCTTTGCCATTACACCGTTAAAAATTTCCGTTATTGCCTTACTCGTTATTTTAGGTCCTATAATATTGAATGCAGTACCTCCTATAGCGAAAATCATAACTGCCAGCAATCCATATTTATAGGCTCCCATATACTGCAAAATCTTCCGGGTAGTTCCTTTAAAGTCCTTCGCCTTTTCTCCCGGCATCATCCCGCCGCCGGGACCATGCATCCCTCTTTGAGGTTTTGAATTATTCTCGCTCATTACAAGGCCCCTCCTCTCAACTCTGCTTCGGACAACTGCGCCTTGGCGATTTCCCGATATGTCTCGCAGGAATTCAGTAATTTCTCATGGGTCCCGATTCCCACTATTTTTCCGTCGTCCAATACGATAATCTGATCCGCATGCAGTATTGTACTGATCCGCTGCGCCACGATGATGACTGTCGCCTCTGTCAGTTTCTCGTGCAGCGCCTTCCTAAGCACCACATCCGTCTTATAATCCAGAGCCGAAAAACTATCGTCGAAAAGACAAATTTTCGGGCGCTTTACGATTGCTCTGGCAATGGACAATCTTTGCTTCTGTCCTCCCGATACGTTAGTTCCGCCTTGAGAAATCTCGCTCTTATAAGTCTCCGGCTTACTGTCTATAAACTCCTGGGCCTGTGAGATTCTGGCCGCTTCTACCATTTCTTCGTCGGTTATGGTATCTCCCGCAAACTTAATATTTGATTCGATATCTCCAGAGAAAAGCACACCCCTTTGCGGAACGTAACCTAGCTGGCTCCTTAGTTTATGCTGGGATAAATCTCTGATATCTATCCCGTCTATCGTAATTCTTCCCTCCGTCACATCATAAAACCGCGGAACGAGATTGATCAGCGTAGATTTGCCGCAGCCGGTGCTTCCAATAATCGCAGTAGTTTTACCCGGTTCCGCTGTAAAATCGATATTGGAAAGAGCATCCTCATCCGCTCCCGGATACTTAAAGGATACATTTTCAAAGGAAAGCCTGCCCTTTAATTCTCCAGTTGCCTCATCCTTCACCTCTTCCTTATCGTGAATTGCCGCTTCCGTATGAATAACCTCCTCAATACGCTCTGCAGCCACTCCTGCACGGGGAAGCATGACGGAAATTATCGTTATCATCAGAAACGCCATAACAATCTGCATCGTATAAGTAATAAATGCAAGCAAATCGCCCACCTGAAGGTTGCCCATATCGATGCCCTGTGCTCCGAACCAGACGATCATAACGGTAATTCCGTTCATAATCAGCATCATAAGAGGCATCATAAAGGTCATGACCCGATTGGTGAACAACTGGTTTTTCATGAGCTTCACATTCGCTTCATCGAAGCGCTCCTCCTCGAACGCCTCTCTGCCGAACGCGCGGATAACCGGAATACCTGTCAGTATTTCTCTGGAAACGAGGTTCAATCTATCGATAAGTGTCTGCATGATCTTGAACTTAGGCATCGCCACAACCATAAGTACTGACACCAGCACAGTAATAGCCGCCACCGCCGCTCCGATAATCCAGCCCATTCCTGTTCTCGTACTCGCAACCTTGATCACGCCGCCGATTCCTATGATCGGAGCGTACATTACCATACGCAGCAGCATGACGGAAACCATTTGTACCTGCTGAATATCGTTCGTGCTTCTCGTAATCAGGGAAGCCGTAGAGAACTTCTCCATTTCCGCATTGGAAAAGGAAACAACTTTATGAAATACTCTTCCTCTCAATGTCATTCCTATCTTCGCGGAAACTCTGGATGCAAGAAAGCTGGATAAAATTGCCGTAATCATCATCACTACGGAAAGCCCGAGCATCCTTCCTCCCTTGCTCAGCAGATAATGTGTCTGTATCGCAGCACTGTCCAAGCCCATAGCCTCATATTCCGCCTTCACGAAATTCACTGCCATCTGCGAAACGGCAGCATCTCCCATGCCTTCATAGGCTTCCATCGCTTTGCTCCGGTAGTCCAGCACCTGCTCCTTCGTCATCATGCCGCTTTCTATCATAGTCTTCAGCGTGTCGATGTCCATTTCTTTCGATTGGGAAAGTGCCGTTAACATCGCCATTGGCACCGCCATGCTCTCATCCAGCATCTCCACCGTCTGCACATCTGCCGCATTCAGCTCATAATTGCCGTCTTCTTTCACCCGGTAAGATGACATCATGAACTCTGCCTCGTTCTCAGGCATGAACATACTTATGTTTTCCAACGTTTCTTTCCTTATTTCATCAGGTGCCACATGATCGATACCTCCCTGACTTATCCCCACGTCTACGATATCTGCCGTATACTGGGGCAGGGTCAGATCACAGTACGCCTGCAGCACCAAAAGAGCTATAATTACCGCTACCGATGCTTTAGACTCGCTTAAATATTTTAATATTTTAAACATGACTGTCTCCTTTTAACTCCTCTTCCATAATATCCTTTAATAAATTGCATAATACGATAAATTCTTTCATATTCTTTTCGCCCATACGTATCACGACTTTGCGCATGACTTCGTCCATCTTTTCCTTACTTTTCCTTAGGGCTTCCTTTCCTTTATCGGTCACATATACGTAGGTATTCCTTCTGTCCTCCTTATCCACATCGCGCCCTGCATATCCCCGTTCCTCCAGCGCTCTTATCATTTTCGATACTGCCGGAGAGGATATATGAAGAGCCTTTGCCAGCTCCCATACGTATATTCCTTTTCTGTCATCGTTTTCCCTCGAAAAATGCTCCATCACCATCAGCATTTCAAATTCTCTCTTGGAAATATCGTGAAAAAGGAATTCGTATTTCATCTTCCGAAACCGATTTGCCGTCTTTAATAAGTCCTCCTGCATTTTATTCAGATTCATTTTATAACTGCACCCCTTTCAAAGTCTGAAGACCTTGCCCTCACTCTATAAACTGCAAATACTTAACACAAGCAATTCTTAACCTCGTTATGTATTTAGCATTTAACATAATACTATTATTTACGCTGCTATTCAATAAAAAAAATATTAAAAAAGTATAAATGAAAATAACGAGTTACTGTCCACACAGTAGCTTAACACTTGCTGTTAGGCTACGTAAGAACGTGATGCAAGAGATGATTTCTGCTTCGCGAAGCGAATTTAAATGCAAAAAGTTTGCATTGCAGAACATCATGTGTTACTGAGAACGGAGTGAACAGTAACAATAACGAAGGGAAGAATATGAGCCATCCGTTTTCTCAAGCTCTTATATCCTTCCCTGTAAGCAACCTTTTTATCATGTTTATAGACATGTGTCCTCTAAAATCCGAACACCCTTATTAATTCTCTTCCCCCATATCGGAAATAATACAGTTCCTTCCGTGTTCCTTCCCGAAATAAAGTCTGTCGTCCGCAGCCTTAAGCAGCGTATGTATCTCCTCTGCACTTCCTTCCACCACTCCAAAGGTCATCGTTACGCGAATCTCATTCCCCTTGTAATTCACCCTGGTTTCCCTGATCTCCGTAAGCAAACCTTCCAGCACTTTCAGCGCCGATGGCAAATCCATATTCTCGTATAACAGCAAAAATTCCTCGCCGCCCCATCTGGCAACGCTTCCTTTTCCTTCTACATTCTTTTGGAGCAGGTATGCTATCGTCTTTAACACCGCATCGCCGCCGGGATGGCCGTGCTGATCGTTCATCTTCTTAAAAAGGTCTATATCGCCTAACACCACTACAAATTTACCGTTTTCCTCTAGTGCACTCCTATGAAGCCGCTCTAACGCCTTCTCTCCGCACCTTCTGTTATCCAGTCCCGTCAGGATGTCCTTCTCCACCAGATCTTTGAAAGATTTCTGCATGGCTACGATATGCCTCGCCATCTCTCCCATCTCATCCCTTCTTACGAGTATAGAGGAATCCATGGAAGATGTTAAATCGCCTTCGGATACCCTGTAAAGAAAGTTCTCTATTTTCCGGAAGCCTCTCACCATCTTGCCGGAATAGCTAATGCTCACATAGCCCATGACTATCATAAATATTGCCGTAAGAAGCACGATGGGCGTTACCATTTCCATTATATGATTGCGGATTTCCCTCAGAGACTTTGCCACGAATATCATTCCGACCGGTCCGCCGCTTTCGTTATAAATCGGCGCATAATAGGCGAAATAAGGAACGCCTCCGACTTCTATGCCCGTATAAAATTGCTCCTTGCCTTTCTTGATAACATCCTCCACTACTCTTTCGTCGGCTTTTGTCCCAACGATAGAATTCCCGTCCTTGTCCTTTATCGTCGTAACAATTCTCGTATCCATATAAAAAAGGGTAATATCCACGCCCAGCTCTTCCTTCAGTCTGTAGATAATCTCATAGTCTCCATTAACCGGGTGGTTCCCTTTCATCAAAAAACCGTTTTCCTCATCCGAAAAACGGTAATCGCCGGGATAAAGCTCATCATACATTGTGACAATAGATACACCCAGACCCCGAAGCTCATTTCCTTCCTCGCTATGTATCGTGGAAACGATTCGTAACGAACTGAACACAGACACTAACACGCCTAAAATCAGTAAAGGCAATGCCGATATCCCAAACAGCGAAACATATACACTTTTTTTCCCCATAATTCTTCTCCACAAGCGCTTTTATCTTTGGATAATAAAAAAAGCAGATAGCGGGAGTCGAACCCGTCTCTCCGGCTTGGGAAGCCGGCGTTCTACCGATGAACCATATCTGCAAAGCATTTCATGAGCGTTATTCACCCATTCACTATATAATCTTTCAGCGCATCCTGAATCGCACTTTCCTGCTCGTTCGTCTCTAGTATGCGAAGCTCCAAGGCCTTGGACAAATCCATACTGAAGATTCCCATCACCGACTTCGCATCCACAATATATTTCCCGGAAACTAAATCGAAATAGCCGTTAAACTGCGCCATAATGCTGACAAACTTCTTAACCTCTTCGATGGACTGCAGTCTGATTTTAAAGCTTTTCATCCAAACGACCTCTCTTCTGATCCTATTCTTTCACTTCCTATAACAGTACTATTGTACTCGCCAAAATACATTTTGTACAGTCCTATTTTTGAAAAATCTTTTCTACCAAATATACTCTGTTAAAGGGTATGGAAAAATAATATCCGTCCACGAAATCCTCCGTAAAACCGATAACCTCTTTCGCTATTTCCACGCCGGTCCTCTCCCCTTCTTCTCTTGTCATTTCCGGAAGGAAACGGGCAATGACATACTCCGTCACATTAATTCCTGCCATCTCGTTTTTGATGAACTGGGCATTTCTAAGACTTACCAGAGGCATGATGCCGCAAAGAATCTTTGCTTTTGTCTGCTCCTTGACATAGCGAAGCTTCTTCGCTTCCTCAATGGTAAATACGGGTTGAGTCAGAAAGAATCCAGCTCCCTGCGCCATCTTCTTTTTCACCCTTCCTACTTCCACTTCCAGATTCGGCCGATTATGATTTAAGGCCCCTCCAAATGTCACCGGGTCCTTCACAAATTCCTCCTGATTCAGCTCGCTGACAATTTTCATCAGCCCTACGGAATCGAAATTGAACACACTCTTTACCTCCTGCCTGATCAAGGTCGGTACCGGATCTCCGGTAATCACCAGCATGTTCCTTATTCCATTTATATAAGCGCCAAGAAGCTGGGAACGCATGGCAATTGCATTCTTATCCCTGCAGCATATATGAGGCATCACGCAAAGGCCTGTTTCCTGCGCCACCTTCATGCTCATGAGTATGGAATCCGCCCGGGTCCTGCCGGACGGAGAGTCAGGAAACGTAATCACATCCGCCTTATGCTCCTTCAGGAAAAAGGCAGCCTCCATCACTTTTTCATCATCTGCTCCCGGCGGGGGAGAAATCTCCACCGCAATCAGCTTTTCCCCTTTCCTTTTCTCTTTCCAGAAACTGCTGTTCCCTGGCTGTACTTTCACTTCTTCCGCCCTATGGCCAGCCGCTTCCTTTTTCCCCTGATGAAGGTCCACAACTTCCTTTAACAGGCTTATATATTCCGGAGTCGTACCGCAGCAGCCCCCCAGAATATCCGCACCTCTTAAGGAAACCTCCTTCATCTTACGGGCAAAATATTCCGCATTATCCCTGAATATCATACGGTTCTTTATGAGCTTGGGGTAGCCTGCATTGGGCAGTGCCGTAATATATTTACCTTCGGGAAACTCTATTTTGTCCAAGATAGTATACAGGTGTCCCGGACCGACGCCGCAGTTAAGCCCCACCGCGTCTATTTGTACCGATTCTCCTGCTTCCCGCAGCAATCTTCCTGCACTGATTCCCGCGTTGCTGTAGCCGTGCTGATTCACACAGAACTGCACGATAACGAATACCTCCCGTTCCTTCTTTACCGCCTCGATAACGGGAAGTATCCGATCCAAATCTGAAAAGGTCTCAAATAGGAGAATATCCGCACCCTCGGCTAAAAAGGTATCGCAAATGAGCTTATATTCCCTGAAGATATCCTCCTCCGGGGTTCCTGAATCCATAGGAATAGGGCCGATGTCGCCCGCCAGAAAGCAATCTTCTCCCAGCGTCCTTCCGCTCACAGAAACAGCCTCTAAAGCATTTCTCCAAGCGCAGCGAATATTTTCCTTCACTTCTGATTCACCGCACTGAAGGCTGACCCTATTGGAGGCGAAGGTATTGGTCCTGATCAGGACCGCTCCTGCCTCCAAGTAGCTTGCATGTATCCTTTTTACAAGCTCAGGACGCATTATATTAGCTTTCTCCGGAAGCATCTCCTCCTCCGTAATGGCCGCGAAATAGGTTCCGAAAGCCCCATCGCATATTATTTTCTTATTCTGTAAGTATTGTTGAATCTTCATGTCTTTTCTCCGCGGTATATTAATAATAATCGATTATCTATTTTCATTTACGTATATCTGTGCTCTGCTTTGGATGATATCCGCTACTTCCTTAGCGTTTTTTTGCCCTGCAAAATAAGGCGCAGCCTCCTCGGAAATAATGTTGATAAGATTCTGATCGTAGGAGTATGGCTTATCTATCGTCTTTACAACTGCCAGCACTTCGTCGATTTCCTCCTGCGTCATAGGCGTAATCGGTATCTCCATACCTCCTACAATATAGGTCTGGTCGTACTCCACCATATTTCCGTTCTCATCCTCATAGCTTTGCTTCTGCTTCGCCTTCTCTGACAACGCATCGATACGCTTCAGGCTAAGCGGCCAGCCATATTCGATAGTATTTTGATAGTCATCGGTCAGGAAATATCTCATAAACTGCCATACGCCGTCCTTGTTCTTAGATTTCGACGACATGACGACGTCCATATTCGGCATGATTGCCGAACCCTTTCCGTCCGCTGAAGGGAAACCTATAAGGGTGATATCCTCTCCATAGGTTCCTTTTTTCATATAATTATAACTGGAAAAACCATCCATATAAGTAACGTTTAATAACACTTCTCCGTTTCTCCACATGCTGTCATAGCTTCTCCAATATTCGTCCGTATAATAGGAGTCGTCATATTGCTCAGGAAATTGCTTCAAAAACTCCAGTAAGGAAATAAAAGCATCAGAACTGAACTTGCACTCACCTGTCTTCCAGTCGATGAACTGGCCTCCTGCCAATTGAATGCTGTAATTCAATACGCTTCCTCTAATCTCTCCGGCAAATACTTGTGTTCCTTCGGGCTTCGTCGCCATAAGCGCATTCAGGTCTTCCATGGTCCAGCCCGGTTCTGCTCCTACGTCCGCCGTCTTTCCTGCCACAGTAAAAATCGTGAAGCTCGGCACCATCTGGTACAGCTTGCCATTTGTTTCATATGCCGTAAGTACGTTCTGGAAATAATCGTCGCGTTTTAATTCCTCATCCTTATCAATATACGGATACAAATCCTCGAACAGACCTTTGGAAATATAGCTTTCCACCGGAAGGTTCGTATCCAGTATGAGGATATCCGGCACATTGCCGGAGGCGATATCGGTATTTAGCTTGGTAACGCCTCTGGTGTAGTCCTCGTCCGTATTATACTGGGTATAATCCGTTATCCGAATGCGATACTGTTGGTTCGTTTTATTGAACTGCACAATCTGATTGCGAACATCCCAATTAAGACCGTTGCAAGCTAACGTCAGAACCTTTTTATCCACCACATCCTTAGGGTCCACCTTTGTGAACTTCATCAGCATGGTGCTTCCCGTAAGGTTGTCGTTTATCGTACCGTAAAACTCCTTATCGCTTACTGCCACCAAACTATAAATATAAGAGGTGTTTATGTCGGAATCGATGAAATTCATCAGCTCCGTCACGTTCTCGTCGCCCAGATTGTACCCACTGACACCATAGTTATCCACGAGCATAAGGTCATAGCCTATACCCGGATAATAGCTGTATGACGAGGAAAGACCCGGAAGAAAATACTCTTCCTGTGAAAGCTTGCCAGCATCCACATCCAGTCTTCTCAGCCCATACTTATTATTCTGCGAACTATAGGAAAGAATCAGGAGATTACCGTCCGCCATCTGTATCGCGTCTCCCATACCTTCCTCTTCCTTCATATCTACGCTCTTTTGCTGCTGTCCCTGTGTATCGTACAGAGTAATCCTGCTGGCACTATCCATAATCGCAATGCGGCCATCATTTAAAAGTTTCATCCAGCTCACATAATAGTAATCGTTCTGGGAATCTCCCTGCAAAGGCTGTCGCCACAGTTCGTTTCCTTCTGCGTCCAGCCTGACCAGATAATAATTATCCTGCAATACATAATTATCCGGGTCGCTGGAATCCTCAAAATATTCATCCATAACCCCGTAGAAATTCCCCGATTCATCTACCGTCAGGTAATTCAGGGATTGGTTCTCCGTAAGGGAAATCGTTGTCATTACGGGATCGGAACCATCCAGGTTTTGGCTTACAATATAGGTCTCCCTCCCATTTTCGAGCCAGTTATATCCGATTATATACAGCCTATCTCCCCTCAGGAAAAAACTACTGATAGAATTCTTATCCTCTATGTCATTCAGGGCGACCTCTTCCGCCTTATACACGTGCTCCTTGGAATTCTTTTCCTCCTGCGTATTTCCTCCGCAGGCTGCAAGCGACAATACCATTATACCTGCCAATAAACCTATGATTATTTTCTTCATAACCGTCTCCTCCTTAATTAATGGTATTGCATATTCTTAAAAATATTTCCATTTACTTTTTTCTCTGCGAAACCGCTCCGCTATTTTATCCTTCCAATCCGTAAGAACACGCCATACATCTCTCCATGTCCATTCTTTTCTCTTCCAAAGTATAATGATAATTACAATTATTATACAAGCTGGAATCAAAAGGAACAATATCTGTAAGACTAAAAGAACGGCCAAAATATCCTCCCAGCCGCGAGCCACATTTTCCCAGTAAGGATATCCGATAGCATATGAATTCATGGAACGTGTGCCGAATTCTGCAATTATCGTGAACAACGATTTGAATCCGTATCTCGCCGAATTCTCCACTACCTGCATGCCTATCTCGTCAATGCCGAACTTCTCTTTCACCTTGGCGTAAGCGAATCCGCTGACCGGGTCGGGCATTACGATTTCATACGTACCGATTCCCGTTACACTCCCTTGCGCTTCCATAGTTTCATAGGAAATATAAACTAAAGTTTTATCCAGCCCCGCCGCTTCGTTCAGCCTGCCCTGCGCTCTTTTGATTACCCCGGCAACATAGTGAGGCGTCCCGCCGATCCTTACCTCCATTCCGGTCACATCGTTGGAACCGAACAGCTGCCACGCCGCATCCTCGTCGATAAGTATCTTATCGTGCATTAAATCGCTTCCCGAGAAGTATGAACCGTTAATAAGCTGTACCGGATGAAACAGAAAGAAGTCTCCGCCGATACCCACCGCATTGGCCTCTAATGATGTTTTCCCGTTAACAAGAGTAGCTTTGCCTTGTGCGCTGTAAGCGTCCGCCCACAGCCTTGCATTCTCGCTGGGTGCCGTTATGGAAGCCTCCTTGAGCACGGCATCCAACAAATGTTCGAAGTTCATTACGCTGTTCTTATCCACATTTGTCCCTGCGGTAAAAAAACAGCTTATCTGTGCGGAATCACTCTGCGCCGACCACCTCTCCGCCGCATTCTGATCTGGAAGCTCCTGTTTTTTCACCGTGGCAAAAACACTGATGACCGCCCATATGAGCAGGCACAGCACCACAGATGAAACCGCAATTATTTGTTTTACTGTAAAATTCCTCAAAATTTTTTTCATATTCCATCAACGCGTTATTACGCGCTCTCCGTTAGCTTAATCCGTCAGACGAACCTGTTTTCCTGCTTCCACCGGCTTCGTCGCTGTCGTTATTACATATTCATAGCCATAAAGCCCTGCAGAAATCGCCGTATGCGTATCGTCGGAAGCCAGTACCTCCACATCGATTCTCGTGGCAATATAACGGTTGCCAAGAGGACTGCTCTTCGATTCCACAATCAGGATGAACTTTCCGTTCTTGTCCTCCCTGATCGCACTATTGGGCACCACCAGTTCATAATTAGCACTCTTTTGCCCCACCGCCAGACTCAATGACTGGCCGGCCTGTACATCGCCCTCTACATTAAACGTTAGCTGCTTCTTCTGCGCCGGGTCGGTCTGATCCGGTTTTATCGATACCAGCGTCGCTTTTACATCTTCATAGTACCAGGAATTCTGTACCTCCGCAATATCACCGACAGAAAGCTTCTTGGCCTGTTCTGTGGTGGCGGAGAAGGAAAGAGTGAAGCCTTTACCCGTAGGCTGAATAACCGCCAGCACCTCCTCCGGCTTTGTTGATTCTCCTGCCACATGGCTCACGGATGTAATAGTTCCCGCTACGGGAGCCGTTACATTTGCTCCTACTGACTCTTCTTTCAATTTCTCTATTGCTGCTTCCTTCTGCGCTATCTGTGTATTTTGCGCACTGAGATTCAGCTCTGCTGTCAACGTTTTGATGAGCGTGCTTTTTTCCTCCTGAATCTTCGTTATTTCCGCTGTGATATTAGTTATTTCAGTGTCTGCTTTCGTCTTGCTGTTGGTAGCTGTCGCAAGCTGTGTATTCAAATCATTTTTCGCGCTGGTATTCGTGGAATCCACCTTTTTATTGTTTAGTGCATTCTGCGCAGATGTCAAAGCGGAATTCGCGCTGTCCAGAGTACTCTGCGCACTTTCCAAGGAAGACTTTAAGGATGTCAGCAATTGACTATTACTATCATAATCCTTTAAAGTCGCAGTTGCATTTTCCAATTCGCTTGTTGCCACTTTCAACTGACTTTCGGCAACATCGTAAATATATAACTTTATTTCATTATATGCCTTTTGAGCTTCTGCAATCTTCCCCTCATCTCCTGAGGCGATTTCCAAATCCAATTTCGTTTTTGCCGCTTCCAATTGGGTGTTTGCCGCTTCCAAATCCTTTTCCGCCTTATCTTTTGCATCCTGATAAGTCTTGATACCTCCCTGAAGGCTAACGGTTCCGCCTGTCGATGTTGTAAGCGTTCCGAGTAATGCTGCGGCTGCATCAACCTTAGCCTGTACCTCAGTTATCTCATTTTTAATCCGTGCTACCTCCGCCGTCGCATTGGTTACATTGGTCTGGGCTGAGTTCACCGCCTTTTCTTCGTTGCTGGTATCCACCGTTACCGCTTCGTTTAAGTTCTTTTGCCCATTTAAATTATCTAAAGTGCTCTGTACGCTCTGCTGGTTCGCTGTAGCAGCCGTCAGTCTGTTCTTCGCTGCAGTCAGCCTGCTGTCAACTTCTGCCAACCGTGCCTGATAGGAAGCTAAGGTTCCTGTTTTTCCATTTTCAACCTTACTTATTACATCGCTGGTTATATCCCCGGTAAACAAACCGGTCAAATAAGCAAGACGTAAATCATCCAGCTCCTTTTGTGCTGTTTTCAGCTCCTCGCTCTCCACATCCTCCAAATAAAAGAGCACGGAATCCTTCTCCACCGTATCTCCGTTTTTCACATTTACACTTTCAATTTTCCTGCTTTCACTAATTACTACATTATAGGGATCGGTAGCCTCCAAATTTCCCGTCCCCCTCACCTTCGCAGTAATCGTTCCGCTCTGTACATACTCCGTGGCTACCTCAGGCAGGGAATAGTTCATAATTGTATTGGAAAAGAATGTCAGCACAAGCATTACGGACAAAAATATAATTGCCGCATTCTTCACCCATTCCCTTCTTTTTGTAGCATTCGATTTCTCATTCATTAAAATATTTCCTCCTATCCCTTAATTCCGCCCTGATAAGTAATTCCTTCTACCAGATAATCCTCTCCGTACAGGAACACCAAAAGCGTGGGTACCATGTATATCGTAGCGACGGCAAATGCCAGTCCTATTTCTCCCGCATTGATTTTTGAAAGAAACACGGATAACGGGTGCATCGCCTCGTCCGAAAGCAATATGAGGGGTTGTTCCACCATATTCCAATAATCTATAAAAATCAAAATTGCAATAGAGCACATACAGCCCTTGCAAAGAGGCATACATATCCGCCTGAATATCTGCCATTCCCCGGCCCCGTCAATCTGTGCCGCTTCTATTACAGACGTAGGAATCCTGCGCATAAATTTGGTCAGCAGATATACAGCAAATGGAGAAAAAATACCCGGCAGCCATATCGCCCACCTCGTATCAATGATATTCAGCCAGCCTGACACCAAATAGTTAGGCACAAGTGTAACCTGATAGGGCATCAGCATCAATATGATATAAACAAAAAATATTATTTCTTTTATTCTGCCCCTGTATCTGGTAAAACCATACGAAGCCAAGGCTGCCACCAGCAATTGGAAACCAACGATAGGAACTACCAAAATGACGGAATTCCAAAACTTGAATAAATAATCGGGACTCTTAAGGAGCACCGTGATATACTGGCTGAAGGATACGATGTCCGGAATGAATTTCAAATTTACCTTTTCCGAAATATAAGTCTTTCCTCCTGTATCCGTGGTAGAAAATACCTGTCCGTAATTAGAAGATATTTCCGACGCCGACATAAAGGAATTCGTTACCGTAAGTACGATCGGCATAAGAAAAAGTACTGCGAATAAGGCGGCGATCATCGTTGCCAGCGCTCTCTTTTCAAAGGTCCTTCTCTTTCTCTTTTTCTTTTTTTTAATGAATACCCGGTCGCTTAAGGCCGTTCCTGTCCCCTTTAGCACACTTTTTCTAAACGTCATCCTTCCACATCCTTTCCGAAATAATTTTCCGTAAGGAAGAGAATTCCAATCAAAATTACCATTACAATGGACATCATAATAGCCGCTGCCGACAATTTCTGATAGTCTAGCGACCCGAACGTATTATTCATAAAATGCTGCATCATATATAACGTATTATAAGGATAACTGCCCGTCAAGAGATAGATTTCCCTAAATACCTTAAAAGAATTGATGAGCGACATAATGGTCACGAATAATAGCGTTGAGGATAAATATCTCAGCTTAATATAAAAGAAAATCTGTCTCGGCTTAGCGCTTTCCAATACCGCTACCTCTAGAATATCCTTTGGTATACTGCTTAGCGCCGCCATGAACAAAATCATATTATATCCCAGGTTTTTCCATAGGAATAAAACAATAATAACAATTTGAGCGTAGTCCGATTTCAGCCAGTCAATTTTACCCGCTCCGAATAGGCCTATGACGTCGTTCACCATACCGTTATAGTGAAACAGCACCTGCCAAATCAAAACGATGGACGCGATGGGCACCATCATCGGCGTTAAGAAAAACGTTCGAAATTGACTCCGAAACGGTATCTTGCTGTCGAGAAGCAGTGCCAGTCCCAGCGCCAGCACAACCGCCAGCGGAACTGCAATCAAAGAAAATTTCATCGTGTTGAAAGCAGCCTGCCGAAACGCTCCATTATTAAATACATTCCTAAAATTATCCAGAAATACGAAACTGTGATTAATCGGATTGTCCACCACAGAATAATAAATGACCACTAAAAAGGGTACAACAAAAAACACCAATACACCTAATATGCTTGGAGATAGGAAAACGCAGGATATGCGTTTTCCTCTTTCGCCCTTTTTACGCAGGCTATTAATACTTTTTATTTTTTTCTTTTTAGGAGTTTTTAGTTCCTTTTTCACAATCTAACTACCTTCTATCTCGTCTCATTGATGTATGTCTGTAAACGGTTCTGAATCAAAGCTGCCACATCGTCCGCGCTCTTCTGCCCTTCAAAATATAACTGTGCTTCCTCGCTTATGATCGAAAGCATTTCCTCACTTTCCGTTCCATCCAGTCCAACGGATTGTTCTATGATTTCCCGCACCCTGTCGACCTGCTCCTGGGTAGCCGAGTATACATCCATCGTGATATTATCTGTCCCAGATCCATAGCTCCACGTTGATTTGGATTTCTCCTTCTGCGTGCCGTCCGTATCTTCATAATATTCCGCTTCCACGTCTTTTGCAAACTGTTTTTCAAGAGCCTCCTTCATTATAGGGAAACCACCGTTTGCCAACTGTAAGTTCTCCTGCCTGTCTTTGGTCAGGTTAAACTTAAGAAATTCCCATGCGCCCTCTTTATTCTTGGAATTTACATTCATTCCCGCCGTAGTTCCGTTGGATCTTATTACTGAGCCGCTTTCACCTATTGTAGGATAACCGATGAAGTTGATTTCTTCCTTAAATATATATTCATACATTTGGAATTGCTGAACAGATGTGACATCTCCCTGCATCAAAATCAACTGTCCATTTCTTATTCTGTCTACGAAGCCGGAGTCCGAATCATTGCTCACTTCTTTCGGGAACCGGTTGGAAAATTCCAGAATCCGTTTAAATTCTCCTCCGGTAAAGTCGCAGATTCCCGTTTCCGCATCTACGAATTCTCCCATATTCATGGAGCATAAAAGCTGCAATATGGAATTCTTCGTGTTATAGTCCAGTATCTGCGTATCTTCGGGCTTGGAATCCATTAGATTTATCATATCATCCATAGTCCACGATTTCTTATCGCCTACATCAGAAACCCTACCGACAATCGTAGAGATTCCGAAGCAGGGAATGACCGCATATAATTTCCCGTCCCTCGCATAAGTGTTTAGTACGTTTTCAAAATAATCCTCTCTTTTTATCACCGCATCGTTTTCCAAATAAGGCGTAAGATCCTCCAGCGCCCCCATGGAAATAAATTTATCTAAAGAAGTGAAATTAAAGACCATATCGATTAAATCCGGTCCCTGACCACCTGCCAAATCCGCTGCCAGAAGGGCCACCCTCTCATCATCGTCCATGCTGTCGTCTCCATATTGCTTCACTTCGATTCGGTATTTGTCACTTTGTTTATTGAATGCGGCGATGTCGTTGGAAAGGTAATAGGGCACCATAACTGTTCCATAGGTTAGTGTCGTCTTTCCAGAAACCTCGGAGCGATCTTTTTTCGTGAGCACAATCAGCTCCGGTTTACTCTGCTCGGACATGAAGTCCATAGACAAAGCCGCAATTCTGCCATCTTTAAGAAGTTTCACACTTTGCAGGCTGGTACTGTTAATATCGCTTTCCAGCCAATCCAGAACTTCCGTCGACTCCGCATCGCCGATGTTGCATGTGTACAGCTTCGTATCCTGCGTATAGAGAATATCTGCATCCACACCTGCCTGATAAGTGCCATAACCAAAGGATATGCTGCTGTTTAAATCCTTAAGCGCCTTTCCCGAAAGATCCACTGACTGAAGCCGCCAACCGGTATCTCCATAGAAACCCACTACTACCGTGCCATCCTTCATACGAAAGAGGCTCTGAATATATGTACCCACCTGAAGCTCACACAGCATCTCTCCGGAAGGCTTTAATACGTATACGCTTTGATTGGCATTCACATAATAATTACCGTCTTTGTCTGCCAATACGTTCTGGATATACAAATCCTTAACTTTTCCAAGCACATTCATGGCATCCACCGATTCCAGCGTCTTCCCGTCCGAAGAAATTTTTCTTATTTCTACGCCTCCGATTCCGCCGCCAGCATCTTCTGCCGAAACGGTCTCATCCTCTGCCGCGTTCACATCATCCGCAGCTGTATTCACTGCCGTATCCGTATATTTCACAATTCCCAGCAGAAGATTACCTTCGCTGTCGGTACCGATAGCGGAGATGTAAGCATCCGATTCAAGTTCAACAGGCACCGGGGAGGCCGTGCTCTCCCCTGTTCCTATCTCCATAGAAAATAACTGTTTGATACCCTCGTCACTGCTTCCTGCAAAATAAACCTTTTCATCCTCGCCGAATACCATACTTCCCGTCGTATAACCGTCCGCCTCCAAGGTCCGGTAATCTGCTGCGTATATGTAGTCCTTATCCTGAATCCCTGCGGTCTCCTGGACCTCCGCTGTCTTACCACAGCCTGCAAGCTGCAAAGCCAGCATTGCCGCCAAGTATAATATCCCTGCTTTTTTAACCCTGCTCAATTTAATCATTTCCCCTTCCAAACAGCTCTTATTATCTGTTCTCGTTGACATAAATCTGCACCCTGCTCTGGATGATATCCGCTACCTCTTTCGCAGTCTTCTGCCCCTCAAAAAAGGGCGCAGACTCTTCATCCACAATAGCAATAATCTGCTCATTATATTGGAACAGGCTATCTACGCTTTCTATCAGGCCTTTTACCGTATCTACCTGCTCTTGCGTAGCGGCATAAATATCCACACTAAAATTTTCATACCCACTGGATGTCTTCATCTGTTCCACTTGATTACCGTTGGCATCTTCATAATATTCCTTAGTCATCGCATCCTCGAATCGCTTCTCCAATGCAGACTTCATAATCGGGAAACCGAAACCGTTCTTTTGTTCCTGAGCTTCCTTCGTAATCATTGTACGGATAAACTGCCATACACCGTCCTTGTTTTTTGATTTGGAGCTCATTGCCAGAGCAGCTCCCGGGCCGGAGATAAAAGAACCGGAATCCTTATTTGTAGGGTATCCGATAAACGACACCGGTTCTCCGAACATCGCTTCGTACATCTGATAGTCTGTCATCCCGCTGATGTATGTATTTACCATGAGCACCTCTCCGCTTTGCAGCCTTTGTGCGATTGGCTCTCTCTCCTGGCTGTAATCATATTCCAAATCAAAATAGTTAGCAAATTCAAGTGTCTTTATAAAATCCTCGCCGTTAAATTTACACTCTCCCGTATTCCAATCCACATATTGGTCTATATTCATCATAATGTTGTATATAAGTGCCATACTCTTCGTTCCGGCGTCATACAACTCCACATTATCGGGCAGCTCATTCGCCATATTCATAAGTTCATCCAAAGTGATACTTGTTCTCTCTCCCACTGTAGACGTCTTTGCCATTACCGTATTTATGACAAAAAATGGCGAAATCGTATAAAGCTTTCCATCCAGCTCGTATGCCTTCAATATATTCGGTAAATAATCATCCCTTTTCAGTTCAGGGTCGTTGTCGAGATAAGGGTATAAATCTTCCAAAAGTCCCTTTGAAGCATATTGCTGCATAGTTCCGGAAATGTCTATGATATCGGGCATATTCCCGCCGACAATATCAGATTTCATCTGTGTAAGGGCTGCTTCATAATCTTCAGTCTCATACATATATTCCTTTACTTCGACCCGGTACTCCTGGTTTTTCTTGTTGAAATCAATAACCTGCTTACGCGTGTCATAGTTAAGAAACATGGTACTGTAGGTAATGATCTTCTTCTCCGGCACTTCGCTGCCCTTTTTCTTCGTCAGGAAAGCCAGTTCGATTGTATTCGCGTCATCCGTCCAGTAAGAAGTAACCGCCAGCACTCTTCCATCCTCTAACATCGAAAAAGAGATTAAATCGTTGCTGTTGATATCACAATCTACCCAATTGAGTATCTCCGTCGGCGCCTCATCCCCAATATTATAGGAATACAGGAAATTGCCCGAACTGAACAAAAGGTCATCCTGCACGCCTTTGGTAAACACATAGTTGCTGTAAGGAGAAGTCGTTATATTGTTCTGAGCATCTCCTAAGCCTTCCTTCGCCAGATCGATCGGATAAACCTCCATACCTACCTGCCCGTAATATACTATCATCACGGTTCCATCCTTAGTAGAAAACATATTGTTGATCCAGTTTTCCACCGCTACTGTGAACAGCTCCTTACCGTCCTTATCCAGCACCCATACTCCCTGGTCATAGGCCAGATATATATTTCCTTCTTTATCCGTCTCCAAATATTGTATGTATGTATTTTCATCCTCAAATACGCTGCTCACATCCACAGATGAAATAACAGTACCGTCCACAGAAAATTTGCAAACTTCCGTCTTCTGAGAAACGGGTACCTGATAATCTCCTATAGGCGCTATAGCAGCAGACGCTGTCTCGGAGACAGCCTCACTGTCTTCTGTATTTTCATCCGTATCGCTTGCCGCAGTATCGCCATCCTCCCCGGCTTCTCCCTCTGCCGCAGCGTTTGCTGTTCCATCTTCCTCTACAGCAGTGCTTGACGTTCCATCTTCGACCGCAGCTTCAGCATCAGTAACCTCTTCCTGAGGCATTCCTTCCTGCTCATACAGATAGCTAATTACGAGCGCCTGCAAGTTGCCCTCCGCATCTGCACTCATCCGCGAAATACTCGAATCCCCGCCTAGATCCAGCGGCTTTTTCACAGGCTCCTCAGTTCCCAGCTTGAGTTCATACAAGTATGACTTAGATTTCTGCGTCTTATCGTCATATTCAGTTCCAAGATAATAAATGATATCGCCGATGACAGTTATGCTCTCCGCACTGTTTTCTCCATTGCTTACTTCTTGATATTCCGGTACATATACGAATTCCTTCTGCGCCGTAGTATTCCCTGCGCTGCCTCCGCAGCCTGCCAGATAAAGACAGGCAAAAAACATCGTTGCCGCTGCCCTTATCCTCTTACCCCTACAATTGTTTACACCCTTCATAATACTCATATCCTTTCCCCCATTTTTAAAACCTCGTGTCAGATATGCAGCTGCACACCTTAAACACAGCATCTGTAGTTAAAATACCGTGCGGTGCAAAAACTATTTTTCACACCATTCCCCCTCGTTCTTTATGAACAAACCACAACTAATATAATTGTATATGAGAAATACACTAT
>JAEZRJ010000010.1 GCA_023412855.1 Bacillota bacterium | reverse complement strand
AATAATGTGTCTGCCGAAGCAGAATGAGTGTTGATTGCAATGATTGTTAATTTTTTATCATTACCAGCGTTCCTATTATATCATAGGGTTTTTCATTTTGCAACGATAAGAAATATGATATTTTTATCAATTTTTATCCAATGTTACTGTTCACTCCGTTCTCAGCAACGCAGAATTTCTGCAATGCAAAAATTTTGCATGTAAATTCGCCCTGCGAAGCAGAAATCATCTCTTTAATTAGGGAAGTACGCCTATTAAAGAAAGATAAATGCGCTGCTGCGCGCGCAGAACAAAAGCCGGGCTTTTAATGTATTGGGCTGCGGAAGTACACGAGCACACTTTTGTTTAATCATGTTCTTACGTAGCTTAACAGCAAGTGTTAAGCTACTGTGTGAACAGTAACTATCCAATGTCTCTGCATCCGTACCGTACAAGTCCAATCGCTCCCAAAATCAGCGAAAGAACGGTCATTACGATTAACGGCTCTAACCGGAATTCCTGAACCGGAAGCTGAGGAACATTTCCGAAGGGAGAAAGCTTATTCACCCATTCAGGCAAATCGAGCAACCTTCCGAAATACATCATAAGGAAAGAATAGGAAAATACTGCCCATACCAGGGCGGTCAGCCTGGGAAAAGCTCCCACCAGCAATACGTTTAAACTAAGCATTACCCACAACGCAGGCAGATATGCAAATCCCGCTTTTAAGAGCGAACCTAATTCCACCGCCCCCGTACTCCATGCCGCCGTAAAAAGACCAAGAGTCAGCAAAAAAAGGCTTAAAAAACTCTCTGCAAACGCAAGTGCGATGTAAGCGAGAAACATTTTCATTCGGGAAACAGATTTAGAAAAGAGCTGCTCCAGCCTCCCGTGCTTTTCCTCGGCATGAATCCTGCCCGCCAGAAGCATTACGGGAACGGATGAAAGAATGGCCCCGATGGCCAGTATCAGCACAATATAATTGTTCGTAATGTCGTAGCTTCCTACCGTGTTAAGTATCTTCCTAATCATTTCATTGTCATTTACAAAGGCATCGATCTGTCCCAGCACCGAGCCGTAAGAGACCCCAAGGGCAAACAGGCCAAGCCCCCATGCGAATATCGTTCCTCTGGAGAGTCTCCATGCCAGCCCCAGTTCACCGCGCAGAAAGCGCGAGGCATGCTCTCTCCCTTTACGGGCAGGCAAAATCCCCTCACCAAGGTCTCTGCCGGCACAGATAAGAAGCGCCGCACCCCCGACGACAACTGCTTCCAAAAGCAATATCAGGATAGGCACGAAGTTATCTTCATAAAAGGCGTATACGCGAAGCCCCAGCCCCAAAGGGGAAATTACGCTTAAAGCACTGTCTGCCATATCACCGGACATTCTCATAGTGTAGAAGAGACCGAGAAGTGCGAACACACTGCCTATCACTCCGCGTGAAGTGGAGAACATCTGCGCCGCAAGCAAGGTAAAGGCGGCGAAGAGAAATCCCTGCACACCCATGGACAAGGAATAGGAAAACGCGCCGGTTGCCGTAACGCCTTCGATATGTAACATTATGAACCCAAGCGCCGTTATTATGGAGATGACAGCGTTTAAAACAAACGCGCCGAACAGAGTTGTCACCGCCCCCGTCAACCGTCCTACGGGCAGAGCGCGAAACATCTCGTGCCGTCCCAGTTCCTCATCCATCCTGGTGTGCCTATTCACGAAGAAAATATTCATAATCGCTACCGCCAACACAAACCATATCAAACATTCCTGCGCCATAATGATAGCTGTCGTTATGGATTCCAGACCGTAAACTGGCCCCATCAGTGCTACCATAGCAGGAGTGTTCATCATGGTCGCCATAGTAAGCATGGACTCCTTATCGGGAAACAGCCCAGGATACATTCCGGCAAACAAAAGGGCGGATCCTGCCACACAGACGATCCACACCGCACTCATCGCCCGTTCTCTGCGAAGGAGGAAGCGAAAGTATCGTCCGAAGCCGTAAATCGACCTCATAGTCCTCTCCCCCCTTCGTATTCGCTGAAAAAGAATTCCTCCAACGTCTTTCCTCCTGCCTTTTCTGCAATTTGAGACATAGAACCGCCCACCACGATTTTCCCTTCGCGGATAATGCTCACCGTATCCGCCAGCTTCTCGACCTCGCTCATAATATGGCTGGACAGCAGCACCGTTCTTCCCTCCTTCTTAAGTTCACCTATACGGTCTTGAAACACCTTTTCCATAAGGGGATCCAAACCGCTGGTGGGCTCATCGAGAACAAACAGCTCCGCATCGGAGGCGAGGGCTGCGATAAGAGCTACCTTCTGGCGGTTACCCTTGGAATAAGTACGGCATTTTTTGCCAGGATCCAATTCGAACTGTTCCTTGAGGCGCTCTAACCGTACTTTATCCGGCTGCCCGGCCCGGCGCATCGACAAGAACAAATCTATGACCTCGCCGCCCGTTAAATTCGGCCAAAGGTTCACATCTCCGGGCACAAAGGCAATTTTCTTATGTAACTCCACTGCATTTTTCCACGCATCCTGCCCGAACAGCGTCACCGTTCCCGATGTGGCCTTGAGGATCGCAAGCAGGCAGCGAATCGTTGTCGTTTTTCCGGAACCGTTAGGACCCAGAAAAGCGTGAACCTCTCCCGGCTTCGCGGTCATGTTCACACCGTCCAAAGCAGTGAACTTTCCAAAGTTTTTCACGAGGTTTATTATTTCAAAGGTTGTCATATTTTTTCCTCCCTATATAGAGCTTTTCAAGTACCATTATGTTCCAATCATGGCTATTGTCAACAGAAAATCTTACCTTATTGTAACACCTTATTCTTCCCGCCGGATACTCTTATATTAAAAACAATAATAATACTTGACATACAAACTGAAACAATTATAATTACAGTATATATGATATATTTTTTTTTACAGTTTCAATATTATAGTAAGGAGATCAAGTCATGAACAGTGAATTCTGTATAGCGGTGCATACCCTCGTCTTTTTGAACCGGAAGGCCTGTACCCTGTCCAGTGCAGAGCTTGCCAAAAATGTATGCACTAATCCGGCAAGAATACGCAAAATTATGGTAAAACTTAAGAATGCCGGACTCGTTTCCACAAAAGAAGGGCTGGACGGCGGCTATCATCTGGAGGTAAGCCCGGAGAATATCTCCCTTTATCAAATCAGCGAGGCCTTGGACTTCAAATTTGTCTCCTCCTCGTGGAAAAGCGGGAACGTTGACATGGATTGCCTTATTGCCTCCGGCATGGGACAAGTGCTGGATAATATCTATGAAGACTTGGACACCCTTTGCAAGGAGCGCCTGAGGGGCATAACCATAAATAACATAGACGATGAAATCTTCGGCGCACTTTCCATCGATAAATCTTGCGAACCGAAACAATAAAAAAGAAACTGCATTGCAACTATTACGTTACTGTTCACACAGCAGCTTAACACTCGCTGTTAAGCTGTATAAGAATATGATTCAAGAGATGATTCTGCTTCGCAAAGCGAATTTACATGCAAAATTTTTGCATTGCAGAAATCATGCGTTACTGAGAACGGAGTGAACAGCAACACTATTACAGCAAACGGAGGTAATACATGAACTTATCAATTGAAACAAGCATCCCCGCGGCTACTGTATTTATCCAAGGATTAATCAGCTTCTTCTCCCCCTGTGTTCTGCCGCTCATCCCGCTTTATATCGGCTATTTATCCGGCGGCGCTAAGACTACGGATGAAGACGGCAATATCCGCTATAAACAGAGCAAAGTAATGCTCAACACCTTATTCTTCGTAATCGGAATCAGCTTTTCCTTCTTCTTATTAGGGCTGGGCTTCACGACTATCGGACGTTTTTTCCACGATTACCAGACATGGTTTACCCGGATCGGCGGCATTATCGTAGTCCTCTTCGGGCTTTCCCAGCTCGGTTTCTTCGGTAATCCCGCAATGGGAAAAGAGAGGCGCTTTCATTTCCAACCGGACAGCCTCGCCATGAATCCCTTCACCGCCCTCATTATGGGATTTACCTTCAGCTTTGCATGGACGCCCTGCGTCGGCCCTGCTCTTGCCAGCGTGCTGATCATGTCGGCATCGGCTGCGTCGGCAGCTACAGGCTTTCTCTTAATCGGAGTGTACACGCTGGGCTTTGTCCTCCCGTTTATGGGCGTAGGTATTTTCACCGGCTCTTTATTGGACTTCTTCAAGAAGCACCGGCAGGTGGTGAAGTATACGACGAAAATCGGAGGTATTCTCATGATTCTTATCGGTGTCATGATGTTTACCGGCTGGATGAACGGCTTTAGCAGCTATTTGTCGGGTATCACCGGTACCTCTGCCGAAAGCAGTATAAATACTTCTGACGAAAATGGTGGAAATAATACAGACAATGATGCCGCGCGTATAAACGACGATTCAAATAACGATGGCGAAAATAATGACACCAATGTCACCAACGACACAGGCGTCGCAGACAATAATACTACTGATGAAACTACTGATGAAAGCGAAGCCGGCACAGATACGTTCCCTGCTCCCGATTTCACCCTTACGGACCAATATGGCAATGTGCATACCCTCTCTGATTACAAGGGCAAGACAGTCTTCCTTAACTTCTGGGCGACCTGGTGTCCTCCCTGCCGCGCAGAAATGCCCGAAATCCAAGAGCTTTATGAAGATTACGGCGAGAATACGGGCGACGTTATTATACTCGGTATCGCTTCCCCTGACGTAGGCCGGGAAGGCTCTGCAGAAGAAATTGCAGCTTTCCTGGAGGAAAACGGCTATGAGTATCCGGTAGCTATGGATACCGAAGGCAAGATGGCTTATGCTTACGGAATAAACGCATATCCTACCACCTTTATGATCGACAAGGACGGAAACATCTTCGGCTACGTCTCCGGCCAGCTAACCAAGGATATTATGATCAGCATTATCCAGCAAACAGTAGACGGTGTGAGAACACAATAGGAATAAAAACTCGCTTCGCATACTCTCACGGCAAAGCATTTTAGCAGCACAGTCTTAGTCTTGTCCAAAGCCTATAGCTGCACATCCATTTGTTATGTAATAGGTACACTTGCTACATAACAAACAAAGCATATGAATATATCGCATATGCTTCATCTCCACAAATACATTCGGCTCGGCCACAATGCCTTTTCATCAGGCATCCAGTGTCCGAGCCAATACTTTTTCGTAAACTCACCCATCCTTAAACATCAAACTGCAAAGCCAATATCCTCGCCATTCTCCCGCCCCTTTTCACGATCTTCCGGAGCCTTTCTTCGGTGGATTAGGTTTCAGTTCCGTCAGCGCGCGGATTGAATTTTCTTAAGGGAACCTCCACATCCAGGGAAAACGCCGCACGGATGCGGCGTTTAGGCAGCGCTGCACACGGAGGTGCATCGCTGCCGCCCCGTCCTCCTTCCACACACTTACGGTTTCCTTTAGAAAATACAGCCGCAAGCGTCGGAACAGAAACCTAATCCACCGAAGAAAGGCATTCACAGCCTCCCCGAAGAAAGACGTTCACAACCTCCCCAAAGAAAGGCGTTCACGACCTTCCGAAGCTCCTCACAACCTCCAAAGCCGGCAACGCATTCCCCTCATAATCGAACAACCCCTGATTCGCCCACTCATTGCCGCACGGTCCGGGATCCTGCATATAAGCAAGCGATTCCTTCGTCGCCCATCCGCTTCCCTTTACCGGAAGCCATGCCGGTTCCCAGTAAAAATAGCCGATTCCCAAGCCATCCTCCACTGCCGCTACCTCTTCCATGAACTTCCTCATGAAAAGGGCCTGCCCTTCCTTCGTTGCAGGATATTCCAGATTCTTCTCAAGCGCCGGCTTCGCCGCCGCACCTTTTCTTTCCTCCGGCACAAGCCCTTCATAGGAAGCGTAATCCTCCATCGTAAAGGGCTGGGAAACCTCCGCAACGACCAAAGGCTTTCCATACCTTCCGGCAAGCAAATTCATATTATCGATAAGCCCTTTCATCGCTCCGTTCCATACAGGGTAATAGGACAATCCGATTATCTGGAACTCTTCCCCCCTCTCCATGAAATGATCGAACCAATCCCGACACGTCTCATGATCGTCCCCATGGTCTAAATGAAGCATAACCGGCACATTGCCATCTACTGCCCGCACTCCGCGGATTCCGGCATTTACAAAACGTGCGAGCTCATCATATGCAGGCTTTTTTCCATTAGGCCAGAGAAGCCCGTTTGTAATTTCATTTCCCACCTGAATCATATCAGGAAAAAGCCCTTTTTCCTTCAGCCGTTTCAGTGTGCCCTCCGTATGCTCGAATACTGCCTTCTCCAACTGTTCGTCATCGTAATCCTTCCAAGCCTTGGGTTTTATCTGTTTCCCCGGATCGGCCCAGAAATCGCTGTAGTGAAAATCCAGCAAATATTTAAGTCCTGCTGCCTTCACTTCTTTTATCATCTTCACTGTTGTCGGAAAATCGTTTACTCCTGCACCGTAAGAAACTCCGTCCTCCGAATAAGGATCGACCCAAAGCCTAAGCCGTATATAATTTACCCCATACGACTTAAGGACATCGACTAACGTCTGCTCCATCCCGTTATTGTAGAATCTCCCTCCGAGACGAACCACTTCATCCATAGAAGAAATGTCCATGCCGTGTATAAATTCTCTCATTATAATTCCATCCCTTCCGTCATCATCCTATTTTCATCAAGCCTTCATCAAAATCCGGCATTCAAAGGGCACAAGCTCTATCTTCCCTTCCACACCTTCTCCCGTATCCGCATCCTTCCACCGATTGGCAATTTCTACCGTCACCTTGTCATCATTAAAATTCTGGAGGAATACCAAATCATGCTCTCCCTTTCTGACAGACACCGTTACACCATAAGGAAGCGTCTCCGATAACCAATTATCAATTCCCCTTTCCTTCCCGCGTTCCCTGTAGAAAAGGTTCAAAAAGTCTTGCGAGGTCTCCGCAGCCAGATAGTAAGCCGTACCCTGTCCGAAGTCATTCCTGGTCACCGCAGGATAGCCTTTATAATATTCTTTTTCATAGACCGAGAGCACCTGAGCTCCTTCTGCATGAACTATCTCACACAAGCCTTCCGTGGAATAACTGTTATTATGATAAACGATGTAATTCGCAAATTCCTCTCCCGGCGCGTCGATTTCTTCCTGACGGATTCCCAGCACCTCTTTTAGCGGATGTTCTCCCGTAAAGCAAAGATCCGTCCCGTTCACGATGCCGCTCCAATAGGTGGTCACGTAGCTTCCGCCATTTCTTACGAATTCCTCCACCCGTTTCGCATAGCCTTTCTTATATAAATAGTTAAGGGGTGCGGCTATCAGCTCGTAATCCTTTAAATCATAATCCATATTGATTACATCCACGTCTATGCCCGCTTCCCAAAAGGCCCGAAAATGTGTCAGAAAGGTTTTCACATAATCAATATCCAGCCTTGGACCGGTGGCGTCTTCTACCGCCCACCAGTTCTCCCAATCGAAAACAATGGCAGCCTTCGGCTTATTGCAAGTAACCAGAACCTTCTGTCCTATCTCTTCCAGCCGCTTTCCCACCTCCGTCACATCCCGGAAGGTTCTCGTATTATCCTTATTTCTATGATCCAGGACGGCTCCATGGAATTTTTCAAAGGAACCCCTTCCTTTTCTCCACTGGAAATACTGTACCGAGTCGGAGCCATGAGCCACCGCCTGCATGCTGGAAAGCATGTGCATCTGCGGCCTCTTGACCGGATTCGAAACTCGCCAGTTAATGCAGGAAGGAGTGCTTTCCATAAGCAAAAAAGGCATCTTTTTCATGCTTCGCATCATACTGTGAACAGCGGCAGTCTTTACCGCCACCGGTACCTCGTCCCTGCTCTTATGCCAAAACGGATAAGAATCCCATGACACCACGTCCATACACTTATGCAGCTCGTAATAATCCAGGGACTTGAAGAAAAACATAAAATTGGTTGTGACAGGCAGTTTGGAATACGCCCTGACGGAACCGATTTCCAACTGACAGAAATCCGTCATCTGATAAGTCACGAAACGCCTCCAGTCCAGATTCAGCCCATGCAGCAGATTTTCTCCGTTTGGCACCGGGCTGTGAATCTGCTCCCAATCCGTATAAATATGGCTCCAGAAGGTAGTCCACCATGCCTTGTTCAGCTCCTTTAGAGAACCATACTTATCCTTTAACCATTTACGGAAGGCCGCATTGCATTCGTCACAGTGACAGCTTCCGTCTCCGAAATTGCCGCCCAGCTCATTCGAAATATGCCAAAGCACGATTGCCGGATGGTTCCCCAGCTCCTTAGCCAGCTTTTCGTCGATTATTCTAGTCTTTTCCCGCATCTTTGCCGAGGTATAACAGAAATTATGTCTTTTTCCCGGAAGATTCCTTCGCCCATCTGCTCCCACCTGCATAATCTCCGGATACTTTGCCGTCATCCAGTGAGGCATAGCCCCCGTAGGCGTAGCGAGTATGGTGGAAATTCCGTTTTTATACAGGTTATCAATAATCTCTATCAGCCACCCGAAATTGAAGACTCCCTCCTCCGGTTCCAAAACCGCCCAAGAAAATACTCCTAAGGTCACACAATTGACATGGGCCTTCTTCATCAATTCGATATCCTCTTTTAATATCTCGGGACAATCCAGCCACTGTTCAGGATTGTAGTCTCCTCCATGAAGCATATTCTTAAGTTCCATCGTACAACCTCCGCATTTTATCTAAAATTTAAAGCTCAAAATTTGTAAATCTCTTTCCCATATCCTTATAGCGGAACCTTGCCATCTGGTTTTTCTCGAGCACATCTTCTTCCGTTCCCACATACTGGCATCTGATGCAATAATATTCTTTTTTGTCTTTATCATAAAACATATCCAGATCCAAGTCCCTCATAAAGCAGGAAGGACATCTGTAATTTAATTTACCTTTTCCAGACTGAGCCATGATACAAGTCCCTCTTTCTCTTTTAATTTCGCCGTATATCCCAGCGTGAACATAGGTGAAAATGCGTATCCCTCTTTCACATATCCCGTCGCTTCTTTTCGGTCCGTGCGCATGGATACCCCCGTCCCGATCTGGGGTACTGCTGCCCGCACCCAGGTTGCACCGGGCATCTCTATTTCCCTGCACTTATATTCATAAGAAATCGTTTCCGTGCGTTCCTCATTCTTACAGCTTAATGTAATCCCCTCCATGGGCTCCGAATACTCCGTAGTTCCGTAGCAGGCAACCATGTATTCATTCAGCTCTATTTCCGCATCGGGCTTGTTCATATGCAGTATCTTTCTCTCGAATCTGATTTCTGAGCTGCCCTCCTCGAAGGATATTGTTGTCTGCAGCTTTACCGTCAGGTCATAGAATTCGATATCCACCGGGTCAAGGGTCAGAATTCTCACCTTGCCCTCCTCAGAGTAATGGGCCTTTGTCCGGCACAGGCATAGATCTACCTCTTCCCCCTGATAAGATAATTTCACGCTTTTTATTGTCCCTTCACCGGCATAGTGGGTAAAATAACCTGCCCGGTATTTTTCCTGAATGAGGAAGGGATAGGACGCATCGGTTACATGCTTCGTGCCGATACCCACCGGCCACTCCAGCTTCGCCGCATAAGGGCGCAGATCCACAAGCGCACCTCCCTGATCCATATTGATACACGCTCTCATATCCGGGTCGCAGTACCAGAACAACTGCTTGTCTGAACCATACAGTATATCTCTCCAAAGGGCGCACTCAGGCTCTGTATATGATTTTTTCTGACGGTAATAATCTGCGAACTCCGCCATCGTCATATCTTTCAGCTTTCCTTCTTCCTTCAGCTTTCCGTAATATGCCATTCCGTCGTCATAGCTCTTGGCTAACAGCTCATAGGAGGATTCCCACCTTCCCATTTTATTCAGCCAGCCGGGGCCTACGAACATCATGTTATAGGAATAGCCGTTATTGTATTTCTCCAAATCTCTGTACTGGTCGATCAAATTGAATAAATAAGGATATTCCCAAGTCTCCGTATCGTAAATCATGCCTCGAAGCACATTTTGCGGATGAGTTCCGAAATTGGAGCCGTTTCCGTCATAGCAGGCGATCAAGTCTCTCGACAAGTGCGGAATTGCTACGATACCGCTGTCCTCTTCCTTGTTCGCCGCCGGAGCATGGGTATTTTGCTTCGAAGGAATCCACGGGTTCCACGGACCGCCGTCCATAAACGTGTACCACGAGTTGTTGCAGGTATGGTATGCCTTCGGGCCTTCTTCCCAACAGGTAGCTACCGCACATTTTACTGTGGGATATTGTTCTTTGATATAGTTGGTCAAATCTGCATCCATGTAATAGGAGCCGGTAGACTCCGGGTAGAAGCCGAATATATTATAGAATTTCTCAAAAACATCGTTTATGATCGACTTTTTGTCTTCCATAGAAAACATCCATATGCAAAAATCTTTCGTCTTATATTTTTCACGGAATTCATTGCATGGAAGCCCTAATAGGGAAAGCGCAATTTCATCTCCGTATTTCTCATGGTGCTCCTTAGCGATTTCCACTGCTTCCTTATTGAATAATGACGCATATGTCATATGTATTGTCGTCTTCAATCCGTATTTATGAGCAGTTTCCTGCTGAAATTTAAAAATATCTAAAGATTCCTTCAAAAGAGACGTTCTTCCGATGTCCTCTTCCTTTCCATGTCCGGTCACTTTTTCCGCATATTCCGGAACCATTTCCGGGCGATGTATAATATTCAGAATAAAATCACTCATTACTATAACCTTGTTCCTCTCATAGTTTATGCTTTCCTTACTTGTTACTGTTCACACTCCGTTCACAGTAACGCATGATGTTCTGCAATGCAAACTTTTTGCATTTAAATTCGCTTCGCGAAGCAGAAATCATCTCTTGAATCATATTCCTACATAGCTTAACAGCAAGTGTTAAACTACTGTGTGAACAGTAACCTTTACTTCACCGCTCCGGTAATTCCTTCCGCGAAGCTTTTTTGCAGCACGAAAAAGATGATTACGGTAGGAATCGTACAGAGCAATACGCCTAACATCAGCATTCCGTAATCCGTAAGATAACCTTCTTTTAAGTTCGCCACTAACATAGGCATCGTGATGCTGCCGTTATCCTGCATGATTACCTTGGGCCACAAGTAATTGTTCCAGGCATTCATGAACGTGATCGTCATTGCTGCCGCATAGGTGGAGCGCATGGTCGGTATGAACATCCAAAAGAAAATGGAAATTTCACTTAATCCGTCAATTCTCGAAGCCTCTATAATATCATGAGGAAATGATCTGGCACTCTGCCGGAACATCATGATCAAAAACGGCGTGGAGATGGTCGGCAGGACGAAACCTATAGCAGTATTTAAAAGCTTTGCCTGCGAAAACATCTGAAACAGCGGAATCATGGTAGCCGCAAAGGGAACCATCATAGCCAAAAGGATAATCGACATTACCGTATCCTTCCCTTTGTCGTGGTATATCTCAAAGCCGTAGCCGGCAAGCGAGCATACGATCAGGGAAATAACCGTAAGGATAATCGAATATTGGAAGGAGTTGAGCATAGCTGTTCCCACCTTCTGCGAAGCGAAAAGGTTTTTCAGATTCTCAATGAAATAGGTGCTGGGAATCAGAGTTCCCCTTACTACATCCACGCTTTTGTTAGTGGAGGCCACTACCATCCAGTAAAGCGGAAATATGGAAAGTAATGACACTATTGTCAGAAATATATAGGAAAAAGCCATTCTTACTTTATTAGTCACGCTTATCACCTACTTTCATCTGTATAAAGGCCAGTACCGCTACCAATATCAAAATCATATAAGACATCGATGCCGCATATCCGAAATTCGGAACGTACTTAAAGGAAACGTTGTAAATATAGTGGGACATCGTTATGGTCGCGTTTGCCGGTCCTCCATTGGTTAAGTTCATCGATTCATCGAAAAGCTGCAAGGTTCCATTCGTTGACATAATAGCTGTCAGTAAAATGGTAGGCTTTAACAGCGGAACGGTAATCTTCCGGAAGCTTTGGAATGGGGATGCCCCGTCTATTTTTGCAGCTTCATATACCGAGTATTCGATATTCTGCAATCCTGCCAGATAGAATACCATATTGTAACCGGTCCACCTCCATACGAGCGCTGTGATAATAATGATTTTCGCGCTTAAGGGATGCCCCAGGAAATTGTAGCCGGTATGTAAAATTCCGAGATTGATCAGAACGTTGTTCACGAACCCATCCACTGCAAATAAAGAACGGAATATAATCGCATAAGATACAAGCGAAGTAGCGCAGGGAAGAAAAATCGCCGTGCGGAAGAAACCTTTGAATTTCAAATCCTTGTTATTTAACATGGATGCCAGCACCAGCGCCGTAATGAGCATGATCGGCACCTGTATGATAAGGTAAAAAAAGTTATTTTTTAAGGACTGTATAAAGACCGCATCCTTAAACATTCGTGTGTAGTTGGTAATTCCCGTATAGGTCATGTTAGTGCCTATACCGGTTTTAAAAGACAAAATGAGCGCTTGGACCATCGGCACGAAACTCATTGCAACAATCAGTACTACCGCAGGCATAAGGAATGTCCAGCCTGTGAGATTGTGCTTCTGTCCCAAAGTCAGTTTTTTCTTCATTTGCCTCCTCCTCTCTCCGTCAGCTATGCAGCCTTTGTTTAAATGTTGTTTATAACCAATACTGCTCCGGAAATGATCAGCATAATGATGACCATTCTCTTTACCGTTTTCTCCGGCATGAACTTAGCGCTGAGCATTCCTCCTGCCAGTCCAAGCGCCATAAAGGGAATGAGCGAAGCAGCTTTTACAAAAACTTCTTTATTCATAATTCCTAAAATTATATATACAATAATCCGGAATGTATTTTCCACGATAAATACTATGCAAATATTTCCTTTAAAGGAGCCGCTGTCCTTAGTCGTCCTGCTCATATATGCGGCTAACAGAGCTCCGACTCCATATAATCCGCTAAGCAGACCGGAAAGCGCCCCAATAATGAAAAGCACCGCTTTTGAGGACTTTCTCTGCCTGATGCTATATTCCCTAAACAGCATCTCCACTCCAAGACCTATCACGATGAGCCCGAAGAAAATCTTTATATACTGGGTGTTTCCGCTTTTTAAAAAGAGCATTCCGGGAATGCTTCCCAGACATACGAGAAGTGCCGGAAAGAGCCATATTCGATAATCCGTATTCTTCCGTTCCTTCCATGCGATGACAAGGTTAGTCGGATACCCTAAAATAAGCTCTACCGGAGTAATGTTTACATTGTTGTATCCAAAACCGGTTATGGTAGTGAATACCAGCGTATTCGCGAAACCGCTTATCCCTTTTACGAAAAAGGCCAACAAGGCTGCGATTATCATTAAATAGTCCATAATGTAATTGATAGGGAACGACCCGAGGGCCGCTCCCCTTCTTTCTTAAGATTATTGTCCCATTGCAAAATTTACGGTATCCTGAGCTACCTGAAGCTCACTGGCAACATCCGCGCCGGATACGATATTTGTAATCGCTGTAGCCACGGCATCACGTGCTTCATAGAAGTAAACACCTGTGTTGCATGCAGGAATCTGTCCTGCAAAATCAATTATTTTCGCATATACAGCCTCTCCGCCGAAGAAATCGTTGGATGCACCATACGCATCGCTATCACCTGCCGGTAAGTAGCATGCGATTGCACCTGTATTCAAGATAGAGTCATAGAATTCTACGCTTCCGCCGAAGGTGGCTCCCATGAAGTCAGCAGCAAGATCTACGTTTTTGCAGTTGGATGTAATTGCCCAACTGGAACCGCCCTGATTTGCATAGTTAGTAGCTGTCGCTGCACTATCCAATTTAGGCATATTCGTTATTGCCCAGTTTCCGGCCTGATCGTCCGCCGCCTGAATGGAAGCCATGATCCAGCATCCGGCCATGGTTCCCGCAACCGTTCCGCTGTTAAGAGTTCCGATGTAGGAATCCCAGTCGTTCACTTCTACAAGAACGCCGCTCTTAACAAGTTCTGCATAGGTGCCCATGACTTCTTCCAAAATCGCATTGTCAACGATCTGTGCGGAACCGTCGGCTCCGAAGAAGCTGCCGCCTGCGGACTGAAGCATCATAACGATAATATCGGACTCACCGCCCACGCAGGAGAGCATCGGCTTTCCGGTTTTCTCAAGAACTACTTTTCCTTTTTCGATGAAATCGGACCATGTAATATTTTCAAAGTCAGAAACTTTATATCCGGCCTGCTCCAGCAAATCGGTCCTGTAAGAAGCGATAACCGCACCGTTGTCGAAAGGTACGCCGTAATTCTTGCCGTCTACGGTGGAGAAGCCTACCTTACCTGCTGAGAACTGACTGTAATCCAGCTTGCCCGTAAGGTCTGTAAATGCATCGGGATAACTGATTACATTCTTCTGGAATGCTGCATCCTGCATTAAGAGTATATCCGGCAGCGTATCGAGATTTCCTGAGGTAGCCGCTGTGGTCAGCTTCGTCTGAACGTCCTCCCAAGGCGTCTCTACTACTTCCAATACGAAGTTCGGATGATCCTTCTGATAAACCTCGGCCGCTTTGTTCATCGCGTTGATGTTGAAAGCCGGGTCCCAACACCATACGGTCAATTTCTCTTCTCCGGCCGCCCCTGCATCCGCCTGAGCTTCATCCCCTGATGTTTCTGCAGCAGAAGCTGCTTTCGTGGTCGTTTCGTCTGTTCCTGCAGAATTGCTTGCCGTCTCAGTACCCCCGCCGCAGCCTGCCAATAAGGAAACGGTTAATGCAGCCGTTAAAACGGTGCTTACTAATTTTTTCTTCATTCTCTTTCCTCCCAAATGATTGTATCAACTGTTATTATTCTCCAGAACGTTGCTCTCGTTTGCGCAATTGCTTGTTCTGTAAATATCATACTAAAATCTTTTATTGTTGTCTATTGACAGAATATACTTTTGTCTCATTTCATTTTTTATCTTTTTGCACATTTTTTGAATAGTTTACACCCCTTATTTGCGCACTATTGCGCACTATATTTTTGATTTGCGCGCAACTTCAAGATTATGACAAGAAGTTACCCTCCGGTCACTTCGTAGACTCCCTGAAAATAATTTCATACCCCAGCAGTGTCCTCACATCCACCTTGTTTCCGTTGATCAAATCTAACAAAACCTTGCAAGCCACGCTGCCGAGTTCAATGGCGTCGAACCGTATGGAGGTGATAGAAGGCGTATAGTCCTCAAGCACTTCGCTGTCGTAGCAGGAGGCGACCTTTATCTGCCCCGGTACCCGGATGTGCTCGCGGCGCAGCTTGGTAAGTATCCACCGGCACAGTGTATCGTCCATACATAAGATCCCATCTATTTTTTTCATAATGATTTCATCCACGATCTTCTCCGCTTTCAGCTTGTTATGCACATCCAGGAACACGTAGTCAGGATTTACTCCGATATGATTGTCCTCCAGACCGGAGCAATAGCCGTTGAATCTGGCGTTGGTGACGATGTGGCTCCGATTGTTTCCAATCATCGCGATTTTGCGCATTCCCTTTAAAACCATAGTGGATACCATATCCCGACAGGCTTCCTCATGGTCGTTGTCTATCTGCACCACCTCCGGGTCGTCGATACTTCCCAAGGTTACAAAGGGCATGTTCACTCCCTTTAAATACTTCACGAACACATCATCCACATAAGTTCTCGCCAATACAAAGCCATCCACCTTCCTGCTGTTCACGATTCGCTCCAAGCTTCCGATATCTCTGTCCCCGGTCATTATAATAATGGTATCATAATCATTGACCATGGCAATTTCCGTTATTCCAATCATACAGCGCTGAAAAAACGGAAGGTCGATAAGCCTCCAGTTATTAGGAATGACCAGTGCGATATTATTTGTTTTGCCTTTCTTTTCCTCGGAAAATATATCCGGATAGCCGCAGACATTTACCGCATAGTCCCGTATCATCTTTCGTGTATCATCTCCGATTCTTCCCTTGCCTGACATGGCGCGGGAGATAGTGGTTCTTGAGACTCCGAGTTTCTCCGCCATTTCTACATAATTTATCTTTTTCTTACCGTCCATAATACTCCATTCCCACCCCTTACACATAAAATTCGCCAAGTGCGGTTTCCAGCTGTTCCACCTGATAGAGCATTTTCTCTGAAAGCATTGAAAGTTCTTCCACAATCTGCACCTGGTTCTTCGTTTTTCCATTTGCAGCCGTTATCGACTCGAAAGCCTCCGCTGTCACTTCCGAGATATGCTCCATCTTATTCACCGATTCTTCCTTTTCCGTGCGCATCCTTTCAATGCTCGATACAATGGCTTCCACCTTCTTCACCAGCGCCTCTACCTGCGCTTTCATTCCATTGAAGGAACCGCGCATGTCCTCTACCGCAATTTCCTGATAGGTAATGACTTCACCCGCATCATTCGCCGCATTTACTGTGCGCACCGTTTCTTCTTTTATCTCATCCACAATGCTTCTGATCTGGTTCGCCGCCGCCAGAGACTGATCTGCCAGCTTCTTGATGGAATCAGCCACGATAGCGAAACCTCTGCCTGCCACGCCTGCTCTGGCCGCCTCGATTGCCGCATTTAAGGACAGCAGTGTGGTTTCTTCCGAAATGCTGTCTATCGTATCCACGATGCCGCCTATCAGGCCGGATTTCACCTTCAGCTCGTTAATGGACTCTATGACCTTCTGAGTTATTGCGGAGGTTTCCTCCGTCTTTTCCTTCAAAATGTGCATTCTGTCGATGCTGTCTCCGATAGCAAAGGTCGTCCCTCCGGCAATCTCCCTGATTTCCATAGTCTCCCTATCCACGATTCCTATATGATTTGCCAGACTCTCCAACTTTTCCACGCCGTTCTTTGTATCGTTAGCCTGTTCAAACAATCCCTGCTCTATCTGGCCTATGGCCGCCGATATATAAGCCGCGGATTCCGAAATAGTCTCCGAAGACTTCACAACATTCTGCGCCGACTGCGCCGCCTCAAGGCTCACCGCCTTCACATTGCCCATCAGACCGTTCATGCTCTCCAGCATGTGATTCATATGCTTTGCCAGCGTTCCGAACTCATCCTTTCGATTGGTATGTAAGCGAATGGAAATATCCCCTGTAGTAATGATCTCCATCTTATCGGTAAAATATTTAATGGCCCTGTTCATTCCCGCCGCGATTCCGCCACCTACCAAAAGCGCGATAAGAACGGATGCCAATATAACGAAAAAGGTCAGATACTTAATATCCTCCACCTGCCCCGTAATCTCCGACTCGGGAATCAGCACACACACCATTGCCCCGGTATCCGCAATCTTACGATAGAGGAACAGATAATCTCTTCCCTCAAACAACACATTCTCCATCGTTCCTATACTTTCTTCCGCTACTCTGGCCCGCTCATAAAAATCAGTCCCGAAAAAGAACGTTTCCCGGCTTCCATCCCCGGAAAGCTCTACGCCGTCCCCTGTCACAAATGCGATTCTGCAGCCCTCACCCATCTGCATTTTATTCAAGATGTCAGTGACTGCCTGCTTATCGATGTCCATGGCAAGAAAAGCTTCCTTTCTGTAAAAAGCCTTTATCATGCGGATTGCATAGTTATTGCTGTCCACATTCAAGGCCTCATCGATCATGGAGGACTTACCGAACCAGTAATAGGCTTGGGAGTCTTCCAGCAAGGTTTTTCCCTGTTCAGATCGGGTATAGTCCGAAAACATATTTAATACAGATTTCTTGTTCGTGGATAAAGAAGATACCGGATCCGAGAAAAGATAGATGCTCTGCAAAAAGGCATCGGCGGTTACCTTTGTGGTAATCTCAGATTTTTTGTCGGTATAATAGATGGATTGGTCTGCTTTCTTCGCCGCCATGCCTCCGGTCAGATAATCCGTCACATTGGTATCCGACAAGTATTCCACAGCCGCACCGCTTACCGTATCGAATCCAAATTCCAAATATTCTCCCAACATGTCCAGCGATTGCAGAGTAGATGTTTTATAGTTCGCCTTTATAGCGCCAGAAGCAGAGGTGTACGCCGACACCCCTGCTATAATAATAAAGCCGATTAACAGACAATAAGAACCCGTCAGCTTAAACCGTATGGTAGAGAACAGATTCTTCTTCCATTTATTTCTTATACGTTTAGATTTTATCATATTTCACCTCTTCATGTTATCTGATTATTCCATTAACATGAACAGGCAACTGCGCAAACAATAAATCTAAAATAATAAATATCAATAATCCTTGGTCGATTCCTTCAGGCGGATTTCATATCCGAACAGATTGCTCGTATTGACTTCCTTGCCCTCCATATAATCGATTAATATCTTTCCAGCATTCCTTCCCAGCTCGCAGGCATCGAAATCGATAGAACTTATTGCGGGTATGCGGTTCTCCAGAAGGCTGCTGTCATAAAAAGAACCTACCTTTACCGTATGGGGAACTCCGATATTTTCCTTATTCAGCTTATTGAGCACATAGAGGCAGATGGCATCGTCCATGCACAGAAGGCAGTCCACCTTCTTGCGAAGCAGCTCTTCTACCGCAATCTCCGCTGCCACATAGTTTTCTATGTCCATATAAACCAGGCCCGGTTCGGCACTTCTTCCCGCCTGCAGCATCGCTTCCTCGTAACCTGCATAACGGCTCAGATTGACGATAAGTCTTTTATTGCCTCCCAGGAGGCCTATCCTCTCATAGCCCTTAAGCAGCAGCATGGAGGTGAACTCCTTACACGCAGCCTTATGGTCGTGATCTACGCGCAGGACATTCTCGTCGTCATAGCTTCCGATTGCAAGAAAGGGAACTTTCTTCCCCTTGAGGAAATCGATGGCCAAGTCATCCACATTTGTCCTCGCCAGCACGATGCCGTCCGACTTGTGATTGCTTACCAGATTCTCCAAATGAGAAATATCGTTCTGGCTGCTGGAGGTAACTAAGAGATTATAGCCGAAGGTCTCCGTCACTTCCAAAAGTCCCGTCATACACTGTTGGAAAAATGGGATCTCCACCACATTACAATCTCCGGGCATCACCCAGCAAATATTGCGGGTCCTGCCTGAAATCAACCCATTTGAGCCGATGCCGGGCATATAGTTATGCTCCTCAATATAGTCGAACACCCTTCTTCTCGTAGCCTCACCGATTCTTCCCTTGCCGGAGATAGCTCTGGATACAGTGCTCTCGCTAACGCCAAGACTTTCCGCCACATCTTTAATTGTTAATTTCTCGGTTACTCCGTCTCTCTTCGTTAAACCCACGATCTTCGCCACACTGTCTTTCTCATCAATGATGTCAAAAATGCCATATGTCCATATTAGCAATTGGAACAAGCTTCGTCAATGTGCCAATTTACTAAGAAAAGAGTCGATAAATTGGTTAAAATATCCGCCGGAGTCCACTTCGCTGATATCATAAAACCTCTTGGATAACAAGAAATTTATCGGGAATTTTTCATTCTTCTTCCGCTGTTTTATCAGTCACCGCCGGCTTTTTTATATTTACTTTACTATTGTATTCCAATACAGCCGGATCCTTCATCTCATAAATGCGGTACCACTCCTTCGTCTCCGTATTTTTTACGGTTTCCGAGCGGTTCTTATATAAAAACCTTGTCAGGTTATAGCAATCGACCCAAATTTCGTTATTGCCCTCCTTCTGGGATTCGTCGAATATAAGCTGCAGCCCCCAATGAAGATGGGTAACATCTATATTGTTTACATTCTCCTTTGTGCTGTAGCCCGTATGACCCATATATCCGATTACCTGTCCGGCGGTAACCACGCTGCCCTCCTCCAAATCCTTGCAATACGGGAAATTCTGCCGCAGATGTGCATAATAATAGTAGCGCTTTCCGTCAAAGCTGCGGATTCCCAACCGCCATCCTCCGTACTGATTCCAGCCGATGGCTTCCACGTATCCGGATTCAATATTTATAATGGGCGTACCCACCTGCCCCATCATATCGTGGCCGAGATGAGGCCTGGAATAGCCATAGCTTCTGGATGTCCCGAAATCGTCATAGTCGTTATAAGCAAAGCCTTTCGCCACGGGAGAAAACGCTTTTAAGCCGTAGCATGACTGCCATTCCACCGTTCCATCCTCCATTGGCTTTTGTATCTCGTACTCTCCTACAAACCCACCCAGCACAGCGCTATAGGCTTCCAGATAATAAGCATAATATTCCATATCCTTCGTCAGTTCCCGCATCGTCGTCTCCTTGGACGTAAGCTTTCTGGCTGCCTTGCTTATCTCCGATACGCTGCCCTTAGGAAACTTTCCACCGTTCTTAGCCCCTGCATAAGCCAGCAGTTCAATCCAGTTCACATGCTCTGCCGCCTTATCTTCCAGACTTTCCTTATACGTGTCCACATCCCATTTATAGGCTTCGCACAGGGCCTCATAAGATATATTGAAGTCCACCCACTTGATATATTTTTTTTCTGCGAAGACTTCCAGCTCTATGGCCTGTTCTTCCGCCTTCGGAAAACCGTCTTTCAAAAACCCTGTCGCCCAAACGATTCCGAAGCAGCTAAGAAGAATACTCTCTATAATTACCGCCCTTTTTATTTTTTTCAGATACTGCATATTCCACCATCCGGTATACCTCATAGAAATATATGAAAAAGAGCGGGGTTCTATTCCCAGCTCCTGAATTACAGTAATTTTTCGTATAGGTAATCCTGCATATTGAAGTAGCACTGCACTCTTTCATAATTGTCCAGAATAGCCGGCAGCCTCCGCTCGTATTCCTCTTTCGTACATTTCTTTATAATGGCTTCTATATTATCCGTATCCTTTAACGATATTTGTATAATTCCGTCCTTATTAAAAAAGCTGTCTATCTTGCGCGCTCCCAGATAAATGGGAATAGTCTGAGCGGCGAAGCAGCTGGTGATTCTCTCCGTAAAAAAATAATCGGACAGTTCATTTTCGATTGCAAAGGAATACCGGTAACTCCTTAAGCTGTCATCGATGGACACATACTTCCCTCCGTCAAGAGTTCCCATGACATCCGCCAACTGATTCTTTTTACAGCAGCGGGCAATTTCCGCCCGTACCTTATGAAGCTCACACATTTGTTTATCGGAACAAAGAATAGAAATATTTTTACTTTTCACAGCATACGCATTGTGGTCTATCATTTCCGGATTGCTTCGTCCATACCACACCTCTGCGCATATCGGGTAATATTTAGCATTTTGCAGAGAATCCAACAGTCTTTCGTCATAAGTAAATATGGCATCGAATTCCCTTTCAAGCCCCTTGTTCTTTTCAAACATAAGATAATCCTTCGGAACTATCGCTCTGGATTCTCCCAGCATCCCATACTTTCTCACCGGTTTTCCCATAGTCTCAAGCATGGCACGATGAGTATAAAAGTGAGTGTCCAGCCCCCAGTTATAGCGATCCCACAAAAAATGCTTTCCAACGTTACCGTAAGGATTATGGGCAGTATGCATATCTCTGATAAAGAATAATTCCATGGGCTGACCACCCTCATTAAAAATGGGCGGCTGCTTAGAGCTGATACCTGCTGAATAATTATAATACGGCTTGTAAATCCTGGAATTCTCTTTTATGGAAACAGCCTTATTCCTCACTTTCTGATATATGCCCATATCCGACCTCCCTCAAGAAAAAACAGGAGCCGTGTACGTCGATGATATCTCATCCATTTTCACACAGCCCCCTTCAAGTCTCACTTATTTTAGATATAACAATTTCCGAATTCACTGATTTCAAAAACCGAATTATCAGGATCTTACACCTCTTATCAATCTATAATTCGGGCTCAATCAGACCATACGTATTACCTTTTCTCTTATATACTACGTTTACCTGATCTGTCTCCGCATTGCAGAATACGAAGAAATTATGTCCTAAAAGCTCCATCTGAATACATGCATCTTCCGGATACATCGGCTTGATGTCAAATTTTTTGGTACGGATGATTCTGATTTCCTCTTCATCCATATAATCCTTCTCAATAAATTCCTGCTTGAAGAAACTCGCCGACTGCTTCTGGTCTACCAGCTTATTCTTGTACTTCTTTAACTGTCTCTCGATAATCTCTTCTACCAGATCGATAGAAACATACATATCGTTGCTTACCTGCTCCGAGCGAATGATACTTCCCTTTACCGGTATCGTTACCTCTATCTTTTGCCTTTCCTTTTCTACGCTCAACGTTACGTGTACTTCGGTCTCCGGATTGAAATACTTCTCCAATTTACCTATCTTATCCTCTACCGCTGTCCTCAAACCTTCCGTAACATCGATATTCTTACCTGCTATAATAAACTTCATATCACTCATCCCTTTCATTGGATTATTGTACAAGCATTATACCATATTTTTATGATCTTGTGCAACAAATTAGAGATTTTGTTTTAGCTCAAAGACTTTTGTAAAGTCAATACCATTTTCGACATTTTCTGATAAAAAAGACATTTTTATCAGAACTATACAAAACATTCGTTCTAAAGGTTACCATAATTTCCTTCCCTCTTTTAATCCAAAAACATGTGGATAATGTGCATAACTCCGTGTATAAGTGTCAAACCCTTATTTTTAGGCACTTTCCTATGTGGATAACTTTAAAACTTTATTGAGTACTTTTTATGTCGTGATTTAGTTGTTTGTGAATCTTGTACAAGTCACGAATTGTCAAGGTGATTTTTAAATTTCCTGTGATTTCGATGGGGTCATTGTTACTGTTCACACAGTAGCTTAGCACTTGCTGTTAAGCTACGTAAGAATATGGTTCAAGAGTGATTTCTGCTTCGCGGAGCGAATTTAAATGCAAAAAGTTTGCATTGCAGAACATCATGCATTACTAGAACGGAGTGAGCAGTAACGAGCCATTCAAAAAGGCGGATGCCAGAAAGCATCCGCCAGACTTATTTTATTAATTCTCTCATTAGAAAATTCTTCTAACAGAAAGAGGTGTTCTATAATTAGCATTGGATACGATGATGCCTGTCTTAGAGGTAGAAGCGTGAACGATCTGTCCATTTCCAATATATAAAGCCACATGTCCGGAATAACATACGAGATCACCAGGCTGTGCATTCTCCAGTCCGTTTACCGCAGCTCCTACGCTCCTGTCTGCCGACGAAGAGTGAGGCAGGCCTACACCAAAGTTCGCATAAACACTCATAACAAATCCTGAGCAATCCGCTCCGTTCGTAAGGCTCGATCCCCCATATACGTATGGATTACCAACAAACTGAAGCGCATAATCCGCTACAGAACGCCCCATTGAACTTCCACCGCTGGAAATATATGTAACCGTCTGCTTCGAGGAGCTTGACTTGGTAGCTCTTGCCGCTGCCGCCTGTGCTGCTTTTCTCTCCGCTTCTTCCTTGGCGAGTCTGGCTGCTTCTTCTTCCTTAGACTCCGCCTTGACGAATTCTGTCGAAAGCGTTACGTAATCCGTAGAAACGTAGCCATCGCCTTCTTCTATGTTCACCTTTACCCAATCATCCATTTCTTCCGTTACGATCAGTTCATCTTCAATCGGTATCAGACCGAGTACCGTCGCATCCATTCCCGGCTGTTCGCGCACCTTCAGGGTCGTCGTCGTAACCGTTGCGATTCTCGTTCCTACTTCCTTCGCAAGAGTGATAGCATTCTCGCCCGTCACACAATATTCGCCTTTTACATATCCCGTTACGGAACCGGAATTGATTTCATACCAGCCGTCGGTCTCCGAAATAAAGGATCCTACCGATTTATCATAAAGCTTTCCAACGACTTCTCCATCCTCGCTGGGGATACTTCTTACGTTTACGTAATCATTTACCTTTGCAATAACAAGGCTCTTGAAACCTTCCTCTTCATCCTTCTTGTCCAGCTTCTTCTCCACGCTCTTCAAAACGCTTTCGTCCACGTTCGATGCATCAACTATCTTTGTCTCTTCAATGGTCTTTTGTTCTGCCTTCGTGGTATCACCGGAAACCGCCTCTGCATTTCCCGTTACGGATGTTGCATTCGCACTTCCTGCAGACGTGGAAGCCTGCGCACTGTTATTCGATGTGTTTCCAGATACACCGGCGCTATTCGTGCTCTGAGTCTTCTGCGTATCCGCCTCATCCTTAATATTCTTCAAGGAAGTGGCATTGGAAGCCAAAGTGTAATCGATTCCTGCGGACGGCAATACGGAAGAAATCCCCGTCGCCGCGTTTGTCTTTATGTCGATACTTGAAAATGTAAGAACTGCTGTCACTGCACATATTACAATTTTCACGTTCTTATGTCTCATATAAGAAATATCCTCCGTTAATTGTTAACGCTTGTATTCAATTTATTACAAATTTATTACATCTGTAAAATAATATAACACCTTTGTAATACTTTGTCAACGTTAGGATACATTTACCAAATTTTTCTTATTGTTCATCCGGTGGCTATCACTATCATACAAAAATGTATACAATAATAAAGCCGCTGACGATAACACGCATATATTCAACGGTAATCATATTCCCCGAAAACTTCACCATCGGAGTTATCTTTGTCATTGTTTTGTAATATCCAGCCGACAAAATTCGCCGGCAACTTCTCCTTGTCGATAAATAGCTCCTGCTCGTTCGCATCGTACAAAGGGCAAAGCAGCATCTCAAACAGCAGGCTTCCCACGAATATCCTCTTAACCTTCTGCGTATTTAAATGTTCCCCTTTGCTTTCTTTTTCCTGAGAACCATTTCTATTACTTTTCCTATATAGGATACCAGGGTCTGGAAATCGCCCGTTTTAAAGCTGAAGACTAAAAATACGGCAGTGGCAGCAATTACGCTGATAATTCCCTTTACAACAATACTTCCTAACAAAATATCAATGGTAAACAGAGCGGAAATCCTTAAAGCTGCCAATGCAGTAATTCCTAAAAGGGCCATGCGAAATAGAAATTTCGCATAATAGCCGTAGGGCTTTTTCTTTACATAATACTTATATACCACTACCGTTCTTCCCATAAAGATAAGCAGATGCCCGATCACCGTTCCAAACATGATACCGGTAATTCCTACTATCGGTGCCAGTATAAGGGATATGGCCACATTTACAACAGCCGCTGCTATCATATAATCTCTATCGGTCTCAAAATGTCCCAGCGTATTTCGAAAATAAGTCATCGGATTGTTGCAGATAGCCACGAATACATTGACAGACAGCATAAATAAGAAAGACAGCGGAAGCTGTAACTCCGTCTTCGCCAGCCAAAAGAAAATGAAATCCTGCCCTACCACGATCATTCCCGTGGCCGCCACAAGCCCCATGTAAAATCCGGCCAGATCCAAGGCCCCGAAGAAGGAAACTCCCTTTTTCTCTTCATCGGCATATACAAGGTTGCCTATGCTGGCTTGCAGTGCACTGAATATAGAAATAATAAGTTCCTGAATCTTAGCAGAAATCATCCGGTAATTGCTGACCATTCCCACCATTCCGATTCCCAGCATCCCGGAAATAATGATGTCGTCAGAGCTGCCGTATATGGTACCGGCAATCTTAGTCGCCATCATGTTTTTCACATCATGCCCCAGATTCAGCTCCTTAATATCCTCTTTGCTTATCTTCACCTTAGTGATCTCAGGATATTTCTTTCGGGACCACCATGCAATAATCAGGTTTGAGATAATATTATTGGCAACAGCAACGAGCAGATAACCGATATAGCTTTGAAATCTGATCAATACGAAAATCTTAAGCGAGGTAGAAACAATACTCATAAGCGTATCAACCGTAGTGCAGAAATATATTTTCTGGTGGGTAACGAAAAGTATCCTTCTATATGCAAGGAAATAAGTACATATGGTAGCTAAAAGCTGCAAATAATAAATGGTGTAAATGAACAGCCTGTCCTCACCCGCCATCTGCTCCTTTAAAATGAACGGAAGGAAGAAGCTGGTAACTACACCGGCAACCAGCACGAAACTCCCCACAATTTTATATATCATCTTATAAATATATAGAAGCTTTCGAATCTGCTGCGTGTTGTTAGTCGCGATTTCACTGTACATATGATAAGTGATAATACTTGCAATTCCCATTTCCGATAACGTAAGGAAGGAGAAAATTGAGGTAAACAGTCCGTCATACCCCAGATAATCCACGGTAAGAACGTTTAAGAAAATACGGCGTGACAGTAGATTGAGCCCCAGCAGCAAAAGCGCGGAGCCCCATATATAAATTAAATTGATCAATGTATTTTTGATTCTCATCCTTGTACCCTTACACTATTCCATATCTTTTCGATTTCATCTCCCGTTTTATACGCCTCTTTCGCGTAACCGGGGATTACTTCCTTCAAATGCTTCCTTATTTCCTCTTCATAATCCAGCATCCACTGGAAGGCATCGATCAATGCTTCTTCATTTTCAAGCTGCTGTACCGGAAGCACATAATTGTCGTAGGTCCCAAATAAATCCTTGGCTATCCCCTTGGCCTTCACAGAATATCCCGCTACCAGCGTAGGAACGCAAGAAGAATAAGCCGCAATCGTAGCATGTGTCCTTGCCCCGATAAACATACGGCATCTGGAGATATAGCCTTTCAGTTCCTCGCAAGTGCCGTCCTCTATCTTAATCACTCTCTTCGTATGTGCGTATGTGCGGTAAAGCTCCTCTATCGGAATTCGGTCATTGTTTCTATCCCATACCACATGAGGAATCAGTGCGACCTGCATATCTGTAGTCCCGATTATGTGCTCTATCAGCCTTTTGTAGCTGGATAGAAGGATTCCCTCTTTTCCTTCGCAGTCCATGACTAACGGGCTTATATTGATTCCCACCGTCTTGCCTTCCAAAAAACCTTCGGGCAGGGGAAGTCTTTTTTCCTTCAGGGTAAAAGCCGGGTCCGGATAACAAAGGATGTCCGGAGATCCCCCTGCATTTTTATAATGCGACGCAAGAGCTTCGTAGGTGATAGACTCTCTCGCTATAATCATCTTATATTTGGCAAGATCCTCGCTGATCTCCTTCCTGTTAAGGAGCTCCGGCTCGATGGAACATCCCACCAGCATGGTCGCTGTTCCTGCCCGGTTAAAGGCCGAGTTTGCCAAAAATAAATCGTTCAGCATCATGTCATAGCAATAATTATCGCCTCCGATAGAAATCGCCAGAGGGGAACGCTTTTTCCCAAACACTTCGTGATAACGGTATAAAATAAAGCTTTCCTTATCCTTCGTAATCTTACGATATATATAATACAAAATGTGGGCCAGCTTGTGATCAGAGAACTTCCTCTCCTGTATCAGCTCGCACATTCCGTTCACCGAATATTTTTCATCCTCTTTTTTGCTGTTGGTAACGAGCGCCACTTCCGTTTTCAGCATTCCACAGAGCGTGTTGACTATCGCTTCACAGCCATGATTTCCGCTTCCTGCATGTGTATAAAAAACAATTTTTTCCCGCACGGTTCTTTCCTTCCTCGTAACTGTTAAGCATCTTCATAGTTACCGCCTCGCAACACGGGCATTCTTCCCGTGTCCGGCACACAAAATATGCAAAAATGCATATTTTGGCGCTGAACTGCTCAAAGTTCTATCAATAAGCTCATCGTTTCATATAATCATAGGTCCGTATCAGCATTCGAAAGCATCCTAACACGAAGAAATTCGGATATCTCATCGTAAAGCGGCAAAGCTTTCCTACCATCTCATTTACTTCTATCGGATAGCATTTAAGTTTTACCGGGGTCTGCTCTTTCTGGCAAATCCGCCGCATAGTCTTACCATAAGCCTTGTAGCTTCCTCTTGCCTCATTTTTCAAAACGAGCATCAAAAGATACAAATACTCTCTTTCGCACTGCTCCTTTCTATAGGCTCCCTTCTTCTGTAAAAGCGCTTCCAATACCTCTTTTAAATACCGGATGTTCTCGTATAGGCTTTTGTTATATTTATGCACAATAGAAGAATCCAGGAAAAGATAATGGTAGTATTCGGCCCCATCCATAATGACAATTCTGTCACAATCTAAGATAGCCGGAATCGCAATTGTCATATCATCTCCCATGCGCAGCTTGAAATCCCAATATTTCGTATTCGCGGTCAAAAGCTCTCTGGAAAAGAGCTTCATGCACCGGGACATGGATACCGTACGGTTCTCATGGCCAAGAAGTTCTCCCCATATTTCCTTTTCCAAGCGCTCACCTTCGTAGACGCCGGGCTTTGCACCGTGACACCCGCCCTTTTTCGTGCCGGTCTTATCCTCTATAAGGAAGTTGCAGCAAACAATCTGTTTCTTATCTGCCTCGAGCCGAAGGCTCATCTCATAAAGCATCTTTTCATCCAGCCAGTCATCGCTGTCACAAAAACATATATATTCTCCCGTACTCACCGCAAGGCCTTCCAGACAGGCTTTATTTGGTCCTCCATTCTTCACATGTAGGCTTCTTATCTCATTATGCTTTTTAGCCAGTTCATCACATATCCTGCCGCTTGTATCCGCAGACTCATCATCTACAAGAATAATTTCTTTGTTTTCATAGGTCTGGTTCAATATACTGTTTACACACCGTTCCAGATACTTTTCCACATTATAAACCGGAACAATAATGCTGATCTTATGCATCGATTCACTCCATTTTCTACAGAAAATAATTCTGAATGCTCGTCACCGCATTGGCGCCGTCGGCTACCGCTGTGATAATCTGTCTGAGCTTCTTAGTTCTGACATCTCCCGCTGCAAAGATTCCGGCTGTGTGCGTAACACAGTCCTCATCTGCGACGATATATCCTCTCTCATCGCATTTCACCGCATTCCCGAAGCTTTCCGTATTGGGATGGATCCCTACGGCAATGAATACACCATCCACCGCAAGCTCCTTTTTCTCCTCCGTCTTCAAATCCCGCAGAAGAAGGCCCTGTACCTGATCTTCTCCCTTGATTTCCTCCACTACCGTATCCCATATCACTTCCACATTGTCAAGACGGCTTAAGCTTTCCTGAAGGATGTTAGCCGCCCGAAGCTCGTTTCTTCTATGAATCAAATATACCTTTTTGCTCGTTCTCGCCAAGAAAATCGCATCTTCTACCGCTACGTCGCCGCCGCCTACTACCGCCACAATGCGGTTTCTGAAAAAGGCACCGTCGCAGGTAGCGCAGTAGGAAATACCCATCCCCGCAAACTCCTCTTCTCCCGGCACTCCCAGTTTAGAATGAGAGGCTCCGGTAGCGATCAGAATCGTTCTCGTTTCGTAATCTCCCTGACTGGTACTTATGCGATGTACACGCTTCTTCCTGCAGGCGTCCAAATCAATATTCGCCGCTTTCATATCCTGCATGGGATGTTCGTTGCAGCCCGGGGCATCGATACTTTTAACGCCCGTCACTTCCGCTTCCACAAATTCAATCTCCATATTATCCGCATGTTCTCTGAACTTCATCCCCAAATCGAAGCCGTTGATTCCCGGAAGTCCCAGGTAATTATCCACCTCATAGGTGGTAAGCACCTGCCCCCCGCTCATAGTACTCTTTTCCAAAACCAAGGTTTTGAGACCTGCTCTCTTCGCATATATTGCCGCCGACAGCCCTGCCGGCCCTGATCCGATAATTACTAAATCGTACATAGCCATCCCTCTATTCTTTCTTAATTCAGCACCATCCGCCGTCCATCGTTATAATCTGCCCCGTCATATATTCGGGTGCATCGATGATCTGCAGGATGAGTTTCGCCGCTTCCTCCGGCCTTCCGAAACGGTCTGCCGGTATTTCTTCTATAAGTGCCCTGCGCTCTTCTTCTTCAAAGCCCCGGTTCATATCCGTATCAATTACACCACAAGCCACTGCATTCACACATATATGGCTTGGTGCCAGTTCCTTTGCCAATGCCTTGGTAAAGCTGTTCACTCCGCCCTTAGAGGCGGAATAAGCCACCTCCATAGAAGCGCCTGTGCTTCCCCATACCGATGAAATATTAATAATTCTTCCCGACTTATTCTTAAGCATAAGCGGAATCGCAAACTTGCAGGTATAAAAAACGGAGCTCAAATTAGTATCTATTATTTCCTGCCATTTGGAAACTTCCATTTCCGACAAAAGACCGATATAAGAAATGCCTGCATTGTTCACCAATACATCCAAATCGGGAATATTCCGAAAAAGGTCGCTGACCTCTTCATAACTCCCCATATTACATATATATGCCGCGCAGCGAATATGGTAATTTTTTTCCAGCTTATCTTTCAGTTCTGACAGTTCTTCCTCCGACTGCCTGCATGTCAGGTACAAATCGTATCCTGCCTCTGCCAGACTCTCTGCTGCGGCACGGCCGATACCGCGGGACGCTCCGCTGACAAGTGCTGTTTTGCCCATATATTATTATACACCTCTCCATTAAATCAGATTCTTAATTCCGTCGCATATTCTACGAGCCACTACCGGATTGTTCATCGTAAAAATATGTATGCCGTCCACTCCATTCGAAAGCAGCTCCACAATCTGGTCGATGGCATATGCCATTCCCGCATCGAACAAGGCCTCCTTATTATCGCCGTACTTATTTAAAATCTTTTGAAGCTTAGGGGGCAGAGAAGCTCCGCACATGGTCACCATCTTCTCTATCTGCGCCTTGTTCGTCACCGGCATAATGCCCGCTTCCACCGGAGCATCGATTCCGGCAATCCGTACCTTCTCTACGAAATCATAAAAAACCTGGTTATCAAAAAACAACTGCGAAACCAGATGTCCGACTCCCGCATCCACCTTTTTCTTAAGATTGCGTATATCGCTTATAGGATCTGCCGCCTCCAGATGAGTCTCAGGGTAGCAGGCTCCGCTCACATGAAAATCTCCGTGTTTCTTAATGAACGCTACCAGCTCTCCTGCATATTTAAAATCGTGCCTGGGAGGAATCTCCGGATTGACGTCACCTCGAAGCGCCAGTATATTCTTAAGCTGAGCCGCCTCAAGCTGCTCGAGAAGAATTCGTATTTCCTCTTCGCTGTGATTTATGCACGTTAAGTGTACGAGTGGCTCTATTTTATATTCTTCTTTTATTTTTTTCGCAAGCTCTACGGTCTTGTTTTTACCGCCGCTTCCTCCTGCTCCGAAGGTCACACTGATAAAATCAGGATTCAGCTTCGCTAACGTAGAAAGTGTCTCATCGATACTAAGAAGCGCCGCTTCTTTTTTCGGAGGAAAAATTTCAAAAGACAACACCGGTCTTTTTTCTTTGAATAAGTTTTCTATAACCATTTTTTCAGCCTTTCGTACCTGCCTGTTTCATCATTTATTCATTATACTTTATATCCATATATTTTTCTACTTCTTAATTCGACTTGTATTTCCCTGCTCTGCGTTCTTTGTTGCTGTTCACTCCGTTCTCAGCAACGCATGATTTATTCTTCCTTGTCCGGAAGCGCATCCATGCAAAGCCTTTCTATTTTTTCCTGATAAAGAGAAAGCTCTCTCCTGTCAACCATAGCAGGCTGTACCCCTTGCCTGGTGGAGCTGATTCCTGCCGCATAGGAAGCGAAACCGATGGCCTGCCTTATTTCATTGCCTTCGCTTAGGGAAACCGCCAAAGCGCTGATGAAGGCGTCCGCCGCTCCGGTACTGTCCACCGGATGAAAGCCTGCTGTAGGAATAAAACCCCGGTATTTTTCATTTTTCAAGTAGCAGCCTTTTTGTCCCAAAGTTATAATTACATTCTTCACGCCCTTTTTTATGAAAATATCTGCCCGTTCCTCCATGGATGATGCTTGAGGAAGCAGCAGTTCGGCCTCCTTTTCGTTAGGTATGAAATAATCGACAGCCTGAAAAAGACTTTCCTTTATTCTTTCCATCGCAGACGGCTTCAGTATGACAGAAACCTTCTTCTCCCTGCATTTTTCAATCGTATATTCTACCGTCTCTTCCGGAATCTCCGAGGTCAAAAGGCAGTAAGCAGCACCTTCTAGCAGCCCTTCATATTGCCTTATCTGACCGCAGTCCAGCCTGGCATTTGCCCCGGGATAGATGACGATGGTGCTGTCTCCGCCCGGTGCGACATTAACATACGCCCTTCCCGTAGGGACAACGTCATCGAAGACGACTCCCTCTGTTTTTACTCCGCTGTTTATCAAGCTGTTATAAATCGTCTTTCCGTCGCTGTCGTTTCCAAGCCTTCCTATCATATATACAAGCCCCTGCAGCTTGCCGGCTCCTACCGCCTGATTCGCGCCCTTTCCCCCGGGCAGGGATGTGATGTTCCCCGACTTTACCGTCTCTCCTACGGTCGGAATACGGCTTACACCGATCATGCAGTCCATATTCATGCTGCCCACCACCACGATTTTTCCTCCCCGCTCATGGCCTGGCGGGGCTGAAACGCTGTTTCTTTCGCATATATGCTGGGAAATCTTCTCCTTAAACTCGTGAGCGGGCTTTCTGCCCTCCATCATTTGAATCAGGACGTTCACTCCCCGCTCACCGATTTCTTCCGCAGACACATGAACGGCCGTCAGCTTCGGATATATCTTTTTTGCAAGAGCACTGTCTCTTGTGCTGATAACAGATATCTTATTCGGAACCCCATCTCCCCGTTCCCTGACTTTCTCATAAACGGCATTTCCCATCTCTGCGCTGGAACATACGATAGCCGTCACATCCTCCTTCAGGCACTTTGCAATTCCTTCCTTCTCTATTTCTTCCTCCGTACCCATGAAAACCCATTCCTCATCCGGAGAAACGAACCTTTCCTTATATGCTTCCCGGTAGCCCTCTCTTATGTCCTCCTCATCCTTCTCCAAAAGGCATGCGATTCTCTCATGCCCCATCTCCAGAAGGTAACTGACTGCAAGATAACCGGCCTCCTTCATATCGAAATAAAGATCCGCAGCAGCGTTTCTTATTCCGCTCTTTCTATCCAGTATACGAACAACAGGTATCTTCATTTCTTCCGGCATTTCTGCGTCCTGACAAATAGAGATAATGCCGTCTACACCTTTATTGTTAAATATTTGATAATACTTTGCCGCCTTTTTCTCATCCTGAGCCGCATTGCACAGCATGACGCCATAGCCGTTTTCGGAAGCCGCCTTTTCAATACTGTAAAGCATGTTCTGTACGTCATATGTATTCTCGGACAGAAGCACACCTATCATGTTCGTCTTAGGCGCCGCGCTGTTTATCACTTTGGAATAAGGAACATACTGATATTCTTTAATAATTTCCAAAACCTTTTTTCTCGTCTCCACGCTGATGTCCGCATCCTTATTGTGCAGAATCTTGGATACAGTGGATGGCGACACACCGCATAAGTTGGCAATGTCTTTTATATTCATACAAGGTTCCCCTTTCGTAAGCAAAATTTCTTAAACATTATACCACATTCTTCCTATATCTAACAACGAGCAGTACGTTTCATATTGCTTTGGCAGCACAGCTTTTGTTCCGTACACGGCTGCACATCTATTTTTTATCTATTGGGAACATTTCCCTAATTTAAAAGAAAGCATGAGTTCCTCCTCATGCCTTCCTTCGTCCGTCCTATATATTCATGCTTTTGAGCACTTCATCCGTTTCCTCTCTGCCGGGGATAGAGGTCTGCGCTCCGTTTCGCGTCACTGCAATAGAGGAAGCCGCATTGGCAAAGACCACCGCCTCTTTTTGCCCCTTCCCTTCCGCCAAAGCTACCACAAAAGCGCCATTAAAGCAATCGCCTGCTGCCGTCGTATCCACAGGAACCACCTTCCTTGTGGGAAATATCTCCGCCATGCCCTCATTCACAAGAAGCGCTCCCCTCTCGCCCAAAGTAACCAGCACATTCCTGACTCCCTTTTGCAGGAGCGCCTTGGCACCTTCTATGAAATCCTCTATCGTTTCTCCGCTTCGCCCGCATAACTTCATAAGCTCCGTCTCATTAGGCGTAATATAATCAAGCTTCTCCAAAACCTCGTCAGGAAGCGAATCCGGTGCCGGTGCCGGATTCAATATCACCGTCTTTCCCAGCTCCCTCGCCCGTTTTACCGCATAGAAAATTGTCTCATAAGGTATCTCCATCTGTAAAATAACATAATCGCACTCCCTTATCGCATCGTCATTCTCCTGCAAGTAAGAAATATCGCACTCCCTATTCGCCCCTGCAACTACGACAATACTGTTTCTCCCATTCTCGTCCACATATATACTGGCCGTTCCCGTCTTCTGCGTCTTACTTCTCTTAAAGCATCCGGTATCCACTCCATTTCCCGAAAGACTATCCTTCTGTATATCCCCGAATTCATCTTCTCCCACGCAGCCGAGCATCATCACATCTCCACCCAGCTTTCCTACCGCGCACGCCTGATTAGCACCTTTTCCTCCAGGAATATAAGTAAGCTCCGTCCCAAGAACCGTCTCCCCCACAAGAGGCATACGCTTCATCTCAATCACCATATCCACATTCAAGCTTCCGATTATCAATATCTTCTTTTTCATCTTACAAATCTCCTTCCTTCAAGAGAGGGGCTATTGAATTGCCATCCAGTACATCATCCTCAAATTGATCCGCCACAAATCGCGTTGGGAAATACTTTTCCTAAATTTATTTCTTTATATTTTCATACTACACTTTTTCCCACAATTGTCAATACATTTTAAACATTATCCACCATACACTTTATAATACTATATAAGACTTTTTAATCCCTATCTCACCCTTATCTCACCCTTATTTCCTCCTCTGTCCCTCTCCCCGCTCCTGCTTTTGGCGCGGCAGTGAAGCCCGTAACCTTCGCCGATTTTATGTGCAATTTCACAGCCAAAAAAGAGCCTTTCTTCGGTGGATCAGGTTTCTGCTCCGTCAGCGAGCGGCTTGCATTTTCTTAACGGAACCCCCGACACCCAGGGAAAACGCCGCAAGGATGCGGCGTTTAGGCAGCAAAGTACATGGATGTACTTTGCTGCCGGCCCGTCCACCCCCACCACATACCCGGTTCCGTTTAGAAAATACAGCCGCAAGCGCCGGAACAGAAACCTGATCCACCGAAGAAAGGCTCTCACAACCCTCCCCATTGCACATAAAATCTCACAACCTCCACCCCTTCACTCCCCCAAACCCTAAAAACTCCTTATCTTATCCGTCCCATCATCCACCGTCTTCTCTATTTTCCTCACAACAACATAATAACTAAAACTATCATTCACCTGCACGCACACCCGATCTCCTACCTTATGCCCTATCAGCGCCTTCCCGATCGGCGATTCGGTACTAATAAGCCCTTCCAGAGAATTCCCCCTCATAGTCGTCACTATCTTATAACTCTCCAAGGTTCCATCCTCTTCAAACATCACCTCTACCGTATTATTAACCCCGATCTCATCCTCTTTCGATTCATCAGAAATAATCTCCGCAGTCTTTATCATCCTCTCAAGAAAACGAATCCGGCTTTCGTTTTTATTCTTCTCCCGCTTCGCCGCATAATATTCAAAGTTTTCGCTAAGGTCCCCATGAGCCCTGGCCTCCTTTACCGCCTCCAGCGCCTCTTTGCGAATTACCAATTTCCTATGTTCAATTTCTTCTTCCATCCTTTTAATATCGTTCAAGGTAAGCTGATTGTTCATAATCCTGATTCCTCCCCATTATTAAACATAACAACGAGCAACCCACTTTGCAAATTGCCCTTATGTTAACAAAGAACACACCGCGTATATGAATAATATACCGATGTGTTTTCGTTTTCTTTATTTTATCCCAAATCGAGAAAAATAGCAATTAAGTTAAAAAAGCAAAAAGTATGCTTCGCCCACTTCCCGTTACTGCGCGAACAGTAACCACTCCCCTATTACACGAAGAAGCGGCCGCATATACCCTAAAGTCATGCGGCCACTTCCTCAAAAGAAAATGCGATTTAAAACATAACTCCCCACTGTCATTTTGCAGCGCAAAAAGGTGGATTTATATTTCTTCTATATTCTATATGATTTTCCGTCTTATGTCTCGGCTTTTCCTTGCCATTTCTTGCATATTATTGTTACTTTCCACCATCCGTACAATAATCTCCTCCTATTTGCCCGTAGCCCGCCAGACAGTTACCGCTTGAAACCTCCATCCACGTATCATTTCAATCCGTATACCATATTTCAGTCTAAAAACCTCAAGGAGTTTTTTATCGTATCCAGAACAGCAAGCCCTCCTATCGGAAATATCGCATGGTTCTCTCCGTGTCCGAAATCATCGCAATAAGCTACCGGAATGTCATATTTCTCCCCAAGTCTCTTAAGGCGGTTCAAAAGCTGCTCGGAAAGTGTATCCGAATAATTGCCAAAAAGTACGCCAGAAACACATTCCATAAATCCGCTTTGCTCAATACAGGAGAGATAAGAACTCACCGCCGCAACGCAGCTGATGGCCTCGAAGTCCTCTATAAATAAAATATACTTTTTACTCCGGTCTAACTGCAAATACGGAGTATTTAAGGAAAAAACGAAATTACATGTATAACCGCCGATCAATATACCATCGCAAATCCCCGGTTTCAAAGAATACCATTTGCTGTTGCTCACAAAATCGGAGGCATCTCTCCTCATCAAATGTGAGGAAAACTGTTCGAAGGTATATTCCTTCAAATCCTGAAACTGCCCCGGTGACTGCCCATAATATGTAAGCAGCCCCGTTTTGCTGTAAATAGCATTTAAAATGGACGTGCCGTCGCTATAACTCAAAAACAGCTTGGGATTCTTCTTTATGTTTTCATAATCTATATAGGGAAGCACTTCAACACTTCCGTAGCCGCCGCCAAAAAAGATCAGTCTGACCTCCTCATCAGCTACCATTTCATTCAAATCCTCAGCCCGCTCGGCCTCACTTGCTAAGTAGCCATAAGTATCCTTATACAGATTCCTGCCTTTCTTTACCTTAAACCCTTTTGCTTCTATCCCGGAAATAATTCCCTCATATCCCTCTACCGTAGCCACATGGCTGGGGGATATAATACCGATGGTATCTCCTGGCTTCAATGTCTGCGCAAGCATTTTTTCTTCCTCCTTTTACCGGTAATACATTCCCTGTTCTATTTCCTGCTCCCGAAACAGTCTGCCTACTATTTCTTCATAGTCGCACAGCCTCGACGCCTTTCTTATCTTTTTTAAATATTTTTCGCCTTCGGGGAACATATGAATCATATAAAACCACAATTCCTTCATCTTGAACAGAAGATGGACATCACCGGCAAACGCCTCCTTATAGTCGGCATACAGCTTATCATGGAACGCCTTAAGGTGTCCTTTATCCGTCCCTGACTCACCTTTTATTTTTTCGATGAGCGAAGGGTCTCTCAGCAAGCCTCTGCCGAGCATCACGCTGTTTATCTGAGGGAACTCCTCGCAAAGCTGCCGGTAATCCTGCTTCGTGACGATATCTCCGTTGTAGCATAACGGATTTCTGCTGGCTGAAATCGCATAGCCGAACATTTCTTTATTCGGCGTATTGTTGTAATAATCCGTCTGTATCCTCGGGTGAACGATCAGTTCATGGAACGGATATTTATTAAATATATGCATCAGTCCATAAAATTCCTCCGGAGACTCCTTTCCTATCCTCGTCTTCACGGAAATTTTCAAATCGGAAGCTTCAAATACCTGTTCAAAAAAGGCATCCAGTTCTTCATGTTTTGCAAGAAATCCTGCACCCTTTCCCTTGGCCACCACGGTGCCCGAGGGGCAGCCAAGGTTCAAATTCACTTCATGGTAGCCATATTCTTCCTTAAGTTCCTTTGCTGCCCGAACAAAATGCTCCGCATTGTTTGTAAGAATCTGAGGAACTACATACATTCCCTCGTTGTGCTTTGGCAGGATATCCTTCATTTCCTTCGGACTTAACGCACGATTCTGGTTCGGAGACAAAAAAGGGGTAAAATATTTATCTATACAAGGAAAAAAGGCGTTGTAGGCATTTCTAAAAATATATCCGGTAATTCCCTCTAAAGGGGCAAAATAAAAATTCATAATATGCTGAATGATCTCCCATCAAAATTCTAAAATCTATATCCATTGAATAAATGCGGTCTTATCCTTCCTATTGTATCCCGCCTGCTCATAAAACTTCAGGGTGCTTTCTTTCTTCGTTCCGGTAAGAAGCATTAATTTATAGCAGTTTTCTTTTACAGCCAACTCCTTCGCATAGTTCAGACAGGCCGTCGCCAGCCCCCTTTTTCTATACGCTCCGTCGGTAATGACGTTCTCAATGAAGGCATATGGCTGTTGATTATGGGTGAGATTCGGAATGATAACACATACGCATGAGGATACGATTTTCCCATCCTCTTCCGCCACTATAATATGATGACAGGTATCGTCCAGAATCTGCTCCCATATACACTCCAGATCCTGAGTGGCCTCCGGTATGGAGTTGCCATGGAGCTGGGTATAAAGCTGCATAAGCCCGGAAAAATCTTCTCGTTCAATTTCACGTATCATAGCCCGTCTCCCTTTTTGTATAAATTGATTTTTCAATTATAGCATAAATTTTTCATAATACATACTGTCAAAAGTGCATTTGCTACAGTAACCGTTCAGCCTTCTATACCGCGAAACCAGAATTGCATCCCTATGCAATTTACGAGGTCTGCCAGCGCCAAAATATTGTTTTATGGCATTTTGTGTCCATACTTGTTGCAGTTTAGCCGAAGGCTGAACTATAATTTACTCTTCTATCGTCAAGCTTTTGTCCTCTACATGCTTCCTCTCCATTTGATGCCTCAATTTTCGATTTTCCACCGAATCGAAAATGATGGAAAAATCATAATCCTCCGGATACAGTTGCGTTGCCGCTACGTGCAGCTTTATCCGCTTATGGTTGATATAAATTTTCTTATTCTGAAGCTGTATGCGCAGCACCCCTTTTTCATCCGCCGTCTGGCAGACAATTCCGATTTTTTTCTCGGGATAAATCATGACGCTGTCCCCTAGCTGAAACTGCATAGCTGCCGTCTGACGGTTAGACAGATCCTTCTTTTTGCGGATGTGCTCTCCGGTTTCCTTCTTAACCTCTTTGGCTCCGGCAGGGAGATTCATCTCTTCCGGCAGGTTATCGCCATAGGCCTCCTTTGCCGCACGCCGCAGCATGGAGGCAGGCATCCCCAGCTTCCCGGCAATATAGAACGCACAGCTTTCTCCCGCTTCTCCGATCACCATCTGGTATAAGGGCTTCAAGCTTTCTTTATCAAAGGTCATTCTGGCATTCACCACTCCCTCCGCGTTGTCCGCGTATCTTTTTATTTCGGGATAATGTGTTGTGACCAGATAAAGGGCGCCGCTTTTTTTCAGTTCCTCCAAGACGGCGACAGCAATTCCCATGCCCTCCGCAGGGTCGGTACCGGAACCCAGCTCATCCATAATTACAAGGCTGTCCCTGCCCGCTCTTTTCAATATATCCAGAACATTAGTAATATGCGCCGAGAAGGTGGAAAGATTCTCGGAAATATTCTGACCGTCCCCGATATCGCACAGATAAGCATCGTTCATACAAATATCGGCCTCTTTACAAGTTACATGGAGTCCGCATTGGGCCATCATACAGTTCAATGCCACAGTCTTAATCGCCACCGTTTTTCCTCCCGTATTCGGTCCGGTAATTACGATACCGTTCGTACCGTTTCCAATCCTGAAGTCCAGTGGGATATTGATATCCGGATCCATCAACGGATGCCTTCCCCCTGCCAGACGGATTCTTCTTTCGGTATTGATGGCAGGCTGTACGCCATTGTACTCAAGGCTGAGCTTTCCTTTTGCGAACATGAAGTCCAACTTTTCTATCGTCTTATTATTCCGTTCCATGACTTCTGCCACACCGGCAAGCATTGCTGTCAGAGAATACAGAATTCTTCTCACTTCGTTCTCTTCATCTATTTCCATTCCCTGAAGCTCTTCATAATACTGCCCCACAGCAGCCGGCTCCATAAATATGGTATTTCCGGTGGCGGATTTATCTACGACCGTTCCTGCAATCTTCATCTTATATTCCTTTTTTACAGGAATACAGATATGTCCGTTTCTTATAGTGCTAAAGCTGTCCGACATATATTCCTTATTTACACGCATTACGTTGTCCGCCTTATCGCGCATTTTGCTTTCGGTCAGGCTTATACTGCTCCTTAAATCCTTAAGCAGCTTCGAGGCATAATCGTCCACTTTGCCGTCCCGGATATTTCTCTGTATTTCGTCCCTGATTTCCTCCAGCGAATCCAGATTTTCCTCATAATAGGGAATGCTCAAACCGTACTGCTTGCAGCGGTTTAAATAATCCTTCAGGCGCTTAACGCCGGTTAGGGAAATACCTACCGTTTCTAATTGCTCTTCCGTCAGACAGCCGCCCTTTTCCGCAATCTGTATCAATTCACTAATCCCCTTTAAGGACGTTAAGGGCGGATTTCCTGCTTTTTCCACAAGCAGCCTCGCTTCCGTCGTATCCCGCATTCTCGCCTGCAGCTCGCTTTCTGACATGTAAGGCTTCAAAGCTTTGATTTCTTCCTTCGCATGATCCGTGTATGCCAATTCCATTAACTTTTCTTTTACCATATGAAATTCCAATATTTTTTCTGTATTCAACATTTCTCTATCCTTCCTTCGATTCTCTTTTCAGAAGGCGCAGGCTGCACAGAACTCCCTTATTCGAACAAAATGAGCGCTAAAGTATCCGTCTAAAAGACATGCCTCTTCAGCGCTCATAAATAAAACGACCTATAGTAAATAAACTCTGCAAAAATAAGTGTAAATCAAGAAAAATGCGCATTGCGAACCTTTCTGATCCTGACAATCTTAACAACGGACAACACGCTTCGCGAATTGCTCCTGCTGTTAAAAAAAGCATAACGATACCGTCATGCCTTTCAAAGAGTCTAAATAATATAAACGTCTATTTGAAGTGTATGAACTCTTGCCACGCAAGGGTTAAGCATTCAGTAAAGCAGATACACCGGCTTCATTCACCGATAAAAGGGCAGACTCATAGCGCGACCGCTAACGCCTTACCTTTTCAACTATTTAGTTAGTTGTGTTCTCCAATACCGACTCACGTAACATGAACATACCTCTTTTTCTTAATAATGATTTTATGCTATCTCATTATATTATTTTTGTCAACATGTTTTTCCAGATGCCCGCACACATCCCGGAAGAAATATATTGACTTTTTTCATATTATATAATATATTCCTATATAGGAGGATTTTTCATGGATACACAAGGCGGATTTTTAATTACACAAATAAAACAAATCGGAGGGCGAATCTTCGAAAGGATATTATCCGAAGAAAATATCGACGAATTCAACGGTGCACAGGGCAAAATATTATATGTTCTTTGGCAAACGGACCGGATATCCATCGTGGAGCTAGCCGCCCAGGCAGGCTTGGCGAATACCACCTTAACAAGTATGCTGGACCGGATGGCAGAAGCAGACTTGATCATGCGCGTTCCGGATGAAACAGACCGTCGGAAAAATTTGATTGTCTTAACAGAAAAAGCACGAGGATTACAAGAAAAGTACGAACAGGTTTCCGGGCGGATGAATGAAATTTATTATAAAGACTTTACCGAACAAGAAATCGTTCAGTTCGAAAAACAACTAACAAGAATTCTGGAAAATTTGAAGGAGGTAAATTAAATGAGTAAAAAATCAATGCCCATATCTAACGATTTCTGCCCGCAAACGCTGTTTTTATATGGTACATATAAGGAAGACGGCACACCGAACTTCGGGCTCTTTTGCTGGTTCAGCTACTACTGGGACAAAGAAGTAGGCGTAATGGCATGTATCGGCGGCGAGAAGCTGACGAAGGATAGAATCAATGCCACAAAGGTGTTTTCCGCGAATCTGGTAACGGAGGAAATGCTGCCTCTTGCAGACTTTTTGGGAACTACCGACGGATACAGTGAGGAGAAAGCCGCTCACAAACCGGAAACAGACCAAGGACAGGTTCTGAATGTGCCCATTTTATCATGCAGCCCCGTAGCCTTCGAATTGGAGGTTGTAAACACCATGCAAATGGATGGCGGTGAAGTGATGTTATGCAAGATTCGAAATGTTCTTGCCGAGGAATTCCTAAGCGATGACAGCATGAGCATTGAGGAACGGATTCAAAAAATCGCACCTATCAGCACTACCTGCTCCACTTATTTTTCATGGAACGGGAAAAGCCTCGGAGCATGGGGTTCTCTTTAGTTCTCACGAAAGCAAAAAGCCAAGACCCATATCAAGCATACCATGTCTTGGCTTTTATCGTACTGCTTTCTTTGCTGTCGCATATGACGAGAGCCTTCGCCGATGTCTGACGAAGGCCCTCCGGCATATTAATGCAATTTAAACTTACTGACCTCTTCATTCAGAAGCGCTGCCTGAGAAGCCATCTCCTCGCTTGTGGCAGAGTTCTCTTCCGCTGTTGCCGCATTATTCTGTATAACTGCCGAAACCTGGTTGAGCCCCTCTCTGATCTGATCGATTGAAATCGTCTGGTCGGCAGATACATCCTCAATTCTGGAAATGCCATCTACCACCTTCAAGGTATCCACTTCCACCTCCTGTAAAAATTGGGCCGTCTCTTCTGCTATTTTTGTGCCGGTTTCCACATCTTTCAAAGAGTTCTGGAGCAGTTGTACTGTCTGCTTAGCCGCTTCTGCCGATTTTTGAGCTAAATCACGCACTTCCTCTGCCACAACAGCAAATCCTTTTCCCGCTTCTCCGGCCCTGGCCGCTTCAATAGCTGCATTCAAGGATAATAGGTTTGTCTTGGAAGCTATTCCATCAATAACTTTGGTAATATCCGCAATCTGGTTCGCAGAGGATCCAATATCCACCATGGCTACCGTTAACTGCTTCATGCGCTGATTGCCCACATTCAAACGATCTGCCGTATGCTTCAACTGCCTGGTAGTTTCTTTGACAAAATTCAGATTCTCTTCTGCCTGCCTTGCGATTTCAATAGAGGAAGCATTCAACTCTTCCACCGTAGCCGCCTGTTCCGTAGAGCCTGAGGCAAGTGCCTGTGCACCGCCTGAAACTTGTTCTGAGCTGCTGCTTACCTGCGTGACCGACAGGCGGATGGTAGACAGTGTATGATTCAGAGACGCCGATATTTCTTCAAATGCCTTTCTGATAGGAGCAAATTCTCCCACATAATCCTGTTCCAAATGAATACGCATGTCTCCTTCTGCCATAGTTCCCAAAACAGAGGCAATCTCTTGTATGTATGCAATATAACGCCTTAACTGTACCACTGTGCGGTTAATGGCCTCTCCCATCTGGCCCACTTCGTCTTTGGAAGTTACCTTCGCTTCGACCTCCAGATTTCCCTCTGCAATAAGATTTGCCGTGTCAGTCAATTCTTTGACCGGTCTTACGATTGACTTCGAGACTGTCAGAATCATAAAGAAAATGCAAAGGATAGCCAAAAGGAATATAATCAGCAGCGTTCCCGCCACTACTAAATATTCTTTATTAAACTCCGTATTCGGAAGGCCCGTGGCCATTATCCACCCGGTATCTCCTACCGGTTCCAGATAACCGTGACTGGCAATTCCGTGTGAGATATATTTTATACTTCCCATTGTCCGTGATAAAATTGCATTTTTAAAATTTTCCGACATATCCGTCTCTGAAACGTTAAGATTAACATATCCTGCTTCCGGATGGTAAATAATCTGTCCTGTACCGGTTGTCATAATATAAAATCCGGTATCTCTTAATGTATAGCTTCCGACAGTCTCCGCCAGGCCCTCTAAAACGAAATCTAATCCGGTGACACCGATAATTTCCGATGTGCCTGATTTATATACGGGCGAAACTACGCTGACAATCTGCTTTTTTGTAAAGCTGTCTTCATAAGGTTCAGTCATAATCGTTTTATTTTTGTCAAGAAGTTCTATATACCAGGAACGTGTCGTAATGTCCCATCCGGTATTTATAACAGCACCGTCCGACTGCGCAATCTGACTGGAATCGACATCTGCCACCCAAACGGACAAGATAGTGTCGGAGTTCGCTTCCTCGATATTGGTAAGTGTTTTATATACCGCTGAGAAACTGCCGGCCTGATCGATATTCGTTCCCGGCTTAGTCTCAGTAAACAACATTTCCATCTGGGTATTTAAGGAAAGCTGTTTTGTAATTTCTTCATATCTTGCAAAATATCCCTCCACCTCATTCGATGCAGCCAGTGACTGGGCGCTCAGTTCACTTTCGCTCAAACGGGTCACGAATGCAATCACAATTCCTACGATAATAATGCCTACAACTAAATAGGAAAGTATTACCGGACCTCCGATGGTGACAAGGATTTTTGTAAAAAGTGTCTTAAATTCTCTTGCCTGTTTTTTGGGTTTCTTAATTTCTTCTTGTACCGTCATGCCAACTGCTCCTTTGTATAAATGTATTTTATTTACCGTCCCAACCTATTGTCCGTATTAGCTACTGGACGGGTAAACATTGCATTAACTTATGACTATTTGGTTATAAATAAATTTATATTTTATTTCATATCTAATGTTTACATTATATAATTTGTACATCATTTATGCAAGCATGAGTTTTTCGATATAATTAAGGCTAAAAGAGGAGGTTTTTATGGTACGCTTGCGCATATTGCAAATATTATCAGAGCAGAATCATACAAAATATTGGCTATATAAACAAATGGATTTAAGCTATCAGAATTTTAACCGCATGGTTACGAACCAAACTTCGTCCATAAGGTTTGATAATCTTGACAAATTAAGCAAGATTTTAGATTGTCCTGTTGGGGATTTATTCGAAACAATAGAAGACGTAAATACTAAATAGCCCCTCTTTGCGCTAATAACAAAGAGGGGTTATCAATACCCATTCAAAAAACGTCAAACAACCTCTCCTTCTGCTATTTCCAAATACAGGATTTCTTTGTTTTCTGTTTTTTCTATATTTACTAATATCAACATATAAAAAGAGGCTTTACGGCAGTTGTTGCTATACACTCTGCCGTAAAGCCAATGGTCGTAAGCCTCAAAGTGACATATATCCACATATGCAGCCCTAATCGGCACGTATACTTTGTGTGCTCATAAATTCCATTACTTTCCGGTTAAAAAATTCGTATCCATCAAAATTTGAATTATGACCGGCGCCAGGAATGACCACCAAAGGATAGCCGGTTTCCTTCTCCCACATTTCATTATACTTTTTCACATATCCCACCTTATCTTTTTCTCCTAAGAACAAAAGCACCGGGCACTTAAAGTCCACTTCTGGGTATTTCGTGAAATCCCGATAAAGCACTTTTGCCGCCTCCAGCATTCCCTTCTTCCCAAGCCGGACAAGTGCCTGATAAAAGGATAACCTGGCTTCTTCCGTCGTGCAGGCACTCTTTGCAGATAATTTGCAGTAAAACTCATACGGGTACCATCTCGCAACAGCATCATAATGATCGGTCCAAAACAACTCCGATTTCTTATAATACTTTAACCCGAACGGTGTAGAGTCGATAGATATAAAGCCAGCCGTTTTCTCAGGATAAAATAATGCAAACGCCTGGGCACAGTATCCGCCTGCAGACTGCCCTGCCATGACCGCCTTTTCAATTCCTTCTGTCTCCAGAATCTGGTTCATATCCGCTGCGGCATTCTTAAAGGAAAATCCCTTGTAAGGCCTATTCTCCCCGTGCAGCGGCATATCCCATGTTATCACGCACATCTCATCCTGCAAATATTCTGTCTGCTTATCGAAAAGAGTATGATCCGCCGTCAGACCATGGGTGAACAGAATGGCACCTTTATCCTTTGCACCGGCAAACTCCTCATTGATCCAATAGAATACTTTTCCCCTATTATTTTCAATATATTTTTTTACCATAAACCATCCTCTTTTAATACTGCTTTTCATATTGACATTTTCATGCTTTCATTTTTCAGCAAATATCCTGCCAAATCATCCATAACCCTTCAGTCAATGGCATCCTCCTGATTCAAAACAGCATATACATAAGTATCCCAATAAACGGGTCTGCCCTGCTCATCGTTATGAAAGGAAACATTTTTTATAAAATGGGCTTCCTTCTTAAGCCCGCATTTTTCCATCACTTTCCACGACACCACATTTTGAGGCGCACATTCCGCAAAGATTCTGTGTATGCCATGGGTAAAAGTATAAGCTATCGCCGCTGTGCAAGCTTCCGTTCCATATCCTTTGTTATGATAATTCTCATTAAGGACATATCCGAGTTCTTTTGCATTGAAATCCCTTTTTCCCAAATAAATATTTCCGATTACCTTATGGTTATCTTTTAACTCAATCGCAAAGAATTCATCGCTGTCTGCGCGGTATTCAATTTCCTTCTCGGCTTTCTCAGCCGTAAAATCAGGATAACTCTCGAATTCGGCATGGACACGCTGCAGCATGTATTCACACAAGTCTTCTTTATCGCTTAATTCAAAGTTCCTGATAATCAGTCTTTGAGTTTCTATTTTCATGGGCACCCCCTGCTCCAGTTTCTAGGTTTATAAAAGCAACATCCAATACATATAATACAAATATATTTTATCATAGTATTTTAAGAATGCATACAAAGCTTTCCCGAATAATGACAAAAAGTCATAGAGAAATAACTCCTGATACCGCTAATGTAATAAATTAGAATAATTCCCGCAAAAAGGCTTATTCCCATAAGAATTCTTTTTCTATTACTCATGCGATGGACATGCTCGAGAATCTCAGTGACTTCGGCAGACATTTCTGCTCCGGCTTTTGAATTGTGCTTTGAGCAAATACCGATGTGGTCTGTTTTGATTCCTCTAAAATCAAAGTCTATCATGGTATTTAGAGGATACACTCGTTTTACTTACACATCTTAAGCGTTCACTAAGCATGCGATATTTCCGGGAACATCATTTTTTCCGTTTCCACCCGCTTCAAGCTATCTCCCATAATAAATAAGGTGCAGTCTTCTACTATGTGAGGATTAATGTCATAACCTTCTTTCTTTGCCGGCGTAAATCCAAGCTTTATCTCCGATACGTTTCCAAATGAAGCAGAAATCTTGTCAATATCTATCACATTTTTACTTATCATCTCATATATTTTAAGCGTATCTGCCTTTAAATCGGCAATAATATATGCCCCCATATCCGGCAAATAGTATACACTTTCTTCAAATTCTGCTGCCAGCCAGAACTGATACAATCCGAGATTGTCGCACATACTGAAACCATTGTTTTGATTATTTCCTTTTACCGAGGAATTATATTCCGTTATGGCACTATACAACTTATCACATGCCTTCTGGCAAGACATATCTATTTTTTCAATCCGATATGCGTTTCTTCCTATACTCGTTATTGCTTCCTTTTCCCTATACACTTTACGGCTATACTCATATTCTTTTATCGGTATGAATCCGAACCTCGGATAATATTCCAGAACGCTGTCATTTCCAAACAGATAAATTCCATCGACCTTTTCCCGATATTCTTCCAGAATCTTTTCCACTATGTATCTGTTAAGTCCCTGACCTCGATAATCAGGGTCGGTCATCACAGTTCCAAGCTGAATATATTTTTTAATCTTCCCGCTCACATCGAACTCCATGAGATTTACCGATACATTCGATACCACCTTGCCATTCTCCTCCAGGACATGAGGTATATACTTATCTCCCCACTGTCCTCTCTCATACCATTCTATGAAATTAAACCCATATACCTTCTGTGTCAACTCGTTAAAACTTGCGCGCAGTTTTTCATTATCTCTCACATTTATAATATAATTATACTTCATATCCTATATTTTCCTTTCACCATATACAATCATCCCGGCATTTACAAAACTCGTAACCCTTGCCAATTTTATATACATTTTCACAACTTTCAGCAGGCTTTCTTAGGCGTATTCGGTTTCGTTTAGAAAATACAGCCGTTCGCGCCGGAACAGAAACCGAATACGCCTAAGAAAGCCGTTCGCATGCCCCATGTGAGCATAGAATTTTATTCCTGTCCAATCTAGCCTTACCCCCTGTTTCCACAGATAGCCTTCCAATGGAAACGAACAAAAAATCGCCCTGCCAGCTAAATGCCGGCGGAGCGACCTTTGCTTCCATCCAAATGCTATCCTTACAGATAAAAGCATGTAAGCTATCATGTATTGTAATCTCTCTTCTGCTACAGCATATTCATCAATGCCTTTGGCACCCCCAATAATGGAACTTGTACTTCTACCGCCCCTATATCATATGCTGCTTTGGGCATACCATATACGACACATGACCTTTCATCCTGTCCGATGGTCCTTGCCCCTTTTCTTTTCATTGCCAAAAGTCCCTTTGCCCCATCGTACCCCATTCCGGTTAAAATAATGCCAATTGCTTCGTTTCCTGCTTTCTTAGCCACAGAGTCGAATAACATATCCACCGAAGGGCAATGTCCGCTTACTTTTTCACCGCCAAACACCTCTACCTTATATCTGCCTCCAAGTTTGTTAACCCGCATATGCCGGTCCCCGGGAGCGATCAGGACTTTCCCTGTCTCCACATACTCTCCATCCTCAGCCTCTTTTACCGTTAATGAGGTTTGGTTATTCAAACGTTCCGAAAACATTCTGGAAAACACCGGCGGAATATGCTGTACAATTACAATACCTGGAATATTCGCCGGCAGTTGCATAAGTATACTGTACAAAGCTTCGGTTCCTCCTGTGGAAGCTCCCATGGCGATAATTCTGTTCTCGGGAAAATGATTGCCATATACTTGTCCGGCTGTTACTGTATTATGCGGAGTCACCTTGGAAACTGCCGCAATTTTTATCTTGGAGATCAGCTCCTGTATGAAAATCTGCATATTCGCGGCTGATTTATCGACAGGCTTTGCGACAAAATCCACGGCTCCCGCATCCATCGCATCGAATACCGCTTCGCTCAAACCGCTGACTATGATGACCGGAATGGAATACTGGGGAAGAAGTCTTCGGACAAACTCTATTCCGTTCATCCTTGGCATTTCTATATCACAGGTCATGACATCCGGTTCCCATTCCAATATTCTGTCTCTGGCTTCAAAGGGATCCGATGCCCTTGCCACGACCTCGATGTTTATATCCGCTCCGATTCCCCTTATAATAGCTTCCCGGAATACAATACTGTCATCTACGACCAATACCTTAATCTTTTTCTTCATTTTTGCATACACCTAAGCTCTATCCGCATAGATATCCTCCAGCATAAAATTCCAGTTATTTTTTCCTGTAAACAGCAGGCATAACATATTGGAATCCGGTCCTGGTCCTGTCCACCGTTTCCGAGTGCCCGATAAATAGATAACCCCCGGATTCCAGATGATTATAAAACTTATCCACTAACAAATCCCTCGTCTCATTGTCAAAATAAATCATGACGTTCCGACAGAATATAACATGAAACTTTTTCTTAAAAGGAAATACCTGCTCCATCAGATTGAATTTACGAAATATGATCTCATTTCTTATCCTCTCCTCCACTATCCAGTTCTTCCCGTCATATCTGCGGAAATAATTTTCTTTCCACCGGAAAGGCAGCGGGTTTATCCTTTCATCGCTGTATATTCCACTCATCGCTGCCTCCAAAGCACTCTGGGATATATCGGTGGCCAATATCTTTTTATCCCACCATAATTTTTCCGGTCCAAGGTATTCATCCAATATCATGGCAAGGGTATATGCCTCTTCTCCTGTAGAAGCAGCCGCGCACCAAATCCTCAGATCTTTTTCATGAACGGACTCCTTCAGGCCGGGAAGTACCTGTTCCTTCAGAAAATCGAAATGCCCTGACTCCCTCATAAAAAAGGTATGATTGGTGGAAATTTTATCGATCAAGGTTATGACAGCCTGTCCGGTCTTATCTCCAAGTACATACTCAAAATATTCCGTAAAGCTGCATCCCTTTTCCAAAAGGACACTCTGCAGTCTCCCCATGACCAAAATTCTTTTCTCAGCTTTCAAGTTGATACCATAATTCTTCTTTACATATTCCGTAAGCTGTTTAAATTCTTTCTCTGTAATTTCAACCATGCTAACCTCTGATCCAAGCCAAAAAGGGGTATTGTTCACTCCGTTTTCAGTAGCGCATGATTTCTGCAATGCAAAAACTTTGCATGCAAATTCGCTACGCGAAGCAGAAATCATCTCTTGAATCACGTTCTTACGTAGCTTAACAGCAAGTACTAAGCTACTGTGTGAACAGTAACCAAAAAGACTTCTTTCGTCATGCGGGCAGCAAATTAATACTTGCCGAACTCCTTATCGCTCAGTATTATTTTTTTTGGGTTTTTACCTTTTTCATGTCCTGTTTCCAAAGGAACATTTTCTTTTCCATAGTCAGGCTGTTTGTCTTGATATTCCGTATGCGCATAATATTTCTTGATTTTCCTTAACTTGAATTTAGCGACCTGTTCTTCCATTAAAATAGCCTGACTTGCCAGTTCTTCACTGGCAGCCGCGCTTTCCTGCGCCGTCGCGGAGTTTGTCTGTACCACTGTTGATACTTGCAGAATTCCCTGATTGATCTGGGCAATTCCGGAAGCCTGCTCATTGGATGCTACCGCGATATTGCCGATAAGCTCTGCGACACTTGCAATTCCTTCTACTATTTTATTCAGAGCCTCTGCTGTTTCATTTGCAATCCTTGTCCCGCCTTCCACTTTCTTCACGGAACCCTCTATCATCGCTGTCGTTTCTTTCGCCGCATTTGCAGAACGTGCGGCAAGATTTCTGACTTCCTCGGCAACCACTGCAAATCCTTTACCGTGCGCACCCGCCCGTGCCGCCTCTACTGCTGCATTCAACGCCAGAATATTGGTCTGGAATGCAATGTCGTCAATCACCTTAATAATCTTTGAAATATTGGCAGAAGCTTCATTGATAGCTTCCATTGCCTCCAACATTTCTTTCATCTGACGGTTGCCTTCCATAGCGCTCATCTTAGCTGATTCTGTAATATGGTTCGCATCTTTTGCATGCTCCGCATTTACTTCTGTCTGTGCCGCAATTTCTTCTATGGAGGCGGACAATTCCTCTATAGAGCTAGCTTGTTCTGTTGCTCCCTGGGAAAGAGCCATACTTGAATCGGATAACTGGGTGGAGCCTGCCGATACCTGCTCCGCTGCATTATTAATGCTGGACATAACTTCATTAAGGTTATCTGTCATTCTCGAGAAAGCTTCCGCCAAAATACCAATCTCATCTCTGGCATTATAATCGATCTCCACATCCAGATCTCCCTCTGAAACCCTTTCCGCAATTCTGACCATTTTTACAATCGGCTTGCTGATTATCCGGGAAATAAAAACGCCTAATAGTACTGCTGCAATAATTGCAATAACTACAATAATTATTACCGTCGTAATCGTATTCTGTGCTTCATCCGTATATTCTTCTGACAACCTCTGTCCATTGTCATCCTTTAGCTGAAACAGTACATTAATGGAACCCATGATTTCACTGACAACCCTAGCGCTTTCATCTGCACGGAGTACAGTAATCGCTTCTTTCTGATTTCCTGAAACGGCATAATTTATAATCTGTTCTTCAATAGGCTCATACTCTTCCAAAGAAGCTTTTAGGTCGGCAAATGTTTTTTTTCCTTCCTCCGTCTGCAATGATGCTTCAAATGCATCCATAGCAGCTTCCATTTTTTCTTGATTTTCCTTTATACTTTTTATATATGTATCGCCATTCGCTCCGTCCCCTTCAATCACTAAATCTCTCAAGTTAACCCTGATCTGCTGATAGGATACGGAAACATCTGCAATATCTCCCAGCGGAATACCATATTCTTTATATAAGGAACTATATTCTTTATCCAGTGAATTCATATTATAAATTCCGACAATTCCGACGATTCCCGCAATTATAGCTACTAATACAAAACCGAATATTAATTTAGCACCTATTTTCATATTGTAAAACCATCTCATAAGCTCATCCTCCTACATATTCCCCAGAGCATCTATTTCCTGCTCATTCAGTAATCTATCACAGTCCAGCAGCAACTTTACCTGATTTTCTACTTTACCGATTCCTCTTATGTATCTGTTACCTCCGCCTTTTATATCCGGTGGCGCCACAATTTCTTCTTCCGGTATCGTCAATACCTCCGAAACATTGTCAACGATCAAGCCGATAGGCACCCCTCCGATATCTACTACGATTACGCAAGTCCGGTCATTATAATCCACCCCCTCTTTTTTGAACCGCAGCCTGACGTCCATGACCGGTATGATCTTCCCCCTGAGATTAATAATTCCCTTGATGTAATCCGGCAGTTCCGGAACCTCTGTAACGGGCTGTATGCCTATGATCTCGGTCACACATTTTATTTCGATACCATATACCTCGTTACCGACCTGGAAGGTTAAAAATCTGTCTTTTTGCGTATCCTCTTCCTGTTCCAGCAGCTCCGTTTCGTCCATCTTTTTCTCCAGCATGTTCCCACTCTCCTTTTCATCCTGCAGTCAGAATATTTCTATTCCTTTTCCTGAATCATTCCGAAATCTTCCAGCACCTTAACCAATTTTGCCGTATCGATTGGTTTTGCAGCGTAAGCGTCGCATCCTATTTCAAAAGCGTTCTGAACGAGCTGCGTTTCTCCAAGCGCTGTGATCATTATTATTTTGGATCTTTTCTCGGGAGAAATTCCTTTCTGATTCTCCAGATCCCTGATAGATTTTAATACTTTTACCCCATCCACCTTGGGCATCATAATATCCAGACAGATCAAATCATATAATTTATTCTCTTTGATCGCCATCAGACAGGCATCCAATGCTTCCAGCCCATCTACCACCAGATCACATTCTCCGTAACGGTTAAGAAATTTAAACAGAAACCTTCTGCTGACAAGATCATCCTCTGCTATCAATATTCTCATATTTACTCCTCCTCGGAAGCAATAAACTCATTTTGCAATATCTGAACTTCCTTTTCTATTTTTTTGATGTTTTCTGCAGCATCGCCCATATTTCCCCGTCTGGCGGCAAGTTCTATTTTAAAGGCCATATCCTTGATTTCCGCACATTCCATATCTATAGACTGTTTTTTTACCGTATGGGCAATTTCTTCAATCAGCTCCAGATTCCCCTTCTCCACAGCATGTTCCAGCATTACGATGTTCTTTGCTATTTCATGCAATAACCCTTTTGTTTTTCTGCTTGGCCGGTCCGTATTTTTACTTGCAAACCCTATCTCTCCGCTATCGGTAAGAAAAATACTATCCGGCAGCAAGCCGTTCTCCTCCTTTCTCCGTGTGATCTGTTCAATGGTTAAAAACAACTGATTCATATCGATGGGCTTAGGTATATATTCATCCATTCCCAAAGCCAAAAACCTTTCTTTATCTCCTTTCAGCACATAAGCAGTCAATGCCACGATAGGCGTATAAAAACTTGTCCCTTCCATTTCTCTGATCTTCTGAACAGCCTCCAATCCATTCATCTCAGGCATCTGAATATCCATAAGAATCAAATCATATCTATTTTTCGCAAATAGTTTTAGTACCTCTAATCCATTTCTGGCCAGGTCAACCGAATATTCCTTCCTCTCAAGCATTTTTAAAATTACCTTTTGATTGATCAGATCATCCTCTGCCAGCAAAATCTTCAAATTATTTTTTGTGCCGGACAAACTGGCTGTCTGTACCACCCTCTCTTCAATGGCTTTTCCGATCTGAAAGGGAAGGTTAACATAAAATGTGCTTCCTTTTCCTTTTTCACTTACTACTCCGATACCTCCGCCCATCAATTCTGCAAGTGACTTGGATATGGCGAGGCCAAGGCCGGTTCCGCCATACTTTTTGGTAAATGACCGTTCCACCTGATTAAAGCTCTGAAACAAATGCCGGATATCCTCCTGCGTCAGGCCTATGCCTGTATCTGAAACAGAAAAATGAAGTTCTACCTGAGATTCCGTTTTATTCAGTATCCTGATTGCCAGAGATATACTTCCTTCATTCGTGAACTTTACCGCATTGCCAAGCAGATTATGCAATATTTGTCTGAGTCTGTTTGAATCTCCAATCAAATACCTGGGAATAGATGCGCTGAAACCATAGTTTAATTCAAGGCCTTTTTCTTCCACCCGAAGGGAATAGGTCTTTACCAATTCCTCTACCAGTTCTTTTAAATCAAAGGTTATATTTTCTATGGATAATTTTCCTGCCTCCATTTTTGAGAAGTCTAAAATATCATTGATGATTTTGAGCAGAGAATTGGCACAGGTTTTTGCCATCTCAAGGTTTTCCCTTTGTTCATGATTCAGCTCGGTCAGTAACGTGAGTTCTACCATTCCTACCATACCATTGATCGGTGTTCTGATTTCATGACTCATATTTGCAAGAAATTCACTTTTGGCCCGGTTGGCGGCTTCCGCTGCTTCTTTGGTGGATATCAGGCGCAGTTCCGATTTCTTCATTTCAGTAATATCCGAAATAATAGCGACTACCTCATCTCCATAAGGACTATAAATCGAGAAAGAAAGCCACTTATTGTAAATATGCGAAAAATATTCCTCCATATTTACGCTCTTTCCCTGCATTATTTCTGTAAAATATTGTTCTTTGATATCCATCAGCAGCCCTTTGCTGTCCGGGAAAACTTCGATAAAGTTTTTCCCCACAATCTGGTCTCTGCTTACGGAGAACAACTCCTCAAAAGACCGGTTGACTTCTACGATAGCTACATCCAGCATTTCGCACTTCGGGTTATTCTGCAGCCTGAAATACGCATAGGCACTCTTCATATTCATAAACAGGGAATAATATTTTTCCTGATTGATTTGGATATCCAGCTCTGCTTTTTTTCTCTCGGTAATATCCCTTACGATACTAAAGAGGATATTTTTACTCCCGATGTTTATTCCCTGTGAACTTACTTCTACCTGAAAAGAGCTTCCATCCTTTCTTATATGAGTTGCCTCAAAGAAGACTTCTCCGCCCTCTGTCTCCTCCATCTGTTTCTGGCTATATTTCCAATCTTCCCGTATTTTATTTATATTCATTACGCAAAGCTCTTCCAGCGAATATCCGTAAGCTTTTACCGCTGACTTATTAGCCTCTATAATGCTGCCGTCCGTATTTAACAAGAAAATAATATCTCTGGCATTATTGATTATTTTCCGGTATCGCTCCATATCTTCTTCTGCTTTGATTCTCTCCGTAATATCGTAAATGGAGCCGATGTATCCTGAAAATCTTCCATCCAGCCCGTAATAGGGAGTATCCAGCGACACACACCATCGGTATTCACCGTCATAACGCCTTATGCGGACTTCCTGTTGGTAATTCTTTCTCTTACGCATGGCGGCGGTCCGTTTTCTTAAATAATTATCCAGATCATCTGGATGAATGATTTTATCCCATCCATCCTCCAATACTTCTTCTATTGTCTTTCCCGTAAAGTCATTCCATACCCGGTTTACATAATTGCATTCCAGATTTTTATCTGTCATCCAGGCAAGAGAAGGCAACTGGTGCAGAATATTGCTGCAAAAATCTCTGGATTCCGTAATCAACCTCTCCCGCATCTTGCTTTCCGTAATATCCATCAAAGTAACAATGCAATTCCTTTCATTATTTACTATGATAGGAACTACGCTGATTTGAAACCAATATTCAAGCTGTTCTCCGCCTTTTATCAATATTTTCTTAATTTCCAGCTTACTGGTTTTGACTCCCCTTCGGATGGCCTGATTCACTGACCTTCGAAAGACACATCTCGCACATTTCTTACCGTATTGGCATCCCAACTGGCTCCGAAAGCTTTCCCTGCATCCGAACGCATCTCCGAACCGTTCTCCCAGCGCCTCTTCTCTCGATTTCCCAATAAGCTCCAGCGATGCGTCATTGATCTGTGCAATACGGGCATTTTGATCCATTATGATCATGCTTACAGGCGCGACATCAAACATGGTTTTCAAGTTGTTCTTTTCATTGAGATGCTCTATCTCCAATGTTTTTAATCTCGTAATATCTCTGAGGATGATAACAACGCCAATGTTTTCCGATTCAAAATTTTTTATGGTGGAGCAAGTAGCGGAAACAAATTTTCGGGTATTGTCTTCCGTTAGGATTACCGTACTATTTTCCAACCCTTTGATGGTATCATGTTCGATCACGGCAGCAATAGGACTTGGAACTCTTATGCCGGAGCCTTCCTTATAGAACTTCACGACTTCATCGAACGGCTTTCCCCTGACTGTGGAAAACCGTGTATCCAATATATTCTCCGCCATTTGATTCATAAAGAGAATTTGACCTTTTAAGTCTGTCGATATCACTCCGTCGCCGATACAGCTAAGCGTAGCCGCTGCCAATTCAAGATTTTTTTCATCCGATAAATATGTATTTACCATAAACACCTCATTCCTGAAAATCGTACGGTAACTTCACCGTTCCAAATCCTAAAAATTGACTAGCCCGGCCACATCCAATATCAGACTTATGCTTCCGTCTCCCAGCAGAGTACATCCTGCAAGACCTTTGATTTTCCGCATTTTTTGTATATATACCGGCAAGCTCTTAACAACTACCTGCTGCTGCCCCAGCAATTCATCGGCAAAGATACATATTGTCCGGCCATCCTGTTCCACTACGATCATGATTCCTTCTTTGAACTGCGTAACGGCAGTTTCTACCTTGTAGCTTTCATGAAGCCTCAAAATTGGAAAACACTGCCCTCTGATCATCAACATTTCATTCCCTTCCGGATCAATAATAATATCTTTTTCATCCGGCCTTAAAGATTCCTTTATGGATATCGTAGGTATGGTATAAGAAGATCTCCCCACCTTGATATTCATACCATCTATAATGGCTAAGGTTAACGGAATTGCGAGGGTAATGGTCGTCCCTTTTCCGGAAATGCTGTTTACCGATAACGTGCCTCCAATTGTTTCAATATTCCTGTTCACCACATCCATACCGACTCCGCGGCCCGAAAACTCGGAAACACTTTCCTTCGTCGAAAATCCCGGAGCCAGGATCATATTGAAAATTTCCTGCTCTGTCATATCTTCTTCTTTTTTATACAGCAGATTATTTTCCTTCGCCTTTTTAAGGATTTTCTCTCTATCCAGTCCCTTTCCGTCATCCTGTACGATAATAAGTACATCGCTCCCCGAGTTCTTTGCTTCCAGAATGACTGTACCGGCTTTGTCTTTCCCTGCCTGCCTTCTTTCTTCTGAAGGCTCAATTCCATGATCTAAGGCATTTCTCACTAAATGCATCAGAGGATCGGAAATATGTTCAATGATATTTTTGTCTACCTCTGTCTCTTCCCCCATGATCTTAAGGTCAACTTCCTTATTAAGCTGTTTGCACATGTCTCTGACAATGCGATGCATTTTCTGAAAGGTAGGCGATAAAGGCACCATACGGATTGACATTACAGTATCCTGCAGCTCGCTGGTGATCTTATTCAACTGTCCGGCCGCTTTCTGAAAATTATCCAGCACCAATCCCTGCAGATCAGGATTCTGTGTTACCATAGCTTCGGCAATTACCATCTCACCCACAATATCCATAAGCTTATCCAGCTTTGCAACACTGACGCTTATAATATTCTGTACCGCCGAGGAATGACTTACTTTGTCCGCTTCCTTGCCGGGTGCACTGCCATAACCGGAAGAGATTTCCTTAACGAAGCTATCTCTGATCGTATCTCGCTTTTGGGCTTTATATTCTCCATACTCTTCTTCTGTCTCCATCGGTATCAATTCCAAGGACTTTAAGAATATGGTCTGCTGAAAGAATTCATTCATTTGCTCATAAGTATGATTAGTTTTAAAATATATGGAAAAACCGTCCTGCCGTATGATTTCGGCACTGTCATCGGCATCGATAACATCCTCGGGAACCGTATAAAACTCTTCCGTATAATCTTTTATATTATGCAAGATAGTATACGCCCGGATATTTTCCATTTCGCAGCCCTCTTCAAAATAAATCCGGGCCTTAAATCTGTATTTATATTCTGTTACAGGAACCTTTTCCTGAGAAATGTAATACTGCTGAGGTTTTTTGGGAATATTTTTCTCTTTCTTATCGGAATCGGCAATCTCATTTTCCTTTTTCAGATCCGATAGAAAAAGGTTCAGATTTTCAATTAAGATAGCCGCATCCCCGTCAGGCTCATCTCCATTTTTAATTTTCTCCACTTCCACCTTAATGAAATCGACTCCGTCCAATACAAAATCAGAAAGGGAAGAGCAGTCCACCTTCTGTGGCTTTTCTTCCCGTAAAAAATAGAACATATCTTCCATGGTATGCGCAAGCGTCGAAATATTATGAAACATCATAATAGCAGAAGATCCTTTTATCGTATGCATAATGCGAAAGATTTCATTGATTGCAGCAGGAGTAAAGCAACTTTCCTTCTCACTGCTTAATATCGACTGCTCCAACTGTTCGATTAACTGCGAAGTCTCAAAAATATACATATCCAGCATGGGTTCATTGGTAAATTGATCCGACATTCCTATACCTCCCTCATCTGTTTCTTAGATTTCGAGCAATTTTTTTATAGTACCTATCACATGTTCTTCCTTGAAGGGTTTCACTATAAAAGTTCTCGCCCCGTTCAGCACCGCTTCCTTTACCATGCTTTCCTGCCCCATGGCCGATACCATTACTACTTTCGCCTGCGGATCTGCTTTCCGGATCAGCTTAAGCGCTTCTAATCCTGTCATATCAGGCATAGTAATGTCCATCGTTACCACATCCGGCTTTATCTCAATATATTTGCTTACCGCTTCAATTCCATTTTGTGCCTCCGCAAATTCTATAGAATCAATTTTTCCCAGCAATTCCTTGATTGTCAGCCTCATAAAAGCCGCATCATCTACAATAAGTACTTTTTTCATCCCATGACCTCCAATTTCTGACAGCCCTTTGCGATGTTCCTAAACTTCTGATTTATCAACTTCCAAAAAAAGGCTGTTCAGCACCATATCCAACGTCTCCATTGTTCTTTCCTTCAAAGAAAAATTCCTGCCGTTTATTCTCCATTTCAAGCATATCTCTCTGCATAAACCGGATATCAAGTCCGCCAAATCCTCACTATTAATACTTTTGCTTAACTCCCCTTCCTCTTTTGCTTCCTCTATCAACTGTTTCATAAAACCGATGCGGTTATTCATAATTTCTTTTATCTTGTCCTCCAGCTCAGTGTCATAGCGAATCGCTTCAAACACCTGCATAATGGAAGTAATTGCAGGATAGTTCTCGTAATACTCCACAGATAATTTAACAAAAAACCGTATGGAATCGCACGGTTTTAATTTCATTAATCTGGCCGATTGGAAGATATCATAGTCAAATTTACAAAAATAATCCAATACAGCCTTTAACAGCTCTTTCTTATTGCTATAATGGCGGAATAGGGTAGCCTCGGAAACTCCTTCTCTTTTGGCTATTTCTCTGGTGGATAATCCCTGAATCCCCATATCATCAATAATATCAATCGCAGTTATAATCAGACTTTCTTTTCTGTGCAGTTTAAATTCCATCGCCATTCACCTACCGTAGTAAACACTTACTTACATTATATCAGGATGGCACTATTTGTCAATATTGGTTATTTTTTGTAATAAAAGCAACTATATGAGCTTGCTTCTCACACTCTCGCAGCCAAATACTTCAGCAGCATAGCTTTTGTTCCGCGCGCATAACTGCACATTCATTTTTTACATAATAGGGGCACCTTCTTATTACATAAAAAATGGACATTTTTCAGCAATTATTTCACCGAAAAATGTCCTATGCCCAATTCCCTACAGCTTATTTTTTATACGCAATCGCATCCATTTGAACGTGCAGCCCATCCGGCCCCCCCGCATGCGCAAACTCTGTCTGTATCGTTTTTCTCGCAGGATATATGCCGTCGAATCGTTCCTTAAATATCTTTTCCATAATCGGGATATTCCAGGCATCCTTTAGCAGGACATCCACCTTTACCACATTCTGTAATGACAAATTTACTTTTTTCAAGCGTCTTTCCATATCATCGAGCGCCCCATGAATCTGTTCTTCTATTGTTCCGCCTACATTTCCTACACAGAAACTCAAAAATACATAATCACCGGCCTCCACGATTCCAGAATACGCATACTCTTCATTAACATCCGTTCTCATAATACTGCTCATAATTTCTCCTTATTTAAAATAACATTTTCGTATGTATCCAGACACTGTACAGACAGATATCTTGCGAAGTCCTCAATTGCACGCTGTATCTGCTCTAACAATTCATCTGTAATGGTTATACCGCTCTCCCACCACCAGTTTTTGATAGAAAACGGCTCATCTTTCTTACGCCTTTCCGGTTCAAACCTTGCGATCAGTTGGTTCCCGTATAAAACCGGAAGAACATAATATCCATATTTGCGTTTATCTACCGGAGTATAAACTTCCCATCGATAATCAAAGTCAAATATTCTCTTTATCATTTCCCGGTCCCACAGCATATTATCAAGGGGCGCTAAAAACTTTACATATTTCTTGTCCAAACTTACATCGAAGAATTTTTCATCCTCGCAAGCCATGTAAAATGGCGAAGCGATTCCTTCAATCAGGACCATTTGCAATTCACCGATGCGGACCAAATAATTCAATACCTCCTCCCGCATTTTCATATCGGATAAGAAATGGCCCTGCCATGCACCCCCTCTTTTGTTCCATAGCAAGCCTACACTTTGCACCCTTCGTTTGATATACCATTCCAAAAACTTTCTGTCACTTTTGGATTCTTCTTGTTCCAGTATCTCCTTTGGCACTATATTTTCCGTAAAATCATAATACTTTTGAACCCCTCTTTTTTCCCTGACACTTAGCTCCCCAATGCAATAAAGATAATCCAATGCGGCGCTGGAAAGCTTTCTATGCCCCCAGCGGCATCCTCTGCTTTCGCCTATCGAGATATCCTTACTGCCGGTCGGACCGTACTTTTTCACATGTTCCCTCACATCATCCAGTACGTTCAATGCCTCCAACTGCCCCCTGAAAGCCATAGTTCTTTTTGCGCTTTCACCACAAGCTTCTCTTATTCTTTTAAATTCATGAAATTCATTCGTTGGATAAATACACATTTCTTTATCGAACCCGTCAGTCAATTCATGCCTTTGATAAAGAAGCTCATATAACATACCCGGTTCATATCCGCTCACCCGGGCCTGCAAGACCAAATCTGCGTTTCGCCCGACAACATCCAGCGGATCGTATTGTATGCTTTTCATTTGACAGAAACACTGCTTCACCCCCTCTATTCCTTTTAGATTTCTCGCCTGATTCAAATTATGGTAGTTTACCAAAAAGCTCCTTGCTTCTTCCATTGAAATTATTACTTCTCTGTTCATATACCCTCCGTTAAAACAAATATAGCAGGAGAATTATGACACCTATATGTCACACTTCTTCAAATTGTTTCATTATTTTATTACAATTCATGTAAAATCTGCAAAGTCATTATTCTGCTTCACACAAAATTACCGCTTTTATTGTTACTGTTCACTCCGTTCTCAGCAATGCATGATTTTGAAAGTTCCCAGCTCCCCTGTATTCCCCGCATGGAACCCTTCACAGATTTCTTTCGAGTAGCCCGGTATGGAATAAATCTTTACTTTTTCTCAATTTGCTGCCGCATTTCACGACCATTGTCCCGGCAGTTTTAATTTCTCCATATATGGAAATTCCTTATCAAACACTTCCACACTGTCCTCATATAATTGTTCAAATACTTCTGATTCATAAAACTGTCCACGAATTTCACGAAAAGCATCCGGCACTATCTCATACCCCATGAACGCATCAAAATTCTTTCCTTCCTTCGTGGTAATTCCAAATTGGTCACAAGTCTTAAATCCATGCCTTGGATAATATCCGGGTTCACCAAAAATAATAATTCCCTTATGCCCTCTTTCTCTTGCTTCTTTTATCGTTGCCTCTAATAATGCCCCTCCGATACCTTTGTTTTGATAGTCCGGATCTACACATAACGGTCCGAAGGTCAGCACATCCACTTTCTTATCTCCATCCAGAACATAGGCTTTGGAATAATAAATTCCTCCTACGATTTTATCATCTAATTCCGCAACTTTGCTTAGCTCTTCCATGTAATCTTCACTGCCTCTGAGCAAATGAACGAGATAATGCTCATCACATCCTGGGCGATGCAGATTCCAAAAGGCTTTCTTAGTCATATATTCTGCATTAAAATAATCATCCCTGGTTTCCTGTCTTATCATTAAATTTTTCATCTTATACCCCACCACTCCTTTTCTAAATAAGAGTCATATCCAATAACTCTTTCATCAATTCTACGATGATAACTATAGGTATAGTTATCAAAATGTTTCCCCCAAAAACGCAGTGCCGTTGGATTCAAAGTCTCGCAATCCACACCAAGATATTCTGTTCCTTCTCTCTCATATACGCCGCAGACATAAAATAACAAATCATCCGCCACATTCTTACCTCGAAATTCTTTTTTTACAAAAGCTCCGCAGATGTTTTTCATACAGGCAGTTTCACTGATAAATGTCTCTCCTTCATCTTGTGTAGAAATAAAGCCTATTATCTCTCCATTAATGCCGGCCGCAAATACACGAATATTTTCTTTTGAAAACCATTCCATATAATTCCCGATATGTGTCGGAAAATAGACTGGGGGTTCGAGTAAATGCTTTGTTAATCCAAGCCTCAAATCAAGAATCAATATCTTTTCATCATTTCTAAGTTCCCTAAAAGTAATATTAGAATTATAAAGCTTTCTCGATTTACATTCCTGCAATTTCATAATAGAATCGCTGCATCGTATTCCAAAACCATTTAACGCAAGCGATTTGCCTACTTCTGTATCATTTGCATATCGGCTTAAGGCAAAGCTCGTAACCTCCTCTTCTTTTACCAATATTTCAGTTGCCGCCGCTAATAATTGTGATGAAAGCTTTCCTCTATTGCTTCCAGAAAAAGCACTTCCTCCAAGCGGAGAAAAGGCGCCCTTACAATTTCCAAAAAATCCATCCCATGGACCTTCGAATGCCAAGTATCCTACTATTTTTCCTTCTTCTCTTGCGACAACTCCATATTCCTTTCGAAATAAATTTGAAAGCAACTCACTAAGCTGATTTTTAAAGTCAATTTCCGGTAACTCTTTTGTCTTATTGCGCTGCGCATTATATTCCTCTAAAGCTAATACCAACGCCTCTTCCACATGTTTTTCATTCACTCTTTCAATCAACATTTACCATTCCTCCCTCCTGCTATTTACTTTTGATGAATTCCTCACCATTTTCTTATTAGTCTTTTTAATCTCTCTTGATTTACTTCTGCTTTCTTTTACTGCTTGAAAATTAGATTCTTTCTGAATCTTTAAATAGTTTTTCCACCTGGCATATGTTAATGTTCCGTTTTCCAACGCGCTTGCAACCGCACAGCATGGTTCACCCATATGCGTACAATCGCTGTATTTACACTGCATGGTCAGATTGGTAATATCAGAAAAGCTATGCTTCATTCCGTCATCAACAATCCACATGCCCAGCTCCCGCATTCCCGGCGTATCAATAATCTTTGTGCCATTATTCAGTACAAATAATTGACGATGGGTTGTCGTATGATGTCCTTTGGAGTCCTCTTCTCTAATTCCCGCTATCTCCATAATTTCTTCTCCAAGCAAATAATTAGTTAAGGTGGATTTTCCAACTCCTGAGGAACCCAAAAATACAATTGTCTTATCTGGTTCAAAGTACTTTTTCAGCTGCTCCATTCCTCCACCGGTAATTGAACTAACCGGGTGAATGTCTGCACCTATTGCTATCCGACTGACCATTTCCACTTTCTGCTCCAAATCTTCTGCAATATCTGCCTTTGTAAGTACAATGACCGGCTGTGCCCCGCTTTGCCATGAAACGGTTATATATCTCTCCAGACGTTTAAGATTAAAGTCAAAATTAAGTGACATCATAATAAAAACATAATCAAAATTTGCAGCAATAATTTGCTCTCCTCTTCCGTTATCCGGATCCTTTCTCGAAAACTTAGATGTTCTATTTTTTGTTTTAACAATCAGGCTGTCTCCCATTGGGTTATATACTAATTCAACATTATCTCCAACTGTGGGAAACTCCTCCGCTCTTTCCTCCGAGTAATAGACTCCTGTTTTTAATCTTGCATAAAAATCTTCACCATCTACACGCACTTCATAACGGTCCCTGTGTACTGCCGTCACAAAGCCTTCCATTTTTTCTTTCAAATAAGATGCCTCTCTTTCCTACATATTGCTATTAAGCCTGCTGTTAAATAGCATTATCCGACAATTGAGGAGGGCATAAAAAAGCCACAGTAACAGCCCTTAAAAGCTATAACTGCGGTTGAATCCATGAAAAAAAAGTACAAAAAAAACACATCCTATCATGTGTTTAACAGAGTTAAGCTATTCATAAGAGTTTAAAAGTGGCATTCTAAGAAATTGCTCTTATACATGCCCAATATTCAATTAGTCTGCTACTACCTCGTTTACAATTAATTTTGCCATACTTCTTTCTCCTTTCGAAATCGCTTCTGTTTTATTTTGGATATTTAACTTCCAATTATTCTCAAGATACCATATATTATTTTCTGAGTCAATAGATAAATTACTTCTGTCGAATCCCTTCTGTTAAACGCCTTCTATTCAATCATCACTCCTATCTTTCCACTGCCTCAATATTTTCCACCAACTGCTCCGGTATCTCAAATTGATTCTCCGCTCTCCCAGCCGTGTGGACAGCTTCCTATTGACAGCTTCCTCGCTCAACAAAGCAAACGACAGATACGATACATATAAAGAAAACTCAGGAAACATAAGGGATAACATTCATAGGGATGTGATGTGAACCCCTATGGCAAACAGGTACGGAAAGAGCGAGGGTGGAAACCAGACATTGGTTTCCACCCTCGCTCTTTTTAATGCTTATTATTATTTCGTGTTTCTCACACCGTTTTCATCGACCTCGTACTCATCGATTTTGGTACTGACTGCCAGAGTACCGTCGGCGTAAAAGTAATACCACTTGCCCTCAATCTGGAGCCATTTGCCAGAGGTCATGTTGCCGTAGGTGTCGAAATAATAGCGGTTGTTGTTGCCGTTTGTGCCTAAATCCCAAAAGCCCACCAGCAGGGTATTACCGGAATAGAAGTGCCAGTTTCCGGTGTCATCCTTCACCCAGCCGGTTTTCAGCGCGCCGTTGTCGTTGAAGTAATACTTCACGCCATCGATGGTCTGTGTGCCGGTAAGGGCCTTGCCATCCTTGTAGTACAGGAACTGTCCATCATCGTTCTTTGCCCAGCTCTGTGCGGTTGCCGGGTCGATGGTCAGCTTACTATAGCGGTGAAGCATGGAGGAAATCTCGGCGCGGGTGGCACTGGATTTCGGGTTAAACTTGTTGCCGCTGCCGCCCATCATAATGCCTGCCTGCTGCATAGCCGTAACCGCTGTTTTGTAGGTACTGCCGATGTCGGACGCATCCGCATAGGTGGTCGCCTCACGGGTAATGGGCAGCTTGTAGCCGGTAGCCTTGGCGAAGTTTGCAAAAATCACTGCAATTTCCTCACGGGTAATCGCCAGGTCGGGAGCAAACTGACCATTTCCGTCCCCCTGCACGATGCCTTTCTTATACGCCCACTCAATGTAAGGGGCATAGTAGGAATCGGTGTGCACATCGTTGAAGCTGCTGGTGGTAAAGCCGCTCATATCGGCACCGGAGAGTCTGCCCAGCACGGTCACCAGCATACCACGGGTCATAGCGGTATCAGGGGAGAAGGTGCTGTCTGAGGTGCCGGAGAGCAGACCTCTGCCCACCACGCAGTCAATGCTTTCCTTCGCCCAATGGTCTGCAATATCCGTAAACTTGGCAGACGGAGCGGTGTAGCCGATGCCAAACACAGAGAAGTTATTGGTGCCAAATATCACACATCCGCTATTGGCGTCATAAGCGGAGCTTGCAATACGGACAGCTTCTCCGCTGCCGTCCACCGTAACTGCATACAGGTATCCTGCCGCCTCGTTTTTGCCCGGTGTACAGGGGATGGCAAGGGTTGCTGTGCCTGTGCCAAGGCTGGTAATGGTCATGGATTTGCCGTCCTTCGTGGTGCTGATGGTGATGTCATACGCATTGCGAACACCACTTGCCGTTGCCGGTTTAATGGTAAAGATTACATCGCCGTCGCCCTTGCTTTGGATTTCCAGCAGGGCATTGGCATCTAAAGTGATGCCAACAGGGATGCCGGTCACTTCAAAGAGCTTGGCTTTTTCACTCACCAAACGGTTCAGGCCTGCCCGCTCCATCGTAACGGTAATGGCAGTGGTCGGAGCGTCCAGTGCAACCTGTGCACCGATGCCGTAAGGGGAGCGGCTCTGTTTCTTTGCTTCTGCCAGCGCCTTATCCAGAGCGGTCTTGATCATGCTATTGGTAATGGTAAAGGTCTTTTGCGTAGTTCCCGCCGTGCTGCCTGTTACGCTGATCACGGTGGGGTAGTCAGGCTGCTTACCGGTAACAATGACGGTGAAATAGGTACCGCTGTCCGAGCTGTCATCGCTGCTTGAGCTACCACTTCCACCGCTGGAATGATTGACAGTAATCGCAGCATTGTTGCTGTTCAATGCTGCTGTTTGGATTCCATTGACGCTTGTGTTTTCGTTGGTAACTGTACAGTAATAATACAAGGTACCAGTTGTGCTGGTATCCGGTGTATAGCTATCAGCGGTTGCGCCGTTGATTGCAGCACCACCCGTATTCGTGTTCATGGCATTTTTATACCACTGATAGGAAAGCGTTCCGCCATCAGACACACTTGCTGCTACTGACAGTGCCGTGGCAGTATTGCCCTGCGTGTAGGTTCCATTCTGCGGCTGACCACTTATATTTGGCGTTTCCGCGTTGACAAGAGCATTGACAGTTATAGTGGCGATAGAGCTGGTTGCGGTAGCTGTCTGTACGCCGCTGACGCCGGTATTGGTGTTGGTGACAATGCAGTAATAATACAATGAACCAACTGAACTGGTATCCGGCGTATAGTTTGGGTTGTTGGTTCCTACCAGGGTGCCGCCCGTGGTGCTGTTGCCGGTGTTTTGATACCACTGGTAAGACAGCGTTCCGCCATCAGACACACTTGCCGCTACAGACAGCGCCGTGGCAGTATTTCCTTGCGTGTAGGTTGCATTTTGTGGCTGAACAGTGATATTCGGCATTTCAGCGTTGACAAGAGCATTGACGATTATGGCTGCGACGCCGCTGGTTGCGGTTGCTGTCTGCGAACCGCTGACACTTGTATTGGTGTTGGTGACTTCACAGTAATAATAGAACGTGCCGACTGTTCCGGTACCCGGCGTATAGCTTGCGTTGTCTGTACCCACTGCCGTGCCGCCGGTATTGCTGTTTACCGTATTTTTATACCACTGGTAAGAGAGCGTACCGCTGTCTGTCACATTCGCCGTCACGGAAAGCGGAGTTACCATGCCGCCTTGATTGTAGGTGGCCCCTTGTGGCTGGCCGCTGATGTTGGGCATTTCAGCGTTGACCAGAGCATTGACGGTTACAGCAGCGACACCGCTGGTTGCGGTTGCTGACTGTATTCCACTAACACCGGTATTTGTATTGGTAACGACACAATAATAGTACAACGTACCAATCGTGTTAGTAACCGGTGTGTAGTTTGTGCTGTTTGTTCCTACCGGGGTGCCGCCTGCAACACTGTTGCTGGCATTTTTATACCACTGATAGGAAAGCGTACCGCCATCGGACACACTTGCTGCTACTGACAGTGCCGTGGCAGGATTGCCCTGCGTGTAGGTGCCATTCTGCGGCTGACCACTTATATTTGGTGTTTCGGCGTTGACCAGAGCATTGACGGTTACAGCAGTGACACCGCTAGTTGCGGTTGCTGTCTGCGAACCGTTGACGCCGGCATTCGTATTGGTGACGATGCAGTAATAGTACAATGTTCCGACCGTGCCTGTATCCGGCGCATAGCTTGCGCTGTCTGTTCCTACCAGGGTGCCGCCCGTGGTGCTGTTGCCGGTGTTTTTATACCATTGGTAAGACAGCGAGCCACCGTCTGATACGCTGGCCGTTACTGAAAGCGGCGTTGTCGTGTCGCCTTGATTGTAGACGGCATCCTGCGGCTGTCCGGTAATGCTGGGGAGTTCGGCATTTCCAACCCGCAACAGCGTTTGGCTCTCCGACGTCCCGGTTCTGGCCCATGTTTTTGTATAGACTGCGCCTCCTACATCCGGTATCACATCAACCTTTGCCGAAGAACTGCTGTTCTGCGGCAGCCAGGCATACAGTTTGCCGCCGTTTGTGGTGACGACGTCATCGCTGCCATACGGTAAAGTGGCGTCATATCCTATGGCACCAACCGGTACATTATCGCCAATACTGGGGTTTCCTACGGTTAAGGTATTTAAAAAGACGTTGGCGCTCTGGCCATTGGTGGGCTGAATGTTGACATCTCCTGAGTTAACACTGCCGCCGGTTATGGTGAGTGTGCCGCCCGAAGATTGGTAGCCGTAGCCAATGCTATTGGCTGTGACCGTGCCTCCGCTGATGGTAATATTACCGCCATTATTCCAGCTGCCGCCGCCAATGCCTGCGCCCCAGACGCCGTTGGCTATGACCGTGCCACCACTGATTTCGATGGTGCCGCCACTGCCCCACAGGCCGCCGCCGATGCCCGCGCCGCTCGAGCCGCTGTTGGCCGTGATCGTGCCGCCGTTGATTTTAATCGTGCCGCCGTTGTAAAAGTAAGCGTCTGCACCGCCGCCGATGCCCGCGCCTTCGTTGCCACCGTAGGCGTTGAGCGAAGCCGCAGCTGCGCCGCTGATGGTTAGCGTACTGTTGGAGTTCACCTGTAGTCCGGCTTTATGGGATCCACTTTTCAGGGTGTTTGTGCCGGACAGGGTGAGGTTGACGACTGAACTACCAGTAAGTTCAAATGCGCAGGCGTCGCCTATAGCGCTCACATCAATGCTCATGCCGTTGAGAGTAACATCCACAGTCACCCCATCCGCTATTTGCACTTGCCTATCCGTTGTGGTACCGGCTATAGCCACCGGGCCTGAATTGATAGTAATTTCCTTTGTTATGGTGTTATAGTTGTACCTTCCTCCACTGGCTGTTGCACCTGCACTTAAAGCTGCGTCGGAATCGCCGAGGTCAATGACGCTTGCAGTGCTTGCCAAGGGCATAATCCCCATAATCACCTGCACAGTGATTGTTGGAAGTTCCACACCATCCGCAAGGCTCCACGCTTCGTCAAGCGCCGGTGTAAAGACATAGGTTCCCGTGCTTTCCGGATCATAGGCCGATTCCGATATCCATTCCAGTACCGGTACAGCTACCGTTTTCTGTGTGCCGTCGGTATCGTCCGCACCGCTGCTGCCCAGCGTTATGGCGGAGCCGGTAACGGATTGTACCCGCAGCGAAGCCCCATCGTCTGACGGCTGTGCGTCAGACGGCGTGCCATTCTGCTGTTTGTCCGCATCGGAGCCGGACGCATTGTTGCCGCTGACGGAATCCTCACCGGCCGTGCTGTCGTCCTGCAAATCGGTATTGGTTTCCGCAGTATTCTCCTGTGCCGGTGCTCCCGAATCCTGTACGCTGCCGGAATCGCTGTCGGTCTGCTCTGCGGAAGTTTCCACCTCCACCGTCGCCATCAGGGACGCGGGAAGATTCAAATTCTCCAAGGATGTGCCAAGCGGCACTGCCTGATTTTTTACGCTGTCCTCCAGCGGTTCAAAGGCGATGATTGTGCCGCCCTCGCTTTCGCCCACCGCAAACACCGTCTGCGGCAGCGTTCCCAGCGCCAGCAGCATTGCCAGCCCAAGGGCCAGCAGCCGTTTGCCGGGCTTGTTGATTGTTTTGTTCATATGCTCGTTTCCTCCGTTTCGTTCAAGGTGCTTCGCACAAACACCGTCTTTTTTTCACTGCACAACTTTTCCAAAGGCGGCCGCCCCCTTGCGTGATAGGGCGCTTTCTGCGCTTGCTTTCGCAGCGCTTCAATCCGCTCCAGCAGGGTATCCAGCAGATAGGGCTTCACCAGATAATCGCTGCACCCGGCGCCGTAGCCCCCGGCAATGCGCGCCTTTTCGGCAAGCCCTGTGGAGATCAGGATGGGGATCTCGCTGTGCAGCCGCACCTCCCGGCAGAAGTCGAAGCCGGAGCCGTCCGGCAGCTCCGCGTCCAAAAGCAGCAGATCAGGCGTTTCGGATTCCAGTAGCGCACGCCCCTGTGCGATGCTGCCCGCCTCAAGCATTTGGTAATCCTCCCGCATCAGGTCAAAGGCCATGCGCAGCACCCGGCGCAGCTCGGCGCTGCCGTCGATCATCAGAATTTTACAGGGTTCCATGCTCATTTCCTCCCTCCGTTTTGTGCCGGTTTGGACGGCACCTTTTTTTAAGAAACACTTGACAAATCAAAATGATTTGTTCCATAGAGCGGTGTTCCTGCCCCCAAAAGCCTCTGAGAAAAGGCGAAACCGGCTTGAATCATTTCTGATTCAGCCGGTTTTCGGGGGGGGTTGACTATATTCTTTATTTTACCATGGCGCAGGAAAAAATGTCAGTGCCCTGAACCTCAAATTTTCGCGAGGTTGGGGTCGTTCATGCGCAGCCGGTATCCCTTGCCCCGTACCGATTCAAGCGTCACCGCCTTGTCCGCCGAAAGCTTCCTGCGCAGGCGGGAAACATGGTCCCATACGGTGCGGACGTCCCCGGCCGTTTCCATATCCCACAGCTTCTGATACAATTCCTCCGCCGCTGTGTATCGACCCATGTTCTGCGCCAGATACTCCAGCAGGATATATTCCATATGCGTTAGCAGCAGGTCGGCTCCGTCAAGGTATGCGCGGCCTGCTGTGGCATTCAGCTCCAGCGCACCCACGCGCAGGGGCACAGGCCCGGTCCTTCCCATTGGGGGGCGGCGCAGAATGGCCTCCACCCGGGCCAGCAGCTCCCCGATCAGATAGGGCTTGGTCATGTAATCGTCGCCGCCCGCCCGCAGCCCCGCAATCATATCCGCCGGGGTGTTCATAGCGGTCAGAAACAGAATCCGCGGGGCGTTTTGCCCGAACACCTCCCGGCAGTATTCCAATCCATTGCCGTCCGGGAGAAGAATATCCAGCAGGATCAAATCGGGGCTTTTCCCCTGGGCCAGTGCACGGCCTGCCTCCAGGGTATCCGCTTCCAGCACGCGGTAATGTGCCAACTCCAGCGCCATCCGGTTGGTGCGCAGGATGGCGGGGTTGTCCTCAATCATTAAAATCGTCGGGTTGTTCATTGGCTTCATTCTCCTTTCCCGCCGGCAAAGTGAAACGCACCGTGGTTCCGCCGCCGTCGCTGTGTATCGTCATGCTGCCGCCATGCTCCTGCACGATCTCCCTGCAAATGGCAAGACCGAGGCCGGTGCTGCCGTTTCCCGAAACGCCCCGCGCAAACACATGAGGGAGCAGGTCGGGCGGGATGCCCTTACCGCTGTCGGTGACTGCAAACACGACGGTGTGATTTTCCTCGTCAAGCCGCGCCAAGACGGCAATCACCTGATGGCGCGCCTGCCGGTTGGCATTGGTGAGCAGGTTCAGCAGCACCTGAAAAATGGCGTCGGTATTCACCCGCAGCGGAATGTGCGCCGGGCGGCATTCCACGGTGATTTTGTTTTGATGCCCCCGGCAGATGGGTTCGCAGAAGGCGGCCGCCCGGGAAAGCAGCGCACACGCGTGGGTATCCGTCAGGGTGAGCTGCCGCTCCTTTTCCACGGCCACCGCCATCAGCTGCTCTACCAGACGACCCAGCCGCATCGCCTCCTGCTGGATGTCGTCCAGATTGCGCCGGGTATTTTCATCGAAACTGTTTTGGTCGAGCTGCATCAGGGTCGTGCCCGCGCAATTGCTGATGACGGCCAGGGGCGTTTTCATCTCATGGCTGATGTTGCCCAAAAAGTCCGTCTTGGCCCTGTTCAGCCGCTCCAGCATCCGGTTGGTTTCCTGGATTTCGCGCTGGCTTTCCCGCGCCGTATCCAGCTCCTGCTCCGTACGGGAAAAGCTCATCACCAGTGCCAGCATGTTGAGGAACAGAAACACCACCATGCCCACCGCCTGATAGGAAAGCCCGAACAGCAGCAGCGCGCGCTGGTGGGCGAAGATATCCACCGCCGACAGCAGGGCAAACAGAATCAGCCCCAGCAGCAGGAGCCTCCGCTCCGGCTTTGATAATGCAAAGGACAGTTTTCCCCGCAGGGCACGCCACAGCACCGTGAGCAGCAGGTATGCCACAAAGCCTATGTAGGCAAGGGACAGCTCCACCGGATACCGGGTGAACACCGTGGTGGGGGCAAGGCTGATAAACAAAACACAGCCGCCGCAGAACACAGCGAAGCCGCGCACCGCCCATTTGCTTGCCGCGCCGGGGAACAGACTGGTGATGTACAGCGACACAAAGAGCGCCATCAGGCAGGTTTCTATGTAAGACAGCCGGATTTCCACGGTCCAGTTCAGCTCCGGCAGCAGAATCGGCAGGAGATCGGAGCCTATGACACGCAGGGCGATGCAGCCGCAGAGCAGCGAGAACCAAAGCAGATAGTTGTAACGCTTGAAGAACAAAAACAGCCCGAAGAAAAACAGCATGATAGCCGCCAGCGCGGCGGCCACCGCCGTGGTCTGGATGGTGGAAAGCTGTTCGTTTCGGACGATGCTTTTCACCGTGCCAATATCGATGGGATACAGTCCGCCGCCGTCCGCGTGGACAAAGTTGGAATAATGGAAGATGATCTCGGTGGTGTCCCCCTGGGGCAGAAAAGCTTCCACAAAGCGGGTGGTTTTAGGCACGGTTGTTTCTGCGCTGTCACCGGGAATACCGATGGCGGAATATTCCTTGCCGTCGATGAACAGACGCTGGGCATAGGAGGGATTCTTGGCGGCGATGGCGTAGACCTCACCGGGCGGAAGCCGAAGCTCCATCCGCAGGGTGCCGTAATCCCCTTGGGCGCCCTCGGTTCGGTCGTAGAGTACACCGTCCACGGAAATATTCCCGGCGGCAAAATCCTCCGAAGTGTAGAACGCACCGGCGTATATGTAGATGGAGCCGGTGGACTCCGTGGCGACCTGTGCAATACTGCTTTCAAAATCAAAGTCCGTCAGGTCTGTCAGGCCGGGCTGTTGAGCGGTTACAACCTCAACGTTTACCGCGCAAAGGCGGGTGACGAGAACGCATACCAGCACCGCCGCCAGCAGATACACTGTCACGGAAAGCATCCCTTTGAACGCATGGTTCTTATTCTGATTGATGCTGCGCACTGCCTTCACCTCCTCGCTGATTTTCTGTTTTTCTCAGCATGTGTTTCCCTTCACCTCTCATTGAGCCGCCTGCTGTATTCCGTCAGGTCAAATTTCTTTTTCTCGGACACCGCTTTCAAATAGGCGGGCAGCGTCTCGTCCCGGAGCCTTTCCGCAAAGTCTGCCCACTCGGTGAATTCCGGCTTGCTCATGGTCTTTTTCAGCACGCGGGCGTAATATTTCTTGTAGGCGCGCTGGTGGAGCTTCCAGATATCGTTGCTGACCGTCTTGTCCTTAAAGCTTCTGGCAGCGCCGATCTCACGGCAGGTCTGCCCGCCCTCGAAAACACCATCGCAATATTCATAGTGAAAGCCTTTTTCCAGAAGAAAATACCGTCCGCAGAGCTTGCACTGCTTGGGAACGCAGCCCTTTAGGATGCCTTTAAAGAAATCCGTATAGAGAAAATCCAGCAGCCGTGTGAAGGTCATTCGTTCAAACAAGGAAGCTTTTCCTTTTTCATCCTCCAAGAGCAGATACTGAAGATTTAAAACCGCCGCGGTCTGCTGCTCCGACGCGCCCATGGTTTTGTCGGCTACAAAAGCGCCCATGCCGTTCTTGGCAATCTGCTGAATGAAATTCTTGTCTTTTTTCAGCCCAGTGTCCTTCAAGAAAATGCGGTAACGCTCCAGCAGCTCCAAGTCCTCCAGCAGGGCGGCGTACTCCGCTTCGGTTGCGTCGTTCAACCTCTCTGGGTTGGGAAAATCCCGGAATAAGGGCATCTTCAAAATCATCTCATTTAGCCTGTCTGTGCTACAGCCTTGCGCTGCGGTACTTTTGTATTCCCCCATATCGTAATTCAAAAAGGCGGTGAAAAGCTCGTTGTACTTATAGCCCCGCCTGTTTATTTCAATATGCTCCTCACCAAAAAGAACGTCAAACGAAAAGAAGCCGGTGTCGTCCGGAAACAGGTCTTTGAAAAACAGAGCCATGTACTCACCTCGGTAGATAATGGATTTCACATAATAGAGTATGTATATATACTATCTCATTTTCTATTTACAAAGTCAAGACATTCTGTTAGCATAATGATAGATAATTTAGTTTTAATATATATTATCTACAGGGAGGCGAAAAAAATGACAAAGAGGTTAGAAACAATGAATGCGGAAACTCTGATGACCACACCTATGGAGCCGCTCAGGTTTATTGTAAGCGGATTCATTCCGCAAGGACTTCATATCCTTGCAGGCTCTCCAAAAATCGGCAAGAGCTGGCTGGCGCTCTGGATTTGTCTGCAGGTTGCAAAGGGAGAATCGGTCTGGGGCTTTGAAACCCGAAAATGCGAGGTGCTCTATCTCTGTTTGGAGGACAGCTTCGCCCGCATCCAAAGCAGGTTGTTTGAACTCACGGAAGAAGCGCCGCCCACGCTGCACTTTGCGGTGATGAGCGATGCCATCGGAAACGGTCTGGAAATTCAGATTGAAACTTTTATCAAGGAACATCCCGGCACAGGGCTCCTCGTCATCGACACCCTGCAAAAGGTGCGAAAGACGGTTTCCTCCAACGTGAATCCCTATGCCGCTGATTATGATGACATTTCCGCTCTTAAGGGACTGGCAGACCGGCACAGGCTTGCCATCGTACTGGTTCACCATCTGCGGAAAAGTGTTGACAGTGATCCCCTCAACATGATTTCCGGTACCACAGGGCTTGCGGGTGGTGCGGACAGCAGCTTTATCTTGCAGAAAGAAAAAAGGACAGAAAATGCCGCCATCCTCATCTGCACCGGCAGGGATATCGAAAGCAGAGAATTATCCCTTATGTTTAACCGGGAAACTTTTCTATGGGAGCTTGCGAGTCCGATTAAATTTGCGGAGCGAGCGGTGGACGAGAGCATAGTTCTTCTCTCTGACTTTATGAAATCGGCGGTTGTGTTCACCGGAACCGCCACCGAGCTTGCAGAGCGGCTCAAGCTGTTCGGTGGAACGGAGTATCTCCCGGCGGTACTGAAGAAGAAAATAATGAAACACATGGACTATCTTCAAAAAAACAAGATTTCCTATTCCGATCAGCGCAGCTTTGAACGGCGGGAATTTACCCTCCGCTATGACGGCAATGACGGCATGACGGGAGAAAACGCCCCCACAGATTTGCCGTCTTTGCCGTCACAGCCGTCAGGAGAAGTGTAATTGCCCCACGCTGCCCTTGTGTCGCCCCGTGTGCCGCTTTGACAGGCAGGGTGGCATCCCTGCACCGAACCAGAGCAAAACCGCAGCGTGAGGGCTTTGTGCAGGGCATTTGAAAAAGGGCAACAACTCCCAAATTTGGAAGCTCCCCACGGTCGAAAAAAGAGCAGGAGAAAGCAAGGTGCCCCTAAGGGGTGCACCTTGCGGTCACAGCGGACGGCAGTGCCGCCCGCAAAGCCCCACCGTTGGCGGGTTTGTGCCATAAGTATCTGCGCTGCCGCAGGTGGTCATGCAGGGTGCTGTAAATGCCTGTTTGTGCTGTCATAGGTGCTGTAGCGCCGAGAAAACGGCGGAAGTACGCGCTTTTCAAGGTGCACCTACAGGTGCGCGGAGCTGTTATTTCGCAGATATGCCGCCAAACTGTCCATTTGACTACGGCAGTACATACCCCGGCATACGCACGGGGAAAACCAAAAAAGGAGAAGTGATCGATGGACAGAGAACAAAAAATCGGACAGCATTATCTGCAGACAGGCGTACTCGGCGCCTATGAAACCACCGAGGTTGTTCATGAGGAAATGGAAAACGGAAGAGCCGCACCCTGCTTTGAGGACGCACTGGTATGCTTCGATACCGACCAAACCACCGCGCAGCGAAGCATGGTTATTGAGGGGATTTGCTCCGTATTCCCGCCGAAAGCGGACTGCACCCCTACGGACAGACTGCTGAAGCTCATCGATGCCGAGCTGAAAAAAGAAGCCCAAGCCCGTTGATTTCAGTAGACTTGCGGAGATGGTTGCGGTATGCTGTGTAGTACCGTACCGGTTTGCCGCAAGAAAGGAGAAAATGGCTATGGCAAACCAAGAGAAATATACGATTTTATATGCAAGGCTCAGTCAGGAGGATGATGTCAAGGGCGACTCCAACAGCATCACAAACCAGAAGCATATGCTGGAAAAATACGCGCAGGAGAATGGCTTTTGCAATATCAAATTTCTCTATGACGACGGGTTTTCGGGCACAAACTTCAACCGCCCTTCGTGGAATGAAGTGATGGCACTCATCGAAAGCGAACAGGTACAGACCCTCATCGTCAAAGACCTGTCCCGCTTGGGCAGAGAATATTTAGAGGTGGGCAGGCTGACAGAACTGGTGTTTCCAAGCTGCGGTGTGCGCTTCATCGCCATCAATGACGGCGTGGATTCCCTGTACGAAAGCAGCAATGACTTCACGCCGATGAGGAATTGGTTCAACGAGCTTCACGCGAAGGACTCCAGCAAAAAGGTTCGTGCGGTCAAGCGGATGCAGGCGGAGCGCGGGGAAATCCTCGGCGGCAGGCCGCCCTACGGCTACCGGAAAGACGAAAGTGTCCGCAAGGGCATCGTCCCGGATGAGGAAACCGCACCCGTTGTGCAGCGTATTTTCAGCCTGTGTGCAGGCGGGAAAGGCCCCAACCAGATTGCCCGGATTCTTACGCAGGAGCAGGTGCTCAATCCCACCAACACCTATTACCGCAGGACAGGCGCGGAGCACAAATCGTTGGACACCACCAGCCCTTACCGCTGGACATCAAGTTCGGTGACGGGCATTCTGAACAACAGAACCTATCTTGGGCACATGCCGGGACTGCGGACAACCACCCTGTCCTACAAGAATAAAAAGGCTGTTTATCACGATGAAGCGGAGCAGGTTCTGGTAAAGGATACCCATGAGGCCCTGATTACACAGGAGCAGTGGGATTTGGTGCAGGAGCTTCGGCAACGGAAAAAGCGCACACCCAAGCAGATGGACGAGCCGAATTTATTCTCTGGATTGGTGTTCTGCATGGACTGCGGCAAGCCCCTCGTCCTGCACCGGGCACACACAATGGACGCCATAAAAAACAACTTCATGTGCTATACCTACAAGAAAAGGGGTAAGGAGGTCTGCTCCTCCCACTACATCCGGGAACACGATCTGATGCGCATTATCCTTGACGATCTGCGCAGGGTGACCCATTTCGCCAGACAAAAAGAAGCCCTCTTTGCAGCGTACATCAACCGCAAAAACTCGGTGGAGCTGCGGAAAGAGATGAACAGTCTGCAAAAAGAGCTGGATGCGGCACGGCGCAGGGATACGGAATTGACCGCACTGTTTAAGCGACTTTACGAGGACAACGTGCTGGGGCGGGTGACCAATGAGCAGTTCCGTATGCTGTCAGCCGATTACAATGACGAGCAGAGGGCACTGAGGGATGTGATTCCGGTCAAGGAAGCCAAGCTGCAAAAGCTGACGGACTCCGCCTCAAATGTGGACGCGTTTATCGAAAAAGCCAAGCGGTACACCGAGATTCGTGAGCTGACTCCCGAAATCCTGCGGCTGTTTATTGCAAGGATTGAAGTAGGAGAAAAAAGTACCCGATACTCCCGTACCGCAGAGCAGGCAATCCGCATCGTCTATCGGGATGTGGGCATCATGGACAGCGTAGAGCAGGTCACCGCAGAAGATGCGGAAAATGTGGAACAAGAAAACATCGCGTAACAGCACAAGGCGGACAGCTTACGCCGCCCGCCTTGTACATAGGAACCCCGGTTCACATTCTGTCCCTTTGAACGAGAACAGAAGGATTTCCTGAGTTTGTATCTTTTATTTAAATTATCTTTTTTATAGGTGTCCCTTAGCTACAGAGCCTTATTCACGCCAAAAAGCCAAACATATTTTCATCAAATAGTATTCTGCCCTATGGAACTAACCGATTGATGTCTCTGGGGAATAATGTTGAAAATCTCACATTATCCTGTTCTAATAATTTACTGGTGAAACGTTCCAACCCAAGCCCTAATCCCCCATGCGGAGGCATGCCATATTTATGCATCATGAGATAGCTTTCAAATTGCTCTATATCCATGTCTCTCCTCTTCATCTTTTCAAACTGTTCCCGATAGGAATGTATTCTTTGGCCGCCCGTAGTAATTTCTAATCCTCTGAACAAAAGGTCAAAGCTTAAGGTTTCTTCCCGATTTTCTTTACTCTCCATCGCATAAAAAGGGCGTTTTTTGCTTGGATATCCTGTTACAAAAACGAAATCACTTCCGGTTTTTTCTTTTATCCATCTGCAAAGTAATTTTTCTTCTTCCGGTTCAAAATCATCAAAATCATTTATTTCCCTGTGATACTCTTTTGCGATCAGTTCTTTTGCCTCTTTAAATTTGACCGCCGGAATCTCATGAACAAATGGCAAGTTTATTTTTAACAGCTTTATTTCAGGTTCATAATTTTCTTCCAGATATTGAAACGTATATCTCAACATCATTGTTTCTGTTTGCATGATTTCCTCAAAGCTGTCAATATACCCCATTTCAAAGTCTACACTTGTATACTCATTCAAGTGTCGGGAAGTATCATGCTTCTCAGCCCGATAAACCGGTGCTATTTCAAACACTCTCTCATATACTCCAACCATCATTTGTTTATAGAACTGCGGGCTCTGCGCCAAATAAGCATTTCTCCCAAAATACTCAAGCTGGAATATGTTAGCACCACCTTCCGCACCGGCATAAACAATTTTAGGAGTACGGATTTCTGTGAATCTTTCTTTTTTTAAGAACTCTCGTATTCCATCCACTATTCCTTCCTGAATTTTAAATATCGCCCGCTCTTTTTCATTTCTTAATGTAATTGGCCTAAAATCGAGCAATTTTTCAATCGAGGTATCTACAAACTTATTATTGATCACAATTGGGCTGGATGCTTCGGGAGTCGACAGCACGTTAATATTTTTAATTTGAAGATCATATCCTGTTTTTGATCTGCTTTCTTGCTGAACATATGCAGATACTATAACACAGCTTTCTTCCTCCAGTTCTTCTAATGAAAATTCCGATATTTCCTTTGTATATATGCACTGGACAATTTCTCTTTTCGTCCTTAATAATACAAATGCAAAATCACTCATTTTTCTGATTTTATATATGCTGCCATGTATTTGCACCATATTACCTATATGATTTTTCAGCTCATCCGCTTCCACAACTATTTTTTCTGTTTTTCCTTCTATTTTTTTCATCTTATAATTCCTCCTGGATTTAATTTTGCTAAGAATATTTTTATAAATCCATGAGGACATAATCTATATGTCCCATACAATCACAACCTTTCAGTTACCCGTATGGTTCAAAAAAGAGCCACACAAAGTAAAATTAATTTACCAATGTGGCTCTTAGTATCTATTTCCACATAGGCACAACACCTTTAGCGCTTGCACCTATGATTCATACATCACAGTTACAAGCGCTATAAATCGTCGTCCCTATTCAACAATTCAAATTGTTGATACTGATTCATTATGGCTGCCTCCATTTATTATTATGAGATAATATAGCATATTATTAATTTATCGTCAATCAAAAAAGAGGTACAAAAATGAGATTCTCAACAACCGAAAGTATTGAAGATATTTTATTTGAATTATTATTTTGGACTTTGGAGCGTCGATAGTCTGTACCTTTTTGTATCGGCCTTCAAAGTTGAATCTCCAGGTAACATAAGATAGCTCATTAAATCTCTTTCTTGAAATATTATCCTGGCTACAACTTTTTTACTTCAAATGGTTCTTTCATTATTTATATGTTTTTCTATTTTAATAATGATTTTATGTTCTTGTCTTTCTTCTGTCACAATAATAGCGCCTGATTTCTCCAATCCTTTTATTCTGGATCTCGTAAGATTTAAAATCTCAGATACTACTTTATCAGTTCGTATTTTGAGCGCATAACTATTGCTGATTACCAATAAATCACCTTCCTGAAAAAATTTATCATTTCCGGCTATCATACCGTTTTGTCTATTGATTATATATTTTATATCCGACCAATCAACTTCTGCTTTATTCCGAGCGAAAAACTTACTGTCTGTTCCATACTCAAACGTTAATTTACCGGAATTACTTAAATATCCCTCATATTCCTGCTGCAATATGGACTCCGGCTTACATCTTTCATAGATTGTCAAGTTATTCGTATGTTTGCATCTTATACATTGATAAATCAACCATACATCTATTTTATTTCCATTTGCATTTACGCGAAAACGATTTGTATTATGGAACACTGCTTTACAACCGCATCCCGAGCAATTTCTTAAAATTTTAAAAGACTCCTCCGGTATTATCGTATATTCTATTTTTCTTAAATAGCTCATTTTGCATCTCCTTTAGAACATATCAATGGATTTGCAAAGTGCTATTACATAATCATTTGATTTTTTATTTGCAATAGCCTTTGCTATGCAAAACAAACGGGTGTAGTCATAAAAATGTTCCTCCTGTATTAATTTCTTATTTCATTTTAGAAGGTGTTACATTCAATTCCTACCTTAAACATTTTTCTAAAAAAAAATGAGCCAATACAAATTTCTTTGAATCAGCTCAAACATGACAGTATTCATTTCAATTTACGCAAAATACGTTGAATGCTTTTCTCAGATAAAAAATACTTAATTGATAATTCTTGAACCTTATACCCATTTTGAAAGTCCGCAAATATTTGAAAATTTCTGTCTTCCAATTCCTGACGTATAAATGTTTTGTCTCCCCATTCTTTTCTTTGATTTTCTTTCCTGGGAATATAAATGCTTTCTCCATCCACGTATCTTTGTATTAACTCTATTATTTCCGCTGGCAGAATTTCTTCCGCTTTTCTATAGCCCATATTTGCCTCCTAAATTATTAATCCTTTAGGTTAGCAATAGCTATAACAAATTTCATATTATAAAATTGCAATAGCTAGTGCTATGCAAACATAACTAATTTTCTCATAAAAAAATAATCCTCCCATAAAAATATTCGAGCAACTGATACATATCTATTCCCTTAATATCTTTCGATCATTATTATATCAAGATACTACTCTACGCAATATTATACAATATGTGTTAATATTTTTATAGTATTTCATTAAGTATTTTTCTTATGGCTTGGCAATTACAATTTACTGCCCAAAACATTCACATCAAATCAAATTATTTTTTTACAATGATTGTTTCAAATCAACCGTTTTATAGCAAAAATAAGTTCCCGGAAGAATATTATCATTGTCATAATACAACAATCCGATTTTATGGAATTTAAAACCTCTATTATAATTGCTTTTGCAGAGTACATTATATGCCCTTTCGTAATTTTTATATGGCACTTTGCCGATAGCTACTGTCATATGAAAAATATAATCATCATCAAAAGGTGCTGGACATGGGCCAAATCTTTTCTCTAAATTTGCAAATAAATCTCTCTGCAGTCTTTCAAGCTCTAATGCTTTTTTAACTCTGATACTTAAACATCCGGATGGTTCTCCGCCAATAGCATCATTAGGATATACAACTAATTCGTCAAAATCCACTTCTATAGGACTTACTTTTTCTACGAATTCATCAAAAAAATCTTCTATTTCTTCAAGGCTTGGTACTACGAATGGTTGCTTTAGCGATACATGAAATGGTAATCTTGTCATTTCAAAACCCACCTTCCCAATACGATGGGCTTCAAAAAGTATTTTCCTCCCATAGTTTTCAACTTCATCATCTGCGATCAATACAATTGTAGCTTTCATTTTCCCCTTCCATTTCACTTTTTAGTACAGTGATAAATTCACTCATTTCAATACTTCCTAAATCTCCTGCATCCCTTTTTCTAACCGAAACTGACCCGCTTTCCATTTCCTTTTGACCAACAACAATCATATATGGAACTTTATCCAACTGCGCTTCACGAATCTTATAACCTATTTTCTCTGTTCTGGAATCCATTTCACAGCGAATTCCAATTGATTTCAGTGCATTCATTACTTCTTTGCCATACGAAATGAAACGGTCGGAAATCGGCAAAATTTTCACTTGAACAGGAGCCAGCCATAAGGGAAACTTCCCTGCGTAATGCTCTATTAAAATTCCAATAAATCTTTCTATCGATCCAAAAACTACTCTATGGATCATAATAGGCCTATGCCGCTCACCATCAGCTCCTATATACTCTGCATCAAATCTAAGCGGTAATTGAAAATCCAATTGAATGGTTCCGCACTGCCATGTTCTTCCCATGGAATCTTCTAAATGAAAATCAATTTTGGGACCGTAGAACGCTCCGTCACCTTCGTTTATCACATACTTTTTCTCTGTTACTTCCAGCGCTGTTTTAAGGCTCTCCGTTGCTAATTCCCAATCTTCATCACTACCGATACTATTCTCTGGCCGAGTAGATAATTCCAAAGAATATTTAAATCCAAATTTTCTATATACCTCGTCGATTAAAGAAATTACACCCACTATTTGTTCTGTAACCTGCTCCTGTGTCATAAAAATATGCGCATCATCCTGTGTAAAACTACGTACTCTCATTAATCCATGTAACGCACCTGATTTTTCATGGCGATGAACTAAACCAAGTTCCCCTATTCTTATTGGTAACTCACGGTAGGAATGTGGTTGCTGCTTATATACAAGCATCCCTCCGGGACAGTTCATAGGCTTAATAGCATAATCCATGTCCTCAATAACTGTAGTATACATATTTTCACGATAGTGATCCCAATGTCCGGATGTCTGCCACAAATCTCGATTTAGTATAATCGGAGTAGATATTTCATGATACCCCTCCCTTTCATGAATTTCCCGCCAATAATTTATCAATGAATTCTTTAGAATCATTCCTTTCGGAAGAAAAAAAGGAAATCCGGGTCCTTCCTCCAATAATGTAAATAAACCCAAATCCTTTCCCAGTTTTCTATGATCTCTTCTTTTTATTTCCTCCTGCAACTCAAGATATTCTTCCAGCTGATTACTTTTCGGAAATGCCACACCATAAATTCTTGTGAGCATTTTATTTTTTTCATCTCCACGCCAATAAGCACCTGCTATTGTTGTCAATCTAAAAGCTTTTATCAAATTTGTATTAGAAATATGAGGCCCTGCACATAAATCTACATATTCACCTTGCTCATAGAAACTAATTTTTTCTTCTGCCGGCAAATCATTTATCAACATGAGCTTATAAGGTTCGTTTTTCTCCGACATCAATGAAATTGCTTCTTCCCTGCTCAACTCAAATCTTCGTAATATCAAATTCTCTTTTACCACTTTCTTCATTTCATCTTCAATTCTTTTCAGATGCTCATTCGAAAAGATAAAATCAAATTCAAAATCATAATAAAATCCCTCCCTAATCGCCGGTCCGATCGCACATTTCGCAGATGGATAAATACGCTTAACTGCCTGTGCCAGAACATGCGAAGCTGTGTGCCAAAAAGCCTCTTTTCCTAACTCATCTTCAAATTTACACTCTTTCACCGTTCCATCTTTCATACTAACTTTCATTTCCTATGTTCTCCTTCCACAATATGCCTCTGCGGCATTTTAATAAATTTCAACATAAGAAAAGCACCCTGAAATCAACGGCATATTACCATTAATTTAAGGGTGCACAAATTCTAATGCACGGTTCCACCTTAACTTTTCACTTCAGATTCTAACAAATCCTATACTTTAACGCAGTCATACGGTAACACTTACCTAATTCAGTATTACAGCTCTGGAATGGTCTTCATTTATTTTCCTACATGAAAAACTTTCACCAAATGTTTTTCTCTCTGAATGATTCCAATAAATTACTTTTTCCGTCTTTGCTTTTCTTATGTTATTACAGATGATTATATCAAATCATTTTATATTGTCAATAGGCAGATAGGAAAATAATAATGCTTGTTAATTCATAATTACATTTATGATAGTTTGCCAGTGTTAAATTATAGTTAGCCGGAGGACTCTCTGTTAGATATCATATATACTATAAGATTGCTGTCATTCTATCTGAAATGTGATAAGAAGCCTCGATTTCGCTTCACAGATAACTGCTTATCTCTTTGAAAGGTGTCCCCTAACTATAGAATCTTATAAATATTGATTTTGGTGGGGGACAAGTTAGTATGCACATCTAATAATAATATACTTTCTATACCTCCTACAAGGTTGCATCATTCTCTTCTTTGTAGGCATCCTCTATCTTTACCGAATCTTTCACCTGCTCCTCAAAGAACTTCACACAGATTACTGCCTGTACCCTATTTATAGAAACTTGACTGTACCTGCTCTTTTCCTTGGCGGCCTCAGCTATGATATGCAATATTTCCTCCATGACAGCCCTGGTGAGATAACCACCTCTCCAATGAAAGATTAAAACTTTTCCTTTTTTGATTGCTTGTTGGCAACGCTTTGCCACATCTTCCAGTTTGGTAAATGAAAGTTTCTTCTCTTTATAGTAAAAATGATTCCCTTCGCTACACGCTGGGATTTTGTATATCACAGGCTCATGGTCCTTGAAAATACTCTTATCATCCAAATTGAAATAATCATACCGCACGTCTCTTTTCCCTAAAGTATTATCGAAAGTAGCATCCAGATGATTCCATACTCCATTGATTCGAACTACATTCCATGCATGACGATATTTGATACGCTTTTCCGGATTATTTTCAGAAATGGCAACAATACAAGGAATTGACAGCTGATCACAAAGAATCTTCACAGTTTTTGCAATTCCCTCACAAACGCCAACACCTTGTCCCAATGGTCCCAGGATTTCATGTGAATATTGTTTCTTTAATTTATCGTACGTCACGTTTTCACAGATAAAATCATGAATATATTGCTCTTTTTCCCAATCACTTTTATCCTTTACTACCCGGGCAAGCTTCTCTACCCTGGCGCTCATCGCCATCTGATGCTCTCTGATTTTATTTTTTTCAAATAAATAAACCGGCTTTATTTTTACCAGTGTGGAATCTTCGTAGAACGAATAGTGAAATGTCGAAGCATAAAATATCTCCGGACAATCCAATCTTAACTTGTAAAAAATGTCGCTCAACTCTGTTCCTTCCATTCTTTGAACATCAAAGCTTTGTGAAAGAGACTCTAGACCGCTCTTGATAACTTGATAAATTCTTTGCTGCTGTTTGTTCATCTGACTATAATAATATGGTTCCATTTTACTGATTCTCCAAAATAATATTGTCAATCTGACAATATAGAAATGTGTCAGACGTATCGATTGAGATTTTACCACAATTCACCTGAAAAATATCAATGTCCTGAGAGGTTCTGAATCGTTTTGAATTGTAATACGTTGTCCTGAGCATTATCTCTTTGAGAACTTAAAAGGCTGATTTTAAGGCATCTCATGCATGCTTGTCAGTTATGTGTCAGTTACCCACAGATTCTTACAACGCCACGCACTGCTTTATTGCACAAATTTCTGTTGAATTAAGTAAATTCTTATGATATATTATAGATAGAAAAGGAACAACCGCCCACAAGGGGTTGACCGATTATATGAGAAGCAAAGCCACCCTTAACCGTCCAAAGTTTATAGGGTGGTTTTTGCTATGTACAGCTACTTACAAAACGTAAAAACGTATGTAAGTAATGCCAAAAGGAATAGACCAAAGGTCATTAAATCCTTAAAATCAAAACGATTTTTCATAGGCATCACCCCCATTCTTTTAGAATGAGGTCAACACACCCTGCAACACGATTGTCCTTGTGCATATTCTATCATACGGATTTCTTCCTTACAATCAATAATTTTTCTATTTCGTATATCTTTTTGTTTGTCAATTATCTGCCAGTTACGTGTAAGTTACCTCTAAATTTTGATACCATTTTCAAGCGGTCCTCGCTATTTAAACAAATAAAAAACCCCGATTCCGCTTCTCTTCATCTCAGTCATTTCTTGCATTCCAATGAATCAAAGCGCATAACAAAAGCCCCTTGAATGCAAGCATTCCGGGGCTTTGATATGCGTTTTGATTCGCAGATAACTGCTTATCTCTTAGAAAACTGAGGTGCGCGTCTTGCGGCTTTGAGACCGTATTTCTTTCTTTCTTTCATACGAGGATCTCTCGTTAAGTAGCCTGCTTTCTTAAGTACCGGTCTGAAATCTACATCAGCCTGAAGCAATGCTCTTGCAATGCCGTGTCTGATAGCACCAGCCTGGCCTGTATATCCGCCGCCGTGTACGTTAACCTTTACGTCGAATTTGTCCAATGTATCCGTAGCGGTCAGAGGCTGACGAACGATAACCTTTAATGTCTCTAATCCAAAATAGTCATTGATATCTCTCTTATTTATAATGATATTACCTTTGCCGGGTATTAAATATACTCTTGCAATCGATTTTTTTCTTCTACCAGTTCCGTAGCAATTTGCTGCTTTAGCCATTTTAATCTTCTCCTTTCAGTCCTCTTAATTAAAATGTTAATACTTCAGGTTTCTGAGCTATCTGATTGTGCTCTGCGCCTGCGTATACATGAAGTTTTCTGTACATATCTCTTCCTAAAGGTCCCTTGGGAAGCATGCCTTTCACAGCAAGTTCTATAACTCTTTCAGGTTTCTTTGCTAACATTTCCTTCAATGTAGTCTCTTTCATACCGCCTACATAATCGGAGTGATGATAGTAAATTTTCTGATCTAATTTCTTACCTGTTACTTTTATTTTTGCCGCATTAATTACAATTACATAATCACCTGTATCGATATGAGGTGTAAAAATCGGTTTGTTCTTACCTCTTAAAACTTTAGCAACTTCAGATGCCAAACGTCCGAGTGTCATATCAGTAGCGTCAACTACATACCATTTTCTCTCGATAGTAGCCGGACTAGCCATAAAAGTTTTCATTATGTTACCTCCAACCTTAAATCAATTTTCTTCGTCTGATTTTCATAAATCAAACTATTCTCTTTTCATTGTTACCGTCTGTAATCTGACCATGGTGCGGATGTCCGGCCACACCTTCGGTTCGCTTACCGACAAGCTTTCTTCTCGCAGGAAACACGCATCGCGAGTTCCTTCGCCATTATATTTATAATGCGTTGCCGGGGCTTTGGCATTACATTATTAAACATTGTCACATTGAATTATTATATTATACGCTTCCGCGTGTGTCAACCTTAATTTCAACAAATTTTCCCGATTTTATGCTGTTTGTCCAAAGTTTACTTTATTGATGCAAGCTCTGTGTTCAGCGCTGCTTGTCAAACTGCGTTTGCCGCAAGCAAGTGCTCATTAGAGGAACTCATATTTAGTTAACATAAGTCCACAAGCCGGAGCTGTCGGCCCTGCAGCCGTTCTATCCAACGCATTCAGAATATCCGGCACACATTCCGGCTCCCGTCGCCCTTTTCCTATCTCCATGAGCGTTCCTGCAATAATCCTTACCATATTATATAGAAAGCCATTTCCAGTCACACGAATTATGATTTCCTCATTTTCCTGCTCTACCTGTAGATCATATATAGTCCTTACCGTGGTCTCTGCCTGGCTGGCTATGCTGCAAAAGCTTTTGAAATCGTGCCTGCCGACGAGATAAGCCGCCGCAGTCTGCATCCTGCCTGCGTCGAGAGGATTATAAGTAAAATAGGTATAAAGCCTTTTCGTCGGCAGAGGGAACTGAGAATTGATGATTCTATACTCATACGTTTTCCGACTCTCGCAGTGACGGGGATGAAAATCCGCCTCTACCTCTTCGGACCTGCGTATACGAATATCCTCCGGCAGCCGTTGATTCAGCGCATAAGAAATCTTCTCTCCTGGCATTCTGGCATTCGTATCGAACACCGCCACGTTACAGAGTGCATGGACTCCTGCATCCGTCCTGCTCGCTCCGATTACCTTAATATCCTCCGAAAGAAGCCCGGATAAGCACCTATTTAGCTCTCCTTCAATTGTTCTCGCATTCTCCTGCACTTGAAAACCGCTGTACGCGGTACCGTCATAAGCTACCGTCAACATCACACGCTTCATAATGTAAAAATTCTCCCAAAATAAACGCAAAAAGCTACATATGACCACGCCGCCGCATAAGCGAATGCATCTTGTCTATGGTACACAAGCGGCTTCATCTTCGTGCGGTTGTCTCCTCCCCTATAACATCTCGCTTCCATCGCCATCGCCAAATCGTTGGCACGGCGAAAAGCAGAAAGGAAAAGAGGCACAAGAAGCGGTACGAGACTTTTCGCTTTTTTAATCAGATTGCCGCTTTCAAAATCTGCACCTCTTGCAATTTGAGCCTTCATTATCTTATCAGTTTCCTCTAATAAAATAGGAATAAACCGGAGTGCAATCGCCATCATCATGGAAATCTCATGTACCGGTACATGCAGCTTTTTAAGCGGGGACAACAGCTTTTCCATGCCGTCTGTCAGCTGGTTCGGCGTAGTGGTAAGCGTCATCAGGGAAGAACCTATAATCAGAAAGGTCAACCTGATTGCCATAAACACTGCCGTTCGTATACCTTCCTTCGTTATCGTCAGCTTCCAAAAGGTAAACAGCACCTCCCCCGGCGTCAAAAAGAGATTGAACACTACCGCCAAAATGAGCAAGAACACAATGGCTTTCATACCTCTGACGATAAATCGGAAGGGAACCTTGGACACTTTTATGAGACATATAAGGAACACACCCGCAATGGCATAACCTATAAAATTATCTACTATAAATAAGGAAATAATAAACAGCAGCGTAGTAACCAGCTTCACTCGAGGGTCAAGCCTATGTATTACCGAATCTGCATGATAATATTGTCCTAATGTAATATCTCTTAGCATCTCTTCTCCTATTTTGGCAATTTGAAAATAAATCTACCATATATAACTTTAACACGGCTAATCTACCTTATACATCCTATTTTTTGCCTTACATCCTATCCTATATCACGCGATCCGTTGATGACTTATTGTCTTTCTTTTACCAGATTTCCTACCTATTAAGTACCCTCAGAATCTCATCTCTGGCTTCTTCAATCGTAATCACATCCGCATTCACTAAATATCCCTTTTCCCGAAATGCCTGCATAATATAGGTCACCTGAGGCGCTGCCAGTCCAACTTCCTCCAGCTCCTTGTAGTGGCCAAACACGTTTCTCGGCTCATCGTCATACATAACGCCTCCCTGGTTCATTACAATGATGCGGTCCACATATTTCGCCACATCCTCCATGCTATGGGAAACGAGAACTACCGTAATTCCTGTTTCTTCACGAAGCTTTGCTATCTGATCCAGTATCTCATCCCGACCCTTCGGGTCCAGTCCCGCCGTCGGCTCATCCAGAATGAGCACCTCCGGCTTCATAGCAAGCACACCGGCAATAGCAACCCTTCGTTTCTGTCCCCCAGACAGGTCAAAAGGAGACTGGTAAAAATACTCATCCTCCAGTCCCACCTGCTTTAAGGCCTCATAGGCGCGCAGCTGTACTTCCTTTTCCGTAAGTCCCATATTCTTGGGGCCGAAGCACACATCCGAAAAAACATCTATTTCAAAAAGCTGATGCTCAGGGTACTGGAACACAAGTCCCACATCACTCCTCAATTTCTTCTTGTTGAAACCGGCATCCCCTATATCTTCGCCATTATAATAGATATGTCCCGATGTTGGATTCATAAGTCCGTTCAAATGCTGTACCAGCGTGGACTTGCCGGAGCCCGTATGCCCGATAAGCCCTATGAACTGACCATCGGGTATTACGAGATTAATGTCCTTTAAGGCCGCTATCTCCATCGATGTTCCTTTTTCATATACATAGCTAACATGGTCCAAAATGATTGCCATTTGTTTCTACCTCATTCGCGCCTTTTTCGCGCGCTATCTCTCTTCCTTGCCGCTTAAGTACTACAATTTAAGCTCGTACATAAGCTCTTCGCAGGTCAAAATCCCATCCGGAAGATTTATCCCGCTTTTTTTCAGTTCGTAAGCTAACAAGGTAACCTGCGGCACATCCAGACGCAGTTCCTTCAGCTTTTCCACTTCAGAAAAAATTTCTCTCGGTGTGCCCTGCATGGCGATATGTCCCTTATCCATAACTACTGCTCTATCCGCGTAAATAATTTCTTCCATATAATGGGTAATAAGTATTACCGTAATACCCTCCGCTTGATTCAGTGCGCGAACCGCCCGGATCACCTCCTTGCGGCCGTTGGGATCGAGCATGGCCGTTGGCTCATCCAATATGATGCACTTAGGATGCATCGCGATAACTCCGGCAATCGATACCCTTTGCTTCTGTCCTCCCGACAGCTTGTTAGGCGAATGCTTTCTATATTTATACATTCCTACTGCTTTCAGACTCTCTTCCACCCGTTCCCATATTTCCTTTGTAGGGACACCCATATTTTCCGGTCCGAACCCCACGTCCTCTTCTACCACCTGACCGATGATCTGGTTGTCCGGATTTTGAAAAACCATTCCCGCATTCTGCCTGATATCCCAAAGATATTCCTCATTAGTCGTATCCTTGCCGTCAACCCAGACTGTTCCCTCTGTAGGATAGAGAATCGCGTTCATATGCTTTGCCAGTGTGGATTTGCCGGAACCGTTGTGTCCGAGAATAGCGACAAAGTCTCCCTGCTTCACGTCCAGATCCACTTCATCCACCGCACGGGTGATTCCCTCCACATTGCCGTCCTCATCCCGTCTGATATATTCAAAAATTAATTTTTTGGCTTCTATAATTCCCATTTGTTATCCTAAACCCTTAGATTAGTTTACATTTAGTCACGTTTTTTATTGTACTAGAAAATATTGATAATTACAAGGCATTGCACTCATTATTTAGCCTTTCCTGCACGACAATCTCATAAAAATGTGATATACTGCTTTTGCAGAATATTATATTAAAAGGAAAATATCATGGACTTTAAGAAAATATCGAAACCTCTTATTTTAATAGCTGGCATCATCATCTTTAGCTCTATCTTTGTACGAGCCTGCTCCCACTCGGAGACACTGGCCGAATATGCGGCTAAAAATCCGGAAATTGCCTACAAGACGAAAGAGGCAGACACATCTGCCAAAGTCACAGACAGTGAAAACGAATTGGAAAACACTGACAAAGAAAGCAGTTCTAGCGGACAGCCCATTGACAATATAGATAGTAGTGATAATAAGGCAGGCGAAATAACGCCTGACCCCGGCGTGAAAGAAGAGGAAATGGACACTAATCCCGATAGAAGTGTATATGAACAAGGCTTTTATTATGAGCCTCTTTCCGATGAAATCAAGAAAAAGATCACCGGAATTTCTTATCCTATTACTGAAGCCGACAAAAATACTACTGCAGTTGCAGCCGTAAATGTTGTATCCTCTTCCGAGAAAATACAAGTCAGTTATGACGACCTGCGGTATGTGAGCGTACTTTATTATAATTTCAAGGGTATCGAGCGAACCGGCGAATTAATCTGCAACAAAGCAATCGCGCAGGACCTTGTGGAAATCTTTTACGAACTGTATCGAAATGAATATCAAATAGAACAGATATCACTAATTGATGAATACAGCGGAGATGATGTGCTGTCCATGTTGGATAACAACACCTCTTGCTTCAATTATAGGTTAGTGGACGGCACCACGAGCCTTTCGAAACATGCTCTGGGACTCGCCATCGATATCAACCCTTTTTATAATCCTTACGTAGTATATAAAAATGACGGTACCACATATATCTCACCTCAGGGAAGTGAGACATATGCAGACCGTTCCAAAGAATTCGCTTATAAAATTGATGAAAATGATTTATGCTACAAGCTTTTTACAGAACACGGCTTTACATGGGGCGGTAATTGGAACTCCCTCAAGGATTATCAGCACTTCCAGAAGGTGCCGGAATAACTTTACCGGTTAATTGACACCGCCATTCTGTGATACGTATGCCGCACTCCCCGAATGGCCACCGAATATGCCATTATGTTTTCCGGTGCCGCCATTCCCGGATAGCCGGAATCACCGATATGGTGGATATCCGTTCCCGTCATCTTACACATAAGCGCAATTTGCTTAATTGTCTCGACATCCGCTCCCTCCTGGGATGTCCCGATTGCGGTTATCGTCAGTGCTCCCAAGCTGTGAGCATAGGCAACCAGTCCCCTTACATATTCCATAGTGATTCCGGGAACTGTTCCCGGAGCAGGCAGAAGAATAATATCCGCTCCCGCCTCTGCAAATTCTTTTATGTCATCTCTTGTAATAATATTCTCTCCGCCTTCTCCGATAATCCCTGAAGCATGCATTTTTCCTGCCGCCAGAATCAGCTTATTTCCCAATTCAGAGGACATCGCTCTCAGAGAATCAGTAATCGCCTTATTGCTCACGCCATTGCCCGGATTACCCGTAAGCAGAACCATATCCACGCCTAAATCACACGCTCTTCCCGCGTTATCCAACGTCGCTCTGCGTCCTTCGGACATTTCCCACAGCGTTCCTTTGTTTCCTTCCGCGATAGCATCCTCCACGGGCTCCAGATTGATTCCTATCATCCTTCCGGTAAGGCGCTTTAACTCCCGAACCGCTTCTTCCTGATCCACCTTAGGAAGCCCGCATATCACAGGCTTAGTAACATCGAACATATTGAGAAGCAATATATCTGCTCCCATGGCTGCTACGAATTCCGCGTTGGTCACATCTGCAAGCACCGGCATAGTGATTCCGATACATTCGCACGCTACGACCCGCCCCTCGCTTCCTGCAATGGAGCTTAAATAATCTTCCTTTGTAAACCTTGAAAAATCTGAAGCCGTACAATCCAACATTCTTTTTGCCATATCCTTCTTCCTTTCCCGCGTCGTTCTCCGCTATTTTGAACTCTCATGTATCACTTGTCGCTATTTCAATACTGCCTACTCCATTCTTCATTATTATAAGCTTGCCTGCGTCGCTCCCTATTATTCCGTGCTTACGCTTACCTATGTTATCTTCCATTATTCCATGCTTGCCTGGGTCACTCTGCATTATTCCATAATATGAAGCTTCAATTCTACCACCTTCTTCTCTCCTGCCTCAATTACGGGGAGCGTACCGTTCTCCCTTTCCCATTCCCGGCCTTTGACGTGACAGTTGCAAGGTTCAAAACCCATAACATAATCTCCGGAAGCCATGGATTTCCACTGAGTAAACCGAGGCAGATGCTTCGTCTGAAAGCTAATTTCCAGTCCGGCACCAATATTTTCATTATATGCAGATACACTCGCAATTCCCTCCTCATCCGCCTCCAGCACGTGGTAAAAAACCTCCTCTGGGAGCCTATCCAGAGGTGCCGTAACCTTATTCCAGGGAAGCTGCGTCTCTTTGTCTTCGCCTAAAAGATAAGTCTTAGTTGAAGGAATTAATATCCTTGTTCTCTCATCCAACAAGGGATATCCGATATTAAAATGATAAAGCAGCATAAAAGGACTGGTTTCATATGCCTGATTCTCGAACTCATCCTGAATCAATATCTCCTTGCTGCCGTAATTGGTCTCAATAGTACGTCTTAAGACGATGTTCCCTCCGAATAGTGCCGCCTGCCTCATTTCTCCCGACAGTCTGATCTTATATTCGCCATCTTCCCAGAAGCAATCGGCACAAACGTGCTCCGCTGGCGTGGAGCGCAAGCTTCCGTGCATGGGAAACATATTCTGCGGCTCGATTCCGGGCGTTCCTACGTTATCTGTACCGCAGGTGAAGAACATTCCTCCCATGATGCTTCTCTGTCCGGCAAAGCCATTATGGTCATAAGCTTGTCCATTCTGCAGTCCCGGCTTACTTATGAAGTTGAAATTGATTCCCCTCCAAGATAATTCTGTAATATCCAGGCATTTGTCCTGTGCCGCCGTGAACATAAGAGGGCCGGACTTAACCTGATAAGCCTTCAATCCTCCGGCTCTGCCTTCCAAATATTCTATCTTGCGAATATAGGCCTCCTGCTGCATGCTTCCAACTTTTCTCAACCATTCTTTTTCCATCTGTTTTTCTCCATCATCATATCGCTCAATCTGAAGCATCGGACGCTTTTTGCTTCTTCTAAGTCATTATTATATTTAATACCATTATACAACATTACATTTATGTTGCGCGATTTATTTTCATTTAAACCCAATATAAAACCCGATACAAATTGGGAGTCCGCTTTTAATCGTTTAAAATAATGCACAATAAAGGGACTGCTTTCGCAATCCCTTTATATTTTAATCTCGTTTTAAGTTCTATGAAATTACACTAACTCAAGAACAACTTCCATCGCAGCATCGCCTTTACGCTGTCCGATTTTAACAATTCTTGTATAACCGCCCTTACGGGTTGCATATTTCGGTCCGTATTCGTCGAAAAGCTTTGCTACTAAATCAACTTCCTTCGTTGCTTTCTTTCTGCCTGCTGCAGTTGAAGGAACCTCAGTTACCGGATATAATACCTTTAACATCTGTCTTCTTGCATGCAGTCTGGAGGCAAGATCTTTCTTGATTTCTTTTTCTACTTCATCATAAACCGTTACAGTAACACCGTTTTCAATTCTTAAGATTTTGCCGTCTTTGTCACGGTGTGTCTCAGAAAGAACCTTCTTCGTGTCCTTATCAACGATCTGCTTTACTCTCTTGCCGTCTTTATCCTTACGTGCAACCTTTACAGTAACCTTTACGGTCTCGAAGTTATCTTTTTCTTTTGCAGCAAGTGCGATAAGTCCTTCAGCGATTTTCTGAACTTCTTTCGCTTTTGCCTGTGTGGTAACAATTTTTCCATTATACAATAAATTCGTTACCTGATTTCTAAGTAATGCTTTTCTCTGGTCAGATGTTCTGCCAAGCTTTCTGTATTTTGCCATTTTTACGGCTCCTTTCTCTTAATCGGGATAATTCCCTATGGCACATCCGGCCATGCTCTTTGGACTTATTTACCGAATGTGGATTCCATATCATGAGCCCGCACACATACGCTCTTTGGACTTACTACACATGCGTTTTCACGAATATTTATTTAAAATATGAATTCATATTTTAAATTTAAATTAATCACTCATCACTGGGATTAAGCTGTAATCCGAGTTCTTTTAATTTAGCTAAAACCTCTTCCAAGGATTTACGTCCTAAGTTACGAACCTTCATCATATCCTCGGATGTCTTATTGGTCAATTCTTCCACCGTATTGATACCAGCTCTCTTTAAGCAATTGTAAGAACGAACTGACAGTTCCAGCTCATCGATGCTCATTTCCAATACCTTTTCTTTTTCATCATCTTCCTTCTCTACCATAACCTCTGCGGTCTTAGCATTCTCGGATAAATCGATGAAAAGGCTCAAATGTTCGCTGAGTACTTTTGCAGCAAGACTAACTGCTTCGTCGGGAACTAAGGTTCCGTTCGTATACACGTCGAGGGTCAGCTTGTCGTAATCTGTAATCTGACCTACACGAGTGTTCTCAATCGTTACATTTACTCTTTCAACGGGTGTGTAAATAGAATCGATCGCAATCACACCGATAGGCAGATCCTCTACCTTATTCTTATCGGCACCTACGTAACCTCTGCCTTTAGTAATGGTAAGTTCCATATACAACTTTGTATCTTTTCCACTTAAAGTAGCAATTACCAAATCTGGATTTAAGATTTCAATATCCTGATCCACCTGAATATCGGAAGCCTTTACAACACCTTCGCCGTCATACTCGATGTATGCCGTCTTAGGCTCATTTGTATCGCTATTATTTCTAATAGCGAGGCTTTTAACATTCATAATAATTTCGGTAACATCTTCCTTTACACCCGGAATGGAACTGAATTCGTGCAAAACGCCTTCAATCTTTACCTGACTTACCGCAGTACCCGGTAAAGAAGAAAGCATGATTCTTCTTAAAGAATTGCCAAGCGTAATACCGTAACCTCTCTCCAAAGGCTCAACTACGAATTTGCCATACTTTTTATCTTCAGAGATTTCTGCAACCTCAATATTGGGTCTCTCAAAATCAAACACTGCAAATACCCTCCTTTACGAACAATTATATCTAAGTCGTTTAAGCAGATAAGAAGGTTTCTCCTCATCTGCCTAACTTTTTGCCATAATGAAATCTTATTTTACTTAGAATATAACTCGACTATAAGCATTTCATCAACCGGAACATCGATCATCTCTCTTGCGGGGAGCTGCTTGATGGTTCCCTTCATAGCTTCCTGATCTACATCCA
>JAEZRJ010000051.1 GCA_023412855.1 Bacillota bacterium | reverse complement strand
TGATGAGAACTGTCTTTATGCTAATTTGTATTACGGTATTGATGGTCGTTTTCATCATTTATTTCGGATGGTTTCCGGCATACTCCTGGCAGGGATGGATTGGGTTTGTGGTGTCCTTTGGAATATGTTTCGGGGCCAGTACGGCGGTGATGGTGTTAAAGACGAGGTATGAGAGTAAGGTATATGAGGAAAGACTGCAAGAATATAAAAAGAGAAATAAGAGTTAACCTAGGGGCGCATATAAGGTAGGGCTTATAGGCAGTGATGATTAATAGAGGAAGGATGTGGATTGGATGAAAGCGGTCAGGTTAGTGAATGTGGGGAAAAGCTTTGGAGAGAAAGAGGTTTTGAGAAATGTCGGGTTTGAGATAGAGGAAGGTGAGATATTTGGGCTGCTGGGTCCGTCAGGGGCGGGGAAGACGACGCTTATTAGAATTTTGACGGGGCAGCTTGCAGGCTTTGGAGAAGCGTTTGTGTTTGGGGAAAGCTGCGACAGGCTGAAAGAGAATAATTATAAAGAGATTGGAATGGTGATGGATAACAGCGGTATTTATGAGCGGTTGAATTGCTATGATAATCTAAAGCTGTTCGTAAATATATATAAGATCGATAAAAAGAGAATAGAAGAGGTTCTCGGCATGGTAGGACTTTTGGCCGAGAAAAAAACTCCGGCGGGAAAACTGTCAAAGGGTATGAAACAGAGATTGATACTGGCGAGAGCTATTTTGCATAAGCCGAAGCTTTTATTTCTGGATGAGCCTACAAGCGGTCTGGACCCTGCGACTACGAAGTCGATACATGAGCTTTTGTTAAGGCTTAGAAGTGAAGGTACAACGATATTTCTGACCACCCATAATATGGAAGAGGCAACAAAGCTTTGCGATAATGTGGCCCTCTTGCATGAAGGAAAAATAATAGAATATGGAAGACCCGTACAGTTGTGCCGGAAGTATAACGAAGAAAACAAGATAAGTATACTTATAAAAAACGATCAATTGATAATGCTGACAAATTTGCCTGAGAACGCGGCAAGGATCGAGGAGCTTTTTAAGCAGGGAGAAGTTGTCTCTATTCATTCCTCCGAGCCGGATTTAGAGCAGGTATTTCTCACGTTGACAGGAAGGGGGCTTGAGGAATGAAGACGGATATTTCTCATATAGGTGCTGTTTTTGTAAAGCAGTGTAAGGATATTTTAAAAAATACGCAGGTATTGGTATTGTTCTTCGTATATCCATTGGTCGCAGCGGTCATGACTACATCGGTGGGCGACCAGCTCGGTCAGACAAATTTTTTTATTTCGATATTTGCCACCATGCATGCCGTCTTTACTCCTGTGGTGGTAACCGCATCCATCATATCCGAGGAAAAGGAGAAGAATACGCTCAGGGTGCTGATTTTATCAGGAATACGTCCGGTTGAATATTTGTTAGGAATCGGAGGCTTTGTATTCTTTTGCACGATGCTGACGGGCAGCAGTTATCTCGCCATGGGCAGCTACGATGTGAGAAGTGGTGCAGCGTTTATGCTGTGTATGACCATCGGCTGTATTTGTTCCATTGTACTTGGCCTGGCCATAGGCGGTTTTGCTAATAATTCCATGGGTGCTAACGCGCTGGCAGTTCCTATCAGTATGGTAATTTCTTTTCTTCCCATGATTGCTTATTTTAATGAGACAATCGGCAAGGTGTCAAAATATATTTACGGGCAGCAGATAGGAAATTTCATGCGCAGTCCTTCGGACTATCACCTGACCGGCGAGACAATTTCGGTGGTTGCCATTAACTTTTTACTATGCTTGGTTGCATTTATCCTCGTTTTCCGTCATAATCGGATTGACAATTAATTTCCATGAAAGGATAAAAGGATGAAACTGAGTTCATTGTGTATCAGATGTCTGATCGACAGGCAGGAGGAACGTATTCGAAGTATAGAGGATGAGAACAAAAAGTCTGCCTATATGAAAGAGGTGGCGGGGATTATCGGCTCTGCGGAATCGGAGGCTTCGGCACCTTTCCTCGTGTATAAAATCAACTCTGTATATAAGAGGTATTTCGGCGAGTTTCCTGATTATGAAAAGGAAAAAGAGGAGTTTAATTCCATGATGCTGTCTATGGAGGAGGAGCTGGAAGAGGGAATCCGTATGGGCGGCAGCAAAGAAGAAATACTTTCAAACGCGCTGAATTATGCCAGAACAGCAAACTATATAGACTATGGTGCAATGAACCAGGTGAGCCGGGATAAGCTCTTGCAGCTACTTAATAAGGCGAGGGAAGAGAAGCTGGAGGAAGGAACCTTCCGTATGTTTCAAAATGATCTGCTTTCTTGCGGAAAGTTAGTTTACCTCACTGATAACTGCGGGGAGATCGTAGCGGATAAGATGTTGATTAAAATATTGAAGGAACAATATCCCTATTTGAACATAAAGGTAATCGTGCGGGGAACGGCTGTATTAAACGATGCTACCATTGAGGATGCCAGGGCGGTGGGACTTACGGGAATCGTGGAAGTAATCGGCAACGGCAACGGAATAGCCGGAACGCAGATAAGCCATTTATCCGAGGAGGCCAGACAGGCGATAGGCGAGGCGGAGGTTATAATTTCCAAAGGACAGGGAAATTTCGAAACGATTCATGGCTGCGGGTTAAATATATATTATCTGTTTTTATGCAAATGCGAATGGTTCACCAGGCAATTCGATATGGAAAGGCTGAAAGGTGTCTTTATCAACGAAAAGAATGTCACTGCCCGGCTTTCGGTTTCATAACAGCGATTAAAAAGACGATTACTATTCACAGCACAAAACACTTATAATTCAGAAAGCTTCTCTTGACAAACAGCTCTATTGTGTTTATTATAATTGCGAATGAGTTGCAATCGCAACTACGAGTTCAATAATAAACATAGCGGAAATTACTGTGTTACTTTTCACACAATAGCTTAACACTTGCTGTTAAGCTGCATAAGAACGTGATTGAACAGTAGCATTACAGTTTGTTAACGGAGGCTTTTTATGTTAGACGTAATAATAGATACGCTGATAGATTCAGTGAAACTTTTTCCTTTTTTATTCCTCACCTATCTGGCAATGGAATATATGGAACATAAGATGGGAGAGAAGACGAAGGCTGCGATAGAAAAATCCGGCCGTTTCGGTTCCATTCCCGGAAGTATATTAGGAGCCTTTCCACAATGCGGCTTTTCGGCGGCAGCGTCCAATTTATATGCAGGAAGAATCATAACCCTTGGTACATTAATGGCAATATTTTTATCTACTTCCGATGAAATGCTGCCTATTTTGATTTCTGAGCAGGTGCATATATCCGTGATTCTGAAGCTTGTGGGGATGAAGGTGGCAATCGGTATGGCGGCCGGCTTTATCATTGATTTGCTGATTAAGAAGAAAAGCATACAGGTACACAGTCACGAAGAAAGCGGGCATATGGATATCGGTCATGTCTGCAAAAATGAAAACTGCCACTGTGAGGAAGGAATATTCCGATCGGCGGCGCGGCATACCTTTAATATTTTCTTTTTTATCGTTGCGATTTCTTTTGTTCTGAATACGGTAATTTATCTTGTGGGAGAGGACTTCCTCTCTAATTTGGTCTTGAACAGACCTATTCTGGGGCAGATGGTAGCGGCCTTAATGGGATTGATACCTAACTGTGCTTCTTCCATAGCGATTACGCAGCTTTATCTGAAAGGCATGATGGGACTTGGTTCTATGATGGCGGGGCTGCTGGCCGGAACGGGTGTGGGGCTTCTTATTTTGTTTCGAGTGAACGACGACTTGAAAGAAAATATAAAGATTACGGTTTTGCTTTATGCGATCGGAGTAATTGCGGGAATTGTAATTGATTTTGCAGGAGTTGTGGTTTGAAAATTATCCGCGGGAAGGTAAGGACTCAGGGAGAAAAGAAGAGTATGGAGGAAGGTGCTTGGTATATATGAAAAATTGTGAGGATTTGGCTTTTCCTCAGGAGATAAAGAAGACGAAGCAGAGGGAAGAAATCTTTCGGATTTTATCTGAGGAAACGGAGCCGGTCAGTGCGGTAGATATTTATAACCGTCTGGCACAGACGTACGGGAATTCTAATTTTGCAATTTCGACAGTTTATAGGGCGCTGGGTATTTTTGAAGAAAAGGGTTATGTGTCGAAATCTACGCTGATGGGTGGGGATATGGCGTATTATGAATGGAATTACGGCACTCATAAGCATTATGCGATATGTCTGAAATGCCATAAGCTGATAGCTCTTAAGAAATGTCCATTTGAGCATACGAAGATAGAGACGGAAAACGATAATTTTATGATTACGGGCCATAAATTGGAGCTTTATGGTTATTGTAAGGAGTGCAGGATAGAAGATGAGGATATATAATAGCTAATAAGCGATTATATATCCTCATTTAAGTGATAAGTCCCCCGTTTGCCTTTTTTGGATAGATAAAGATTTTTATCTGCACTTCGATATAGATGGCTGAAGCTGCTGCTTATATTATTGATGAAGGAAATTCCGATAGAACAGCTTAGCTGTAGTTCATTGCCGTATTTGCGGGAGAGGGAAGAGAATTCAGTAATAATATTTTTCGCTTTTTGCTGAATCATGGACTTGTCCGATAATTCCGGTTCAAAGACGGCAAATTCATCTCCGCCCAGCCGGCCCAGATACGCATTGCTGCTAAAAACAACGGAAAGCAGGTTCGCGAAATCTTTGATTACTTTATCGCCCTGCTCATGTCCATACATGTCATTTATTTGTTTGAAATCATCAATATCTATCATATAAAAAACGCCTACGGGATTAATTTTTATATGCTTGTTAATATACTGTTCAAAGGTACTATGGTTAAGCAGCCCTGTCATGGAATCCTGCTCTGCTTTTTTCTTGAACTTAGCAATCATGGAATTAGCTTTTTCGGCTATTGCCTTTGGGTAATGTTCGTCACATCCCTGCTCTTTATTCGGTATGGAATGATGGATATGGAGTATTTTGTAAGAATTGTCCTTCACTTCATAGATAATGCTGAGGCGGGTATCCATTTCTATAAGAATTTCTTTTCGTTTGTTTTCTTTTTCTTTCATCCACAAGCAGCCGTAAACCAAATAAAGATTTTCCGAAAGCTGGCGGCATTCATACCATTCACTTAAAATATCAAAAGCTATGTCAACATCGTAATTGCCCCAAGCAGACTGAAAGGCGGCAAGAGAAGTAAATATCTCGTGTTTTCCCGTACCTATAAGTATTAAGTCGTCATCAAAATAATTATTGACACTGTTTTTGCTCTTTATTGGATTTAAAAGGTAAGTTTCACATAATTCTCTTGTAATTTCACATAACGTGTAATTCATTCGTCAATTCCCCTGATTATTGGAACTCCTCTGTCATATATCGGAATAATTTGTAAATTATTACTATTCTACTCCTTTATTACTATTTTTTCAACATTAAAATTTACAATTTGTGAATATAATTTTACCAAAACGGAATTAATAGAAGATACACTATATGTGAAAGAAGGGGTGAAAGAAGGGGTGACTATTGATAAAATTTGGTATAAGGTTAAGAGCATTGAGAAAGGAAAGAAAATTGACGCAGAAGGTGTTGGCAGACCGATTGGGTCTGGCAACGAGTGCTATCTGCTCCTATGAAGCGGGGACGAGATATCCTTCTTACGAAGTATTGATAAAGGTCGCGGGTATTTTTCGGGTCAGTACCGACTATTTATTGGGTATAGAAAAAAATAGGTATATCGATGTGACTGGGCTCCAGGAGGAGGACATCGAGATATTGACGATGCTTGCAGATTCACTGCGCAAAAAGAAAAAATAACAGTAACTGAGAAGGTACAGAGCAGTTACAAATAACGGTTTAATACGCTGTATTTATGTGAATACTTATTATGCATGGTGTACAAAAATAGGAAAGAAGGCATAATTATGGATTCCATATGGACAATGACGGCAGATATTTCAAGAAGGGAACCGTTATTAGAAGATATAACGACAGACACGGTGGTAATCGGCGGCGGAATGGCAGGTATATTGATTGCCTATTTTCTGGAAAAGAAAGGAATTCCTACGGTGGTTTTGGAAGCGTCGCGGATAGGGAGCGGGCAGACGAAGAATACCACGGCCAAAATTACTTTGCAGCACGGTCCCATTTACCATAAGTTCATTGAGGAAATCGGAGAGAAAAATGCGAAGCTCTATGCGGAGGCAAACCGTCTCGCCATTGCCCAGTTTCGGAGTCTGGTGGAGGAAAAACGGATTGATTGTGAATTCAGGGAGTGCTCGGCTTACCTTTATTCCTGTGAGGACACGGACACGCTCAAGAAGGAGGAAGAGGCCGCGGTGAGTCTTGGAATATGTGCGGAGCTTACCGACAAAACGGAACTGCCTTTCCCGGTAAAGAGCGCCCTTAAGTTTTACGATCAGGCAGTATTCCATCCTCTTTTATTCTTGGAAAGAATATCCGAAAATATTACCGTTTATGAGGACACGAAGGTGCTCCAGGTGGAACGGGCGGAGGAAGAGAATAAAATAATTACAAACCGGGCCACGGTCAGGGCAAAGCGAGTGGTATTCGCAGCTCATTATCCCTTTATTAATGTTCCCGGCTATTATTTCCTGCGGCTTCATCAGGAGCGCAGCTACGTAGTTGCGCTTAAAAATACGAAGCAGATGGATCATGTCTATATCGGCATCGACAAGGAAGGATTCTCTTTTCGTAAAAGCGGCGATTATCTTCTATTAGGCGGCGGCGGTCATAGAACAGGAGAGAATACAGGCGGAGGAAGCTACCAGAAACTGCGTAAGGCGGCAGAGAAATGGTTCCCTGAATGTAAGGAAATCACTCATTTTTCCGCGCAGGATTGCATGCCTCTCGACGATATTCCCTATATTGGGCAATTTTCGGCCGCTACTCCCGACTGGTTTGTGGCTACGGGATTTAGAAAGTGGGGCATGACAAGCTCTATGGTCTCGGCAATGCTGCTTAGCGATCTAATCACAAAAGGACAGAGCCAATATGAGGAGCTTTTTACTCCCCAGAGATTTCATATTCAGGCGTCAGCAGCTAACCTCGCTCAGGATGGTGCCCAGTCGGTAAAAGGGCTGAGCAAAGGAGTTTTTACAGCAACGCCTAAGTGTACTCATATGGGCTGTGCCCTGGAATGGAATCCGGATGAGCTAAGCTGGGACTGTCCCTGCCATGGTTCCCGTTTTGACGGCGACGGCAAGGTAATAGATAATCCGGCGATCGAGGACTTGGCGAATGAATAATTTCCGTGGGGGACATAGAAAAAAGGCTTACTTCGAGGGCTGGTATTTAAAGCATCAAAAGGATAATACTTCCATCGCCTTTATTCCGGCATTCCATGTGAGCGAGAATGGAAGGCGCACGGCCTCTGTCCAGGTAGTGACGGAGGAAGGTGCTTATTGCTTTTCTTTTAAAGAGAAAGAATTCTATGCTTCAAAAAAGCAATTTTATGTTAAAATAAATCATAATGTATTTTCTGAAGGTGGAATCAGCGTAAATTTAAGAAATGAGAATGTAACGATAATAGGAACCCTGTATTACTCGCCGTTTACCGGGCTTTTATCAGATATTATGGGTCCTTTTCGCTTTCTGCCCTTCATGCAGTGCCGCCATGGTATTCTGAGCATGCTTCATAGCATAAGCGGAAGTATTTTAATAAACGGCAGGGAATATGATTTTTCCAATGGAACGGGATATGTGGAGAAGGATTGCGGCAGCTCGTTCCCGCGATTTTATACGTGGATTCAGTGCAGCGGCTGGACCGGAAAGAGAGATTGCTCCCTGGTGGCCTCCGCAGCTCATATTCCGTTTGGCTGCTTTACATTTACCGGCTGCATCTGTGCCATCTTGTATCAGGGGAGAGAGTACCGCCTGGCCACATATACGGGTGCACGCATTGCAAAAAATACGGAAAATACGCTGATCATAAATCAGGGAAAATATAAACTGGAAATATATAAGGTAAAGCAAGAAGCCAAAGAGAATGGGAAAACTGCTGGGGACAAAGAAAAAAGGCTTTTGTTATATGCCCCTCAAAAAGGCAGTATGTCCAGAAAAATAGAGGAAAATATTGCTTGCGCGGTGCGCTGCCGTTTTAGCGCTTCGGGCAAGACGATTTTTGACTTTACCGACGATAGAGCGAGCTTCGAATATGTGGGGCAGCAGGACGGACATTAGAAAGGAAGTACGGATACGGGATGATAAAGGTGCAAATGAAGGATTTCGATTTAGAGAAGATAAGCAAATCGGGACAATGCTTTCGGATGAATGCCTTGGCAGGACAAGAAAATAAATATGCTCTCATTGCCTGCGGAGAGTATTTGGAGATGGAAGAGACGGAGGATGGTGTTTGTTTTTCCTGCACGCAGGAGGAATGGGATAAGCTGTGGATAAACTATTTCGATTGTGGAAGAGATTACCGGAAAATATACCGGTCAGTGGATAAAACGGACGAGTATATGCTGCGGGCAGTAAGCTGCGGAAGCGGCATCCGCATATTGAGACAGGAAATCTTTGAAACTATTATCAGCTTCATTATTTCCCAACAGAACAATATCCAGCGGATTAAGAAATGCGTGGAATCGCTGTGCAGCAGTTTTGGTGAAGAGAAATACAATCCCCGGGGAGAGAAATATTATGCCTTTCCCACGCCGGAGAGGCTGGCCGGATTGACCTTAGAGGATTTGCAGGGATGTAATCTGGGCTATAGAAGCCGATACATATTGAAATCTTCCAGAATGATTGTGGAAGGAGAGATAGATTTTGCCGGGCTTACGGATATGACCTATGAGGAAGCGAAGGCGGAACTGATGAAACTATGCGGCGTTGGCATCAAGGTAGCGGAATGCATCTGTCTGTTCGCACTTCGCCATACGGAGGCATTCCCTGTGGATACTCATATTAAAACAGTGCTTTTAAAATATTATCCGGAGGGTTTTCCCTTTGAAAAATATGAAGGATATGCAGGAATTTTGCAGCAATATGCATTTTATTATGATATTTACGGAGAAATGTGATAGAATTTGATTAAATATAATTTAGTTGGAAATTTATGGAAGGGTGTGGTTTATTTTTATGGATAAAGAACTGAAGCTTGCGGTACTGATCGATGCGGATAATATTTCTGATAAGTATGTAAAGATTATTTTGGATGAAACGGCGAAAAACGGGATAGCCACATATAAAAGAATATACGGCGACTGGACCAATACGAGACTGGTGTCGTGGAAAAATGTGCTGCTTGATAACTCCATTACGCCAATCCAGCAATATGGCTATACTACGGGAAAAAATGCCACTGATTCGGCAATGATCATTGATGCTATGGATATCCTTTATTCCGGTACCGTGGGAGGCTTTTGCATCGTTTCTTCGGACAGCGACTTCACCAGGCTGGCAATGCGTCTTCGGGAATCGGGCATGTATGTGGTAGGTATGGGAGAGAGCAAGACTCCCAAGCCTTTTATATCGGCATGTAATCAGTTCAAATATTTGGATATTCTGCTTTCTAAGGAGCAGGAGGAGGAAAGTGCCTCCAAAAAGGAGGAGCCCGCTGCGCTGAAAGCAGCCTCCAAAAATGTCCGTTCGAAAAAGGCAGCAAAAGGAAATGATTCAAAAAAAGAAAAAGAAGAATTAAGGCCGCAGACCGACCTGATCATGATAAAAAAAGCGATTATTTCTTTGGTAGAGGAAGGATCCGACGACGACGAATGGATCCATTCCTCCGAGCTTAGAAACCAGTTGGGGAAACGTTTCCCAGATTTTGACGTGCGTAACTTCGGCCATTCTAAATTCAGCTCCTTTGTCAACTCGCTGAATATTTTAGACTGCGAGCAGGAGAAGAACATAGTTCGGTTCAAAATGAAGAAATAGCGGGGAATCTACTTTTTAAAACGGCTATGGTTCCTTTTTTCAAGCTCCATTTCTTTATCATTGCAGTAAACCAAATGAACCATTATAAATTCTCCTTTTTCGTAACGGGTATCCATATTTCATACTTGGTATTTTTCGGATCGGGAGAGAGATAAACCTCGATATCCGGGGCATTGCCGTATTCGTATCCCGAGGAGGGAAGCCACTCCGTGACAATTCTTTTTTCTAGTTCCTGAATGGATAATGATGGCCCTTCACCGCTGAATATGGCCCATGTTGCAGAGGGTACCGCATATTCCTCAAAGTCTTCCGGTGCAGGCAGGGTGCTTGCGGTCGCGATATAGTATTTCCATTGCATAAGATCATTGCAGGCGCTAACCCCCAATATGCCCATAGGCTGTGTGTTCATCAGGGAGGCGAGTTTTGGTATCGTACCGTTTGCGGCAGCTTCCTGCCACATTTGCGGAACGATTGCAAAGTTTTCTTCAATATCCTGATGGAGTGGTTTAGAAATCCCTATAATTTTAAATGCGTCCTTCTTTTCAATTCTGTAATTCATTTCAGCTTCTCCTTTAATCGTTATTTTGAAGATGATGGGAGGATAGGCTTTTAGGCTGATCCCTTCTGCTTTGGCCTGAGAAGGTGCAATGCCGTGAATGCTTTGAAATGCGCGGTTAAATGCGGTGGGCGAATCGTAGCCGTATTTAAGGGCAATATCGATAATTTTCTCTTCTCCACCCTGTAAATCCGCCGCGGCTAGGGACATCCGTCTTCTGCGGATATATTCGGAAAGAGGTACTCCGGCCATATAAGAGAACATTCTTTGAAAGTGATAGGTGGAACAGCAGGCTATTCTTGCAAGCTCGTCATAATCAATATCCTTTGTCAAATGTTCCTCCATATAATTTATTGCGCTGTTTAATCGTTCTATCCATTCCATCATTTTGCTCCTTATATGTCTATTTTATTTAATCCAGATTATTTAGTCCTCTCTTTTTATGCACTAAAATGAGAGTTGAAATATATTAAGATAAACTTATCAGGAACACAAAATGTTGTAAAGGGAAATTCGAGTATATAATGGCAAAATAGTTACTGTTTACACAGTAGCTTAACACTTGCTGTTAAGCTACGTATGAATGTGATTTAAGAGATGATTTCTGCTTCGCGGGGCGAATTTAAATGCAAAAAGTTTACATTGCAGAACATCATGCGTTGCTGAGAACGGAGTGAACAATAACGCAGAAGAGGTAAATATCAATGCAGATTAACAGACTGTTCGAGATCATATATATATTACTGGACAAGAAAACAGTTACGGCTGCGGAGCTTGCGGAGCGCTTTGAAGTATCTTCCAGAACGATATTCAGGGATATCGATACCCTTTCACAGGCAGGAATTCCCATATATGCCATGAAAGGGAAGGGCGGGGGAATCCGGCTTACGGAGAACTATGTGCTGAATAAATCGGTGCTTACCCCGAAGGAGCAGCAAATGATCATGCAAGCCCTCCGCGGAATGAATGCGGTGCGGGAAGAGGAGATAAGGCCGGCACTTTCCAAGCTGTCAGCACTTTTTGGCGGGGAGCAGGAGGATTGGATAGAGATAGAATTTTCCTCATGGAACTCTGATGACGGAGTGAGCCGGAGGTTCGTTATATTGAAGGAAGCAATTTTCGCTCATAAGAGGGTAACCTTCATCTATAGCGGAGCGAATGGAACGAGCAGCCGGCGTCTTGCGGAGCCCTTGAAGCTCGTCTTCCGTGCGGGCTCGTGGTATCTCTACGCATGGTGCATGGACAAAGAGGACTTCCGGTTTTTTAAGCTGAGCCGTATGGAGGAGCCGCAGGTATTAGAGGAGTATTTCGAGAAGAGGAAAAAACCAGTTATTGAAATCAATCCGGTTTCGCGACACGATGCGGGCCTGCAAGATAAACCGGGCCGGCAAGGCAATCCTGGATTACAAGATAAACAGGATTCTCAAAGTAAAGTGTATTCCCCCAATAGCTGGAATTCAAACGGTGAAAAGGAAGCTGTAGGGACAGAAAATATATATGCGGATAAGATAATAACTGTAACAGCCCTTATTTCTGCCAATAAGGCATACCGCATACTGGATGAAATGGATAAAAAGGATGTGGAGAAGCTTGCGGACGGCAATTACAAAGTACGGATGTTCATGCCGGAGAATGACTGGATGTATCAGCACCTTTTGACCTTTGGAGCAGATCTGAAGATACTCGAGCCGGAAAGAATAAAAGGGAGACTGATAGAAGAATTAAAAAAAACTCTGAAACAATATGAAATATGACAGATTGATGTCATATTATCCATGCTATTATGAATCCATACAAAGCGAAGGGCGGCTTCCGGCATCGTAGGCCGGATAAGAGCAGGACGCTTGAAAAATAACATAAGGAGAGAGTGAGAGTATGGATTATGAAATCGTAACATTGAAAGAAAAGAAGATTATGGGATTAAATGCGCGGACGAGCAACATGGATCCGGCAATGAGTGAAACGATAGGAGGGCTTTGGAAACGTCTTTTTGAGGAAGGGCTGTTTGAAGCAATACCGGACAAAGCAGGGGAAAGCTCCATTGGGCTTTATTCAGATTATGAGGAAGGTGCAGCCGGAAAATATGACATAACCGTAGGCTGTGAGGTTAACAGCTCGGGCAATGTTGTAAAGGATATGGTACTTAAAGTAATTCCTGAAGGACATTATGCGAAGTTCGTAATTATCGGCGATATGTCTGCGGTAGGGAAAGCATGGGGCGATATATGGTCGATAGACCTGAACAGGACATTTACCGGCGATTTTGAAGAATATGTGAGCGCCAGGGAAAATGGAGAGTATGAAATCCATATTTATATTGCGGTAAAATAATTGATGGATCATTCTTAGGGGAAGAAACAACTTTATAGCACCGGTGAACCATAGACGGAAGCTTTAGCGCCGTTTTGGCTCACATGGTGCATTTTAATTTTTCTCCTCGCCGGTCTTCCATTTTTTGATAGCCTCCAGCTTTCTTCCGGCCTCTGCCTCTGACCCCTGCCCGGCAGGCCGGTAGTAGGAACGGCCTTTCAAGGCATCCGGCAGACATTCCATACGGGCAACCTTTTCCTTCGTGTCGTGGGCATATTCATAGCCTTCTCCGTAATGCAGCTCCTCCATGAGCTTGGTAGGCGCATTGCACAGATGGAGAGGAACCGGCTGGGCAATCGTGTGAAGAGCGTCGTGGCGGCACTCCCCGTAGGCAATATAAAGGGCATTGGACTTAGGTGCCAGAGAGAGGTAGGTGACGGCGTGGGCTAGATTCACATTACATTCGGGCATACCGATAAAATGGCATGCCTGATAAACGGAGACGGCAAGAGGCAAAGCCTGACTGTCCGCGATTCCAATATCCTCACTGGCAAAGCGAATCAGCCTCCTCGCCACGTACAAAGGGTCTTCTCCTGCCTCCAGCATTCTCGAAAGCCAATAAATAGCGGCATCGGGATCGCTGTTTCTCATGGACTTGTGAAGCGCAGAGATGAGATTATAGTGCTCCTCACCATTTTTATCATATAATAAAGACTTCTTGCTGATACATTGTTCCAAGCCTTCTTTCGTTACCGTGATCTTCCCCGGTCCTATTTCTCCGTTGGTAACCGCCATCTCCAAAGTATTAAGCGCTGTTCTGGCATCCCCGTTTGCGAAGACGGCGATAGCCCTTAACAGCTCCTGCGAAATATCGATTTTTGTCTGTGCGAAGCCGGAAGGGTTATGGATAGCATTTTTCAGCAGCAGCACGAGGTTGTCGGCAGTAAGGCCCTGCAAAACAAATACCTTCAGGCGGGAAAGCAAAGCTGAATTGATTTCAAAGGAGGGATTTTCTGTAGTAGCGCCGATTAGCGTGATGCTTCCTTTTTCCACGAAGGGAAGAAATGCATCTTGCTGCGCCTTATTGAATCGGTGAATCTCATCCACGAACAAAACCGTCTTAAGCCCCATAGTCCGGCTGTTTTCCGCTTGAGCCATCACTTCTTTAATCTCTTTGATTCCACTGGTCACTGCACTGAAATTAATAAATGAAGCGCGGGTCCTCTTGGCTATAATATTAGCGAGGGTGGTCTTGCCTACTCCGGGAGGGCCCCAGAAGATCATGGAAGAAATTTGGTCATGGTCGATGAGCTGGCGTAATAATTTACCTTCGCCCAGAAGATGCTCCTGACCGATAAAATCCTCCAGGGAATCGGGACGCAAACGGCTGGCCAGAGGCCCCGTTCCGCTGCGGTTGTCGAAAAGAGAAAGTTGTTCCATAATGTCACCTGAATTCCTGAATACAAACATTTGTTCTAATGAAATAGTATCATGTTTTCGAAATGATTGCAATGAATTCCTGAAAATAAAAAAGTACCAACCCCATGACGCTTAGGTCACAAAATCAGTACTTGGCATGCGCTGCCAGGGGCTCGAACCCTGGACACCCTGATTAAGAGTCAGGTGCTCTACCAACTGAGCTAGCAGCGCAAAATGAAAACATTATTTATGTCACGTTTACAACGCAAGTGTTATTATAGTATAATGTCTTTTAGTTTGCAAGCATTTTTTAAAAAAAGTTTTAAAATATAAGTATATGAAGTCAGGAGAACAAAAATGCTATTTGAAAGCCACGCCCATTATGATGATGATGCGTTTGAAAATGACAGAGAGAAGCTGCTTGAAAGTTTCAAGGAAAACAATATCGAATACGTAATAAATATAGGAGCAAGCATACGCACCACGGAAAATACCATAGCTTTAACGGAGAAATATCCCTTTATATATGGTGCCGCAGGAGTACATCCCTCCGATACGGCAGAGCTTAACGAGGAAAAATTCGCATGGCTGAAGGAGCAATGCTCCCTTCCCAAAATTGTAGCTGTAGGAGAAATTGGGCTGGACTACTACTGGGACGAACCGGATAGGGGGATCCAGAAAAAATGGTTTGACAGACAGCTTCAAATGGCACGGGAGGTAAAGCTTCCGATTATCATTCATTCCAGAGATGCTGCAAAGGATACGGTGGATATGATGAAAGCCGGGAGGGCGGAGGAAGCAGGCGGAGTTATTCACTGCTTTTCCTATACGAAGGAAACGGCGAGGGAATTTCTCGGCATGGGATTTTCCTTTGGAATCGGAGGGGTCATCACCTTCAACAATGCGAAGAAACTGAGGGAAGCGGTAGAATATATCCCTATGGAAAATATACTTCTGGAAACCGACAGCCCTTATCTGGCGCCCATGCCCTACAGGGGAAAACGCAATTCCTCCTTGTACCTTCCTCTCATCGCTGAGAAAATAGCGGAGATAAAGGGGACTTCTTATGAGGCGGTAGTAGAAATAACCTCATGCAATGCGAAAAAGCTGTTTCAGATTTCTTAAAAGATCCGAAAAAATAAAACATGGAGAATGCATATGGCAACTTTAGGAACCCCCACCAATACAATAGAAGTCTTAAAGAAGTATAACTTTAATTTTCAAAAAAAATTCGGACAGAATTTTCTTATCGATACCCATATACTTGAGAAAATCATAACAGCTTCCGGCGTTACAAAGGAGGACTGTGTGCTGGAAATAGGCCCCGGCATCGGGACGATGACCCAATATCTGGCGGAGAACGCGCGGGAAGTGGTTGCTGTGGAGATAGACAAGGCCTTGATTCCCATACTCTCTGATACCTTGTCTGAATATGATAATGTAACAATTATAAATGAAGATATCCTGAAGGTGGATGTAAACCGTATTGTGCAGGAAAAAAATGGAGGAAAGGCTATAAAGGTGATCGCGAATCTTCCATATTATATTACTACGCCTATTATTATGGGATTATTTGAAAGTGATGTTCCGCTTGAGAGCATTACGATCATGGTACAGAAAGAGGTGGCGGATCGTATGCAGGTCGGCCCGGGAACGAAGGATTACGGAGCCCTGTCCCTTGCCGTGCAGTATTATGCGAAGCCGGAGGTAATGATCCAGGTGCCGCCCACCTGTTTCATGCCTAAGCCAAGTGTAGGCAGCACGGTCATCAAGCTGACCAGATACGAAAAACCTCCGGTGGAGGTGGATGATGAGAAGTTCATGTTTTCGCTTATACGCGCATCCTTTAACCAAAGGCGCAAGACATTAGTGAACGGTCTTACCAATGCGGCAAACTTAAAAACAAGGAAAGAGGATGTTCTTAAAGCTCTGGAGAAAATGAAGCTGCCCTCTGCGATTCGCGGAGAAGCACTTACTTTGGAGCAATTTGCCAAGCTTAGCAATTTGCTTTCTTTAATAGGAAAGAGATCCTATTAAAGAAAGATAGATGCGCACTTTTGTTCTGCTATTTTTGAGTTATAGGGAAAATAGCACAAGATATATGGATGAGATTAGAAAAAAATCGCCATATATAGAGAAAAATCCTGATATTTTTTTGACATTAATTATCTCGTATGGTAAACTTAAAAAATGAAAATAGGGTTATTATGCTGTCTTTTGACAGATGGGAAAAATGAAATAATTATGAGGTGAGTACCTTGGATAAGTACGAATATAAAGTACGGGCGGAGGAAATTAAAGCACTGATTGCGGAGGGAGAATTCGCGGAGGCGGTAAAGATTGCCGATACGATTGACTGGAGGAGGGTCAAGAGTGTCATGATGCTTTGCACGATCAGCGATTTATATAAGATAAACCGCCGATTTCAAGAAAGCAAAGATATTTTGTTAATGGCATACGAGCGCCATCCAGGCGGTCGTCTTATTGTGTATTCTTTGTGTGAGCTGTCCGTGAAGATGGGGGAATATGTACAGGCAATCGAGTATTATAAAGAATTCGTACAGATTGCGCCCAAGGATACGGGAAGATATATATTGCAGTATAAGCTGTATGAAGCGCAGGATGTCAGCTTAGAAGAGCGCATCGCTGTACTGGAGGAATTCAAGAAACGCGATTATCGGGAAAAATGGGCATACGAACTGGCCTATTTATATCATAGAGTAGGACTTGAGACGAAATGCGTGGAAGAATGTGATGAGATGATTCTCTGGTTCGGAGAAGGCAGATATGTCGTAAAAGCGTTGGAATTAAAGCAACTTCACCATGCCCTGACGCCCGACCAGCAGGAAAAATATCTTCTTCTTAAGAGGGAGAGAGAGCTTCAGGAGGCTCAGGTGGCAGCCAGTGAGGAGCCGCAGGAACAGCAGGCAGAAAGCGGTAAGATTGCAGATTTCTCGGAATATAACGCCCAGAATGATGAGGACGATGAAGAGGAAGAAGAATTCAGGGTAAAGACGGTGGATGTGGGACAATACAACACCATTAATCTGCAGAAGGAACTGGCGAAGAGCATGAAAGAACTTTTGGGCGAAGACGTCAGGAACGATACGGAGGAACCTTCTCGTACTTCTTCCGTTAATTTTGCGTCCTTCCAGGAAGAACCAGCGCCGGCCGTACAGCCCGTTTCGAATGTACAGCCTATGCCGGTCGTACCGGATACTGCGACAAAAAGTCCCCCTTTTGAGGAACAGGATATTCCTGCGGTAAATCCTGTCTTAAGTGTACAGAATACTACGGCGGCATACGCCGTTGCAGAGGAGCTTCAGCCGCAACTTACACCGCCTCAGTCTACGGAAGAACAGACGGCGCTGGAGGAAGTGTTTTTTGAAGATGTAAAGGATGTTCTGTTAGAGGACACGAAGGAAATAAATGTAAAAGAAGTGAACGCCGGTAATTTAAGCGATACGAAGGAGATCCATCCGGGGCGAAGAGTGATATACCCAACAACAGTGTCTCCCTCGTCTATTCCGCCTGCTCCTGCGCCCATGCCGTCCATCCCCTCTCATCAGCTTAAGGCAACGATAAAGCCGTCGGGCTTTGAGAGGATGCTTTCCCAGGAGTATGACGGACAAATCAGCCTCGCAGTGTCTGAGGGAGGCCAGCTCGAGAAGCAGATTACCGGTCAGATGAACATTACGGATATCATGGCCGAGTGGGAAAAGATGAAGAAAGAAAACAAAGAAAAGCGCAGCGCAGACGTGCGCAGACGTGTAGAACAGCACACGGGCAATATGTTTTCAGAATTCGATGAGGCCACTAAAAAAGGCCTGTTAGAGCAGTTGGAAAAGGCCGTTGTAGAGGCTATTTTAAAGGAAGCCGGCAAGAAATCTGTAAGCCCTGAGGAAATACCCGATGCGAGATTGTCGGATATTGTGGTGGCGGCGGAAAAATCTGCAATCCAGCCTGCAAGTGCCGGTGAGGAAGCCGGCGGTGAAAGCAATGAGGTTCAAGAGCCTGTAGTTTCCGTGCAGGAGGAGATTCCGGCAGCTTCCCCGGCGGAAGATATTTTGACACCGCAGACGTTAGAGGAAAGCGGGACAGAGATACAAGCGCAAGCGACAGTCTCCATAGAAGATAGGAAAGATGCGGGACAAATCATCGATTTAGAGACGGTTTCCTTCGAGATGGAGCCGGTGGTAAATACGGCTGAGAAGGTCGTGGGCATGGTGGAAGACGCCAATAGGCTGCGCCCCCTATCCAACGAGGAAAAAGAATTATTCGGCAGATTTATTTATAATAAGAAGGCGAAGGAACAGATCATACAGGCGGTAGATACCATGAGCATGGATGCATTTACCGACAACGTGATTATTACCGGAGAAGAAGGAACGGGGACCATTGAATTAGCCAAAAACCTTATCCGCATGATGCAGATGTCGGACAGCAATTTTTCCGGTAAAGTGGCTAAGATTTCGGGGGCGACCCTAAAAAAGAAAAATGTGGAGGAAACCCTTTCTCACTTGACCGACGGAGCGCTTATTATCGAACGCGCCACAGAAATGTCCAGCGCTACGGCAGCGGATTTGAAAAAGGCATTATCTCAGGAAAACAGCGGCCTTCTCGTTATCATGGAGGGCAAAAAGGATGAAATGAATATTTTCCTGAGAAAGAATCATATACTGTCAGAGAATTTCAATGCCAGAATCGATATTGAAGCCCTCAATGACCATGCGCTCGTAGAATATGCCAAGCAGTATGCGCAGGAGATGGAATATTCCATCGATAACCTCGGAATACTGGCGCTTCATACAAGAATCGCGGACATGCAGACCAGCGACCACGAGGTGACGGTGGCTGAGGTGAAGGAGCTGGTGGACGATGCTATTTATTTTGCGGACAAGAAGAACCTGCGGCACTTATGCGATATTCTGGTAGGCAAGAGGTATGACGAAGAAGATATGATCGTTCTTCGGGAAAAGGACTTCATGCACTATTAAATGAAAGGTGGTTGCCTATGGCGGCGAAGAAGAAAGCGAAATATATAGAAGAGGAAGTTTTTATTTCCGAAGCGGACCAATATCTCTTTGCCCAGGGGACGCATTACGATATTTATAAGAAGCTGGGCGCGCACCCTTCGGTGGAAAATGGGGAGAAGGGTGTATTTTTCGGAGTGTGGGCTCCTAATGCGGAGAAGGTATTCGTTATAGGCACCTTTAACGACTGGCAGGAGGACAGGCACGAGATGAAGAGGCTGGGTCCGGGCGGCATTCATGCGCTGTTTATTCCTGGAGTGGGAATGAACGAGCTGTATAAGTTTTTGATTATGACGCCGGATGGCAGAAAGCTCTACAAAGCGGATCCTTTTGCCAATTATGCGGAATTCAGGCCGGGGAATGCATCGAAGACTACGGATTTGTCCGGCTTTGAATGGACGGACGATAGCTGGATAAAGGCGAGAGCAGGTAAGGACTATAAGAAGGATCCTCTTGCCATTTATGAGTGCCATATCGGTTCGTGGATGAAGCATCCGAACGGCACTTCGGACGGCTTTTATAATTATAGAGAATTTGCGGACAAAATCGTGGAGTACCTGAAGGAGATGAAGTACACTCATATTGAGCTTATGGGCATTGCGGAATATCCTTTCGACGGTTCGTGGGGCTATCAGGTGACGGGTTATTATGCGCCCACCTCCCGTTATGGGGAACCTGCGGATTTCATGTACTTGATCAATAAACTGCACAAGCATAAAGTAGGAGTGATTCTGGACTGGGTACCGGCGCACTTTGCCACCGATGCACATGGCTTGGCTGAGTTCGACGGACAATGTATCTTCGAGCATCCCGACAAACGTCTGGGCGAACATCCCGACTGGGGAACAAAGATTTTTAACTACGGGAAGACGGAAGTGAAGAACTTCTTAATTGCCAACGCTTTATTCTGGCTTAAGGAATTTCATATAGATGGCATCCGGGTGGATGCGGTGGCCTCCATGCTGTATCTGGATTACGGTAAGAATGAGGGACAATGGATCCCGAACAAATACGGCGGCAACAAGAATCTGGAAGCGATAGAATTTTTTAAACACCTCAATTCCGTAGTATTAGGAACATATCCGGGATTTCTTACGATCGCGGAAGAATCTACGGCATGGCCGAAGGTGACCGGCGAGGTGGAGGAAGACGGGCTTGGTTTCAGCTTCAAATGGAACATGGGCTGGATGCACGATTTTTGTGAATATATGAAGCTGGACCCGCTGTTTCGAAAGAATAACCATTATGCCATGACCTTTGCCATGAGCTACAACAGCGCTGAGAATTACATTCTGCCCCTTTCCCATGACGAGGTCGTACATTTAAAGTGCTCTATGGTAAATAAGATGCCGGGTTATTCGACAGATAAATACGCAAACCTGCGCGTTGGCTATACATATATGTTCGGTCATGCCGGAAAGAAGCTGCTTTTCATGGGACAGGACTTTGCTCAGGAAAGGGAATGGAGCGAGGAAAGAGAGCTGGACTGGTATCTTCTTAAAGAGCCTTTGAATAAGGGAATATACGAGTACGTGAAGGAATTGCTTAAGCTGTATAATAAATATCCGTGTTTGTATGAAATCGATAACGACTGGTCCGGCTTTGAGTGGCTGAATGCGGATGACGCCGAACAGAGCACTTATAGCTTTTACCGGAAGGCCGCCAACGGGAAAAACAATCTTTTATTCGTGCTGAACATGACACCGGTTGTCAGGAACGGCTATAAAGTCGGTGTTCCGGAAAAGAAAAAATATAAGCTGCTTTTAAACAGCGATGAAGAGCGGTTCGGAGGCAACGGTAATTCCATACCCGCAGAGCTTCAGGCTGCGGAAGAAAACGGACAGGTCAATTATAAGAACTACAGCATTGCCTTTGACTTGCCTGCTTACGGTGCAGCGGTATTTCTTTTTTAATCAGACATATTATTCATGCAGCAAAGGTTAAGAAATTTATAGTTTATGCCGAAATAAAGGATGAATGTTAGAATACATTCATCCTTTTTTGTTTGAACACTTGAATAACTTGAAGATAAGAGCAATTCATAAGGCATGTTGTTTATTGTTTATACAAATGAGAAGCATTACCTTAATCTGCATTCAGGATGGAATGAGCATATGAATATTAATTTTGAGAACAACGGGGTAAGGCCCCATTCCAATGTAGACAAGGCAACAACATCAACTTCATATAGTGGCTCCCATGTGCGAGAGACAAGCAGCAGGGGAGTATTTGCATTAGACATTTCTGGCACAGTTATGGATAACACTGCTTATGATGGTCAAGGAAAGACCGCAGAAGACGTTATGCAGGATGCGGGGCAAGTTGACGTTACCACGCAGAAAAACTATATGGCAGTAATGTCTAATACTATGTCCGCGGAAGATTTTGCCAAGCTTCAGGAAGAGGGCTATCATCCGGGAAATACTGACATAGAGACGGTTGTTACCATTGTCGATGAAATCAAAGCGGCCCTCGCTAAGGGCGGTAAGAATATAACGGGCTATACGGATGATCTGGATGTGGAGACGCTGACACAGATTACCGGAAGCGCGGCTTTTGCCAAGGAATTGGTGAAGCAGTTCGAGGAACATGACATACCTGTCACAAAAGAAAATGTGGAGGACGTCATGAATGCCTGCAAGACGGCGACACAGCTTGAGGATTTGAGCGACGGCATAAAGAAATATATGGTGCGCAACCATATGGATCCAACGCTCGATAATATATATAAGGCGCAGTATAGTGCCACAGCCGATGCGGGAAAGCAAGGCAGGGGCTATTATCAGGATGATGCCGGTTATTACGCGAAAAAGGCGGAGACCTTCAACTGGCAGCAGCTTACGCCTCAGATGGAGAAGGTCATTGAAAATGCCGGGCTGGAGGTATCTGATGAAACGATGTCGGATGCCAAGTGGCTGATTGAGAAAGGGATGCCCCTTACCGGGGAATCGTTGAAATCGTATTACGATTTGGATAATCTGGAACTTCCTGACTCCATGGAAGAAGTGGTTAAGGCGGCAGTAGCGGCCATCGCTAACGGGAAGAAGGCCGGCAGTGCCAATCTCGCCGATGACAGAACAAATCTGGAAAAAGCCCAAAGCTATATAGATGATGTGAATTCCATCAGCGATGAGGCTGTGGATAAAGTGTCCGCGGAAGGAAAGAAGCTGAATCTTCGCAATTTAAAGGCAGCGCAGCTTCAGATACGTGCAGGGGCAGTAACTTCCGCTACAGAGCCGTATGCAGTAAACACGACGGGAAGAAGACAGCTTGAGGAAATAAGGCTGCAAATGACCGTACAGGCCAATTTGCATTTGATAAGAAGCGGGCTTACCATCGATACCGCGGAGTTAGAGCAGCTTGTGGATGAGCTGAAGGCAGCAGAGCAGCAAAGGCAGCAAATACTGTTTGGCGGCGATGCCCAGAACGCATCCAAGCGTGCTGGCATATATGAAGATACCCTTGCTAAGGTAAAAGAGATTCCGCAGATGCCTGCGGCAGCAGTAGGACGGGTAGCCCTTCAGGGGCTCGGTTCATCGGGCAGCGCCGGTGCCGTCACTGTGGATGGTTATTCGCTTGAAGCTGTATATTCGGAAGGAAGTGCACTGCGCGCCGCCTATGAAAAAGCGGGAGAAAGCTACGAAACGCTTATGACCGCCCCTCGGGCAGATATGGGAGATTCCATAAAAAAGGCATTCCGCAATGTGGACGATATTTTACAGAACATGAATAAGGAATCCTCTGAGGAAAACAGAAGGGCAGTCCGTATTCTTGGCTATAACCAAATGGAAATTTCCGAGGAAAACATAGCAACGGTAAAAGAAACAGATTTCACCATTCAGCGGATAGTAAGTAAAATGACACCTGCGTCAACTCTTGAAATGATTCGGGATGGCATGAACCCGCTTTCCATGAATATGGAGGAGCTGGAGGCGTATTTGGACAGCAAAGACCAAAGCCCGGCGCAGAACATTGAAAAGTACAGCGAATTTTTATATAAATTGGATAAAAATAACGAAATCGCACCGGAAGAAAGAGACGCTTACATCGGAATATACCGGTTGTTACGCCAATTGGATAAAACGGATGGAGCAGCGATAGGAACTCTCATCAATCAGGGAATAGAACCGACGGTAAAGAATCTTCTTTCCGCCATGAGAAGCAATAAAAAGCACGGAATGGATGTGACAGTAAACGATTCCTTCGGCGGTGTTTCCTCCGAGTATCAGGGCAAGAGCATTTCCGAGCAAATCGAAAACGGCTATAAAAAGCTTTCCCATGACATTCTGGATAATCTGGAAAACGGAAAACTGCCTGTGCAAGCGATATCCGACGATATAACCTTGGAAGAATTCTCTGCGCTGCTTCAAAAGCAAGAGGCTGACCCGACTGTGAAGAAAGAATATCAAAAGCAGCAGATGGGCATGCTTCGGGAAGCAGCCCTGACGGAGGAAGCAGTAGTAAAGGAGCTGCTTACCTTCGACCAACCTGTTACGGCGAACAACCTTATGGCAGCCGGACTCTTAATGAAAGATAGGGGAAGGCTGGCGGGCAAGATGAAGGAGGCTGCAGCAGACGCCGGAGAGACGGAGCAGTTTGAGGACGCCGTTAACAATCTTCAGGAAAGTATGACGGATGAAGCGTCTGCCAAAGAAGCTTACGAAAAGCTTGGACAGGTATTTACGGAGATTTTGGACAAGGTCGTTTACGAGCAGGATGCTGTAGAACCGGTTAATATCGATATAAGGGAAATCAGTAATATGTATAAGCAGATATCCCTTGCAGGCAATCTTGCCAAAGAGGAGAACTACGAAGTACCGGTAAATATTGACGGACAGATGACCTCTATCAACTTAAGGATTATCCGGGGTGCAGACGAAAGCGGAAGAGTAACAGCTTCCATGCAGACGGAGAGCTACGGGAAAGTCTTGGCAAGGTTCTATCTTACAAAGCAGCCGGAAGCAAGCGAAGACTCCGAGGATTACCAGATGTCGGGTTATGTGGTATGCGACAGCAAGGAAGGCTTTAAGATGCTGGAGCAATCGGAGGAAAAGCTAAAGAATGCTTTCGAACAATCCGATATACATGTGAGCAGCTTGAATTTCATTTACAATTGGGAGCTGGATCTTACGGGAGCCTTACAGTCCGATGAGACGGGCAGTAAGGAAACAAGTTCTGAGACGAAGGGGCAGAAGCAGGAAGTATCTACTAAGAAATTATATGAGACAGCGAAGCTGTTTATCAGCTATATACAGAAAGGTGAAGGGTTCCAGATATGAAAATTTGCTATAATACACAGGCGATGATTGCCAATAATGCGCTTACAAGAAATGACGACAGACTTTCCCAGTCCTTACAGAAACTATCTTCCGGTCTGAAGATAGTGGATGCAAAGGATAATCCGGCAGGTATGGCGATGGGCAAAAAGATGAACGCTCAAATCAAAGGCATCGGCGTTGCTTCCCAGAACAGCAGCGACGCGATTTCTGTAATCGAGACGGCGGACGGTGCGCTGGCTGAGGTTCACGATATTTTGCAGAGGATGAATGAGTTGGCGGTAAAGGCCAGCACAGGAACGATGAGCGACATCGACAGATCTACCGTCGAAGAGGAAATTAAACAACTTAAGCAGGAAATTACGAGAATTGCGGAGGATACGCAGTTTAATGGGCAGACGCTTTTGAATGGCAACTTCGATTTGAAGGGATATACCAACAATACCGACGTGAAGGTTGGATATTATTCTGATGGAGTGACACCGGGAGTGTATACAATTGACAGCCTGACAGTTACTTTCAATTCTGATGGAAGTATCGATCCTGCATCTGTAGCCTGTACCTGTAATACAGGAGGAACTCCTGCATTTCCCGCCGGTTCATTAGTTACTGAAGTACAAGGAAATACGATTAAGATTACTTGTCCGGGAGATTTATCTTTCGAAATTAATGTAAAAATAGAACCGGACAGAGATACATCGGGTGCTGTTATTGCTGGTTCGAAAACATTAGCAGACCTAACTAGCACCCCCCCCGTAAGTTTAAAATTAGACATTACCGGAATCGGTGCGATGACCATGCAAATCGGTTCCAACGAAGGGCAGACTTTAGATATCCGCATTTCTACCATATCCCTGGATGAAATGGGAATCAAAGGCCTCAGCGTAGCGGATCAGGACAGTGCATCAGATGGAATAGACAGCATTTCAGGTGCTGTTCGGTATATATCTGCGGCAAGAAGCCGCCTCGGTGCATACCAGAACCGTCTGGAGCATAGCATCAACAGCTTGGATATCACAAGCGAAAATATGACGGCCGCGTATTCCAGAATCATGGATGTTGATATGGCGGAGGAAATGACGGAATATACGACCATTCAGGTAATTTCGCAGGCCAGCATGTCCATGCTCGCGCAGGCGAATGAAAGACCGGCACAGGTACTGCAGCTTTTGCAGTAAGGAGAGGGATGTATGACGAAAGAATTGAAACAGGAATATACCTTGAAAATAACGCAGGCGAACAAGACTCAGCTCATTACTATCCTGTATGAAATGATTTTAGTTTATTCCGGGGAAGGAAGAGCAGCACATGCCAAAGAGGATAGGCTGGGATTCAGGGAAGCTATCCGCAAGGCAAGGGGATGTGTGAACGAGCTATTGGTCTCGCTCAACTTTGAACAGAGCTTGGCGATGAACTTCTTGCAGCTTTATTTATATGTGAACAGAGAATTGGCGAGAGCAGAGGTCCGGAATATCGCGGAACCGCTCGATCACATTGAAAAAGTGATAGGGGGTCTTCACAAAGCTTACGTAAAGCTCGGCGAAATGGATACTTCCGGACCGGTTATGGAAAATGTTCAGACAGTTTATGCAGGATTGACCTACGGCAAAAATAATTTAAACGAGAATCTAGCCGATCAAGGCTTTGATCGCGGGTTCAGGGTGTAGCTCTTCTTCAGGCAGCAAATTAATTTTTGCTGCCTGTTCTAATAAGAATTTATATCTTTTCAGAACAGAGTTCACCTCATATATATAG
>JAEZRJ010000019.1 GCA_023412855.1 Bacillota bacterium | reverse complement strand
ATCTCCAACAGTATATCATACTGTTTTGTATAGCATACAGTCCTTGGAGAGGGACTATAAACACTACTACTTTATAATACGAGGAGAAATTATGAAGTTTTGACTCTTGCAATGGGATTTTGCTTTTAACGACGATTTTGAATTGGAAAAGAGAGAATAAATAAAAGAACAGTCTAACGAACTTTGGCCGGTGAGCAGGCTGTCTCATAACACAACTAGTATCGCTTTCTTCTTATATTCTAATGCGTGAATATGTTTTATATATTAAAGAGATTTAATTGTCAAGAACATAAAAAAGTCCTAGAATATCGCATTAACACGATAATCCAGGACTTTCTTTAAGAGCAGGGGCAGTAGGAATCGAACCCACATCGATGGTTTTGGAGACCACTGTTCTACCCTTGAACTATGCCCCTATATTCGGCCTTTTTGAACCGCCGAATCATATTATAGCATAAGGGTTATTTGATAGCAAGACATATTTTGCAAAAATCAGACCGTTTTTTTATGTTCTTTTGCGGGAGCGGTGGAAGCTCTTTCGATGTATTGGGCGTGGAGCATCGTGCGGCTGATGGAAACGTGATTGATCAACCCGCTCAGCGCAAAATAGCCGCATTTACCAAGTTCTACCCTGTTTTGCCGTATGGTAGTAAGGGGAGGTTCCAAGTGAGCCGAAATCGGTAAATCATCGAAGCCAATAACGCTGATGTCCTCAGGAACACGAAAGCCGTGCATGGTGCATTCCATGATAGCGCCGGAAGCAATTAAGTCGTTTCCGCATAGGATAGCGGTAGCGCCTTCTGCAAGGAAAGAGGGAATATGATACTTCGCGCTCTCCGCAACGTAATAACCATATGCAGTCAGCTTCTCGTTGAATGTGAGGTTATGAGCAGCGAGACTATCCAGATATGCCTGCATACGCTGCTCAGAGACCATAGAATTGGGAGAACCATTTAAAAAGGCGATTTTTTTATGGCCTAAAGAAATTAAATGTTCCATGGCGATATCGATACCTTCGAAGCTATCGGTTCCTACATAAGCTACATTGGGATTCTTCCTTATGTAGTTATCGAAAAGTACGGTAGGAATCGTGGTGGAGTTAAGCTGGCTCATCCAGTTGTCCTGAAGGGAGAAACCAAGAAGAAAACCGCCCCGGTAACCATTTTTCAGCATGTAGGTGTCATATTTCTCCTGCATCTGAAAGGTAGGATTGATGGGGAGTACAGTAATATCCCATTTGTCCCGGTATGCGGCCTGCTTAAAGCCTAAGATAATTTCGTAACCGAACTGGTTATTCGTCTCATAATCCATATTTTCAATAAAAACGCATAACTTTTTGTGTTCTTCTTTTTTCATTTTTTTCGTGGTATATCCGATTTCCACTGCTGTGTCGAGGACGGTCTGACGAAGTGCTTCGCTGATGTCGCTTGCTCCGTTCAAGCCTTTGGATACGGTGCTGACGGATATTCCGAGTTTATTTGCAATATCTTTAATCGTTGCCATATGGTTTCCTTTTCTGATGTCTGTTGCTTCATACTTTTTAAGCTAATCTTTTTTGCATCATTTTCTATTCTTTTTATTGTCTTAAATTCCCATTAAACAATATATAAACAGTATATAAGCAAAACAAAATGATTTCAAGTGATATTATTTTTTCGAATATTTTTTTGGAGGAAAAGAAATAATAAACAAAAAGTAGAAACAAAAATCGGTAAATATGTCAAATATGATAATAAGTTTCCTATAGGCATTGACAAAACCTATAGAAAAGTGGTAAATTTATCTCGGATACGAAACTTTACGAAAAATAATATGAACGTATATATAGGCAATGGAGGCGAAGGCAGTGAGTAAGAAAAGATTTACTAGAGGAGCAGGAATCCTGTTATCGATTACAAGTTTGCCTTCAGCTTACGGGATAGGTACATTGGGGGAGGAGGCCTTCCGCTTTGTGGATCTGCTGGTGGATCTGAGACAGCGGTACTGGCAGGTATTGCCGATTGGTCCTACGAGCTTCGGAGATAGCCCTTATCAATCATTCTCCGCATTTGCGGGCAATCCCTATATGATAGATTTGGACGATTTGACAAGAGACGGCCTTTTGAAAAGGGAAGAAATCGGAAGCTACAACTGGGGCAGTGATGAACACGATATTAATTATGCGGTTCTATATAACAACAGATTCAGCGTGCTTGAGCAGGCGTATGGCCGCTTTGACAGAAAGAATGAGGATTTTCTCTCCTTTTGCGGGGAGAAAAAGGAATGGCTGGAAGACTATAGTCTTTTTATGGCAATAAAGACGGGGGCTGATGGCAAGGAATGGCTAAGCTTCGATAAAGAGCTGCGAGAGCATGATGAGAAGGCAATTTCAGTGTATAAGCATAAGCACGAAGAAAAAATAGACTTCTGGAAGTTCTGCCAGTACAAATTTTTTGCTCAGTGGAAAAGGCTGAAGGCCTATGCCAACAGCAGAGGAATCGAGATCATTGGAGACGTTCCCCTTTATGTGGCTCTGGACAGTGCAGATGTATGGGGGCATAGGGAACTGTTTCAATTAGGAGTGGATGGAGCGGTTGACAGGGTAGCAGGCTGTCCGCCGGATGCATATTCAGCAGACGGTCAGAAATGGGGGAATCCTCTGTACGACTGGAAGCAAATAGAGAGAGAGGACTTTCTCTGGTGGCGTATGAGGATGAAAGAGAATGCCGGACTGTACGATGCTTTGCGAATTGATAACTTCAGCGGTATTTTAAAATATTACAGCATCCCCTTTGAAAAAGGCGGCGTGAAAGACGGAAAGTGGGAAAAGGGCCCGGGAAAAAAGCTTTTGGATATTATGGAGGCGGAATCAGGCAAATGTAAGATTATGGTGGAGGACCTGGGGCCTTGTATGCCGGCGGTAAAAAAGATGCGGGAGAAGATGGAATGGCCCGGAATGAAGGTGTTGCTGTTCGCTTTCGACGGCGATATTTCTTCGGAATATCTTCCTCATAATTACATAGACAGAAACACCGTCGCTTATGCGGGGACACACGATAACGAGACGATTGTGGGCTGTTATCGGGATAAGACGGAATATGAGCTGGCGTTTTTATATGAATATTTGAATATAGATTCCAAGGATGCGATTCCGGACGCTTTCATAAGACTCGCTTATTCCAGCATTGCAGATGTGGTTATTTTACAGATGCAGGATATCCTGAAGCTGGGAAATGAAGCGAGGATGAATCATCCATCTACGGTAGGGAGCAACTGGCGCTGGCGGGTATGGCACGACTGTTTAAGCGAAGAAAGGCGGACGTGGATAAGGACTATATCTACTATATACAGGCGTTAAAATGTTGCGTTGAAGCGTGGGCTGAATAGCAACGTTAGACATTCGGTATAGGATGTGCAGGGCACATTTTATATATAAGGGCGACAGCCCTGAGACAATATTAAGACAAGGTCAAAGAAAAAGGAGAGGAAAATTAATGAAAAAGAAAATGTTAGCATTGTTCATGACAGCCGCTATGGTGGCATCTCTAGCAGGCTGTGGAAGCACAGCAGCCACAACGACAGAGGCTCCGGCAGATACGACAGAGGAAGCAGCACCGGCAGAAGAGGCTGCTCCTGCGGAAGAAGCTGAGGAAGAAGCTGAGGAAGAAGCGCTTACTGCTGATATTCTCGTATGGGGACCGTCCGAGGATCAGTCAGTAGAAAACGGTAACTGGCTTCCGACTATGTGTGAGCAGTTCGCAGCACTTCATCCGAACTGGGATATTACATTTACCTATGGCGTATGTGCGGAAGGCGATGCGAAGGCTACCGTAACACAGGACGTTGAAGCGGCAGCGGATGTATATATGTTTGCGAACGATAACCTTACAGATCTGACCGCTTCGAACGCTATTGCAAGATTGGGCGGTGAGACAGAAAGCTATGTTAAGAGCACGAATTCCCAAGCGATTGTAAATTCTGTATCTCTTGATGGAGCGGTTTACGGTATTCCTTTTACAACGAATACATGGTTCATGTACTATGACAAGAGCGTATTTTCTGAGGAAGAAGCAGCTAATCTGGATACGATGATTGCAAAAGCGAAAGTTGCATTCCCTCTTTCCAACTCATGGTATATCGCTTCTTTCTATGTAGCAAATGGATGTACTCTGTTTGGTAATAGCAATGATGAAGCACAGGGAATCGATTTTAGCGGCGATAAAGCGACTGCAGTAACAGAATACCTCGTAGATTTATCAGCTAACCCTAACTTCGTAAACGACGCTGACGGCGCTGGCCTTGCAGGCTTACGTGACGGAAGTATTTCTGCAATCTTCTCAGGTTCCTGGGATTACGCAGCAGTAAAAGAGGCTCTTGGCGACAACTTCGGAGCAAGAGAACTTCCTACGATTACAATTAACGGTGAAGAGAAACAGATGATGGCATTCGCAGGTTCTAAGGCGATTGGCGTTAACCCTAACAGCGATAATATGCAGGTTTCAGTTGCTCTTGCAAGCTACTTAGGAAGTGCGGACGCACAGAGAGCACATTATGAAATGAGAAGTATCGTTCCTTGCAACACAGAGCTTTTGGCAGATCCTGCACTTCAGAGCGATGCTCTTGTAGTAGCACAGAATGCGACCTTCGATAATACCGCTATTATTCAGCCGTTCGTAGCAGCGATGGGCAATTACTGGACTCCTGCTGAGAACATGGGTAGAGCATTTGTTAATAAAGAGGTAACACATGCAAATGCGGCGGAAAAAACAGCTGCCCTCAACGATTCTTTGAATACATCCGTAGTGGAATAACAGACGGTAAAAAAGTGATAGATTCCAGGGTGTCCGCATCTTTGCGGGCACCTTGGGGTATCTTTCGTTTCAGGAGGTTACGGCATGGGAGAAAGAAAAATGAGAGTAAAAAGAGTTCACAACGCCTATACAGTAGGTAATGCGGTAAAGAAAGGCGATTTGGTAACAAAGCTGTCCATGCTGTTTATGGGAGCAGGAAATATTGCGCGCGGACAGATAGTAAAGGGCCTTTTATTTCTTGCTATTGAGATTAGTTACATTTTATTCATGGGACAGAATGGTATACATAACTTGTTTATGATGCCTTCCTTGGGAACGAACGTTCAACAGGAAATATGGAATGAAAAAAAAGGCATTTACGAGTATGTTGCCGGAGATAATTCGCTGCTCATTTTGTTATACGGTGTAGTTACATTGTTTATTACAGCAGGCTTTATCTTGCTTTGGACGGCTTCGCTCTGCAGTGCGTACAAAGCGGAGGTCTTGAGCAAAAACGGTAAACATATCAATTCTTTTAAAGATGACATCAAAGATTTGTTCAATCAAAATTTACATATATTGTTAATGACGCCGCCAATCATGGGAATATTGCTTTTTACCATAATGCCTCTTATTTTCATGATTACTATGGCTTTTACTAATTACTCTAAGTATGAGGATCATTTGGTTTTGTTCGACTGGGTTGGTTTGGCGAACTTTATTAAGGTGCTCAGCTTTCAGGATTCCATAGGTCAGACCTTCTGGTCCGTACTGGCATGGACGCTTACATGGGCAATACTTGCTACCGGTCTTAACTATGTATTCGGTATGATACTGGCCATCGTCATCAATAGGAAAGATACGAAAATAAAGGGCTTCTGGAGATTCTGCTTCGTGCTTTCCATTGCAGTGCCGCAGTTTGTATCCCTGCTCATCATGCGGACGATACTGCAGCCCGAGGGTGCTGTGAATACCATGCTAAGGAACGTAGGGTTTATCGAAACTTCTCTCCCTTTCTTTACCAATACGATGTGGGCGAGAGTGACCGTTATCGTAATAAACCTATGGATAGGCATTCCTTATACGCTGCTTCAGGTTACAGGAATTCTTCAGAATATACCGGCAGAACTCTATGAATCGGCGAGAGTGGACGGAGCAAACGTATTCACCGTTTTCTTTAAAATAACCTTGCCTTACATGTTGTTTGTGACGACGCCCTATTTGATTACACAGTTTACCGGTAATGTGAATAACTTCAACGTTATTTATCTCCTTTCACTGGGGCATCCCACGCCGGTGGGATCCACTGCGGGAAGAACAGATCTTCTGATTACGTGGCTGTATAAGCTTACAATCGACCAGCAATACTTTAACCTCGGAGCGGTCATCGGAATTATGACCTTCGCGGTGTTGGCTGTTGTCGCCATCGTCACGTACAGGAATACAGGTTCCTATAAAGATGAGGAGGGATTCCAAGGATGAAGAAGCAAATGACTGGTGCAAAAGCGAGAAAAACTATCACGAACATCATTGTCCACGTTTTTCTGGCGGTATTGTCAGTGATATGGCTGTTCCCCATATTTTGGGTAGTATTAACGAGCTTTCGAGGAGAAAAAGGCTCTTATATGTCGACATTCTTTCCGAAAACATACACGTTCAACAATTATATAAAGCTTTTTACTGAAACGAATGTATTAAATTTTCCCAAGATGTTTACAAACACGTTGATTATTGCGATTTTTTCCTGCGTTATATCTACGTTTTTCGTACTGGCAGTTTCCTATAGCATGTCCAGACTGAGGTTCAAGGCACGTAAACCCTTAATGAATGTGGCTCTTGTGCTAAAGCTGTTTCCGGCTTTTATGTCTATGATAGCTGTTTATTATATTTTAAAAGCTATGGGTTTATCAGAGGGCGCGATGATTCGCGTGGCGCTCATCCTTGTTTATTCTGGAGGAGCCGGTATCGAATTCTACATAGCCAAGGGCTTCTTTGATACGATTCCGAAGGCATTGGACGAAGCGGCATATTTGGATGGTGCAACCAAATTCCAGGTGTTTACGAAGATTACGGTTCCGCTTAGCAAACCGATTATTGTGTACACGGTCATTACTACATTTATTGCTCCGTGGGTGGATTTCATCTTTGCGAGGGTTATATGCAGGGCCAATGCCGATTACTATACGGTAGCATTGGGACTCTGGAGGATGCTCGAAAGAGAGTACATTGACAACTGGTACACCGCATTTGCGGCGGGAAGCGTATGCATTTCCATCCCGATTGCAATTTTGTTTGTGGTAACCCAGAGATTCTACTCCAACGGTATGTCCGGTGCAGTAAAGGGATAATTTTAATAAAATAATATGAACTTAAATTGCAGGCAGAGCAGTAACCGAAAAAGAAATCGTGAATGCGCTTTGCCTGCATATTTTATGCAATAGAAAAGTGCATGGCTGCATAAGGCTGTCGTAAGTTTAGGAAAGGTATTGGGAGGAGATTGGTTATGAAAAAGAAGGTGCTCGGTATATTGCTAGCAGTTTGCCTGGGTATCAGTTCGTTTGCGGGCTGCGGAGACGGTGTAGGAAAGGCTGCGGATGAGAAGGGCGGAGTTGTTTCGGATGGAGCGGACGAAAGGGATGAGACGGGAAGCAGCATAGATGCTTCCTTGGGTGGGAAGGTGGAAGAAAGGCCTGCATTGAATGTACTGGATGATAAATACCGTACCTTTTATGAGGTATTCGTATATTCCTTTTATGATGGAGATGGAGACGGAATTGGCGATTTAAAGGGATTGATGGAGAAGCTTGATTATATCAATGACGGAGATGATTCTACGGACACCGATTTGGGATGCAACGGTATCTGGCTGATGCCTACTATGCCGTCCACTACTTACCATAAATACGATGTGACGGATTTCTATGGAATCGATGAACAGTATGGAACGATGGATGATTTCGAGGAATTCTTGGCGGCATGCGATGAGAGGGGAATCGATGTGATTTTGGACTTGGTACTGAACCATACCTCCTCATCTCATCCCTGGTTTCTGAAAGCCAGCAGCTATTTGAAAAGCATAGGAGATGCAGAGCCTTCTGTGGAGGAATGCCCTTATATCGATTATTATAACTTTTCCAGGGAATGGGAAGCCGGCTACGTCGAGCTTGACGGAACATGGTATTATGAAGCACAGTTTTGGAGCGGAATGCCTGATCTTAATCTTGGAAGCGAGGCGGTGAGAGGGGAAATAGAGGATATCGTTGATTTCTGGCTGGCAAAGGGAGTTGACGGATTTCGGCTGGATGCGGCAAAGGAATATTATTCCGATGCAGTAGATGCCAATAACGAGGTTCTTTCCTGGTTCAATAAAATGGTGAAAGAGAAGAAGCAAGATGCCTATATCGTAGCGGAAATATGGACGGATATGGATACCTATGCGAAATATTATGAAAGCGGTATAGACAGCGTCTTTGACTTCGCTTTTGCAGACAGCGGAGGAATCATTGCAAACACAGTGAGAGGAAACCAGACGGCCAGCGGCTTCGGAAAAGCACTGCAGGCTTTGGATGAGAAGTTTTCACAGTATAATCCCGACTACATCGATGCCCCCTTTTATACGAATCATGATTTGGGAAGAAGTGCAGGCTATTATTCGGGAGATAATGCTGAGAGTCAGACGAAAATAGCCGGTGGGTTGAATCTTATGATGAATGGCTGCTGTTTCCTATATTATGGGGAAGAACTGGGAATGAAGGGTTCAGGCAAGGACGAGAATAAAAGAGCGCCTATGTATTGGAGTGAAAACAGCGAAGAAACGGGCATGTGTGATGGACCGCCGGATATGGATGCGGTAAAGATGAAATATGCAAGCCTAAGCGAGCAGAACGAGGCGGCGGATTCCATTTACAATTATTATAAGGAAGCGATAAGACTTCGCAATGTTTATCCGGAAATTGCCAGAGGAGAGGTAAGCTATGTGGAGAGTGCTTCCGGCGATAGTGTGTGCGTGATAAAGAAATCTTATGAGGACTCGGAGATACTTCTCGTTATGAATATTTCGGAAAAAGAACAGACCGTGGATTTGAGCGGAATCACCGTGAATCAAAAGGAAATAAATGGCGAGGGGGTACTGGGGGGTGCACTTCTTACGGGTGAGGAAAAGATTGGAGTGGCAGGTGCAGAGGTTGTTATGCCGCCATATTCCATTGGAGTATTTCACTGAACCGGAGCAGGAATTCTTTCAGCAAGCCTTCAAGGGCTGTGCATGGGTGAGAGAAATGGGAGTTGAATAGGAGCAGAAGTATGTATAAGAATTATATTTTTGATTTATATGGAACGTTGGTGGATATTCGAACGGATGAGAGCAAGGAGAGCTTATGGGAGGGGATGGCAGAGCTTTATGGGAATGAAGGGGCTGCGTATGAGACAGAAGAGCTGAAGCAGGCTTATTTATTATTATGTAAGGAAGAGGAGGAGAGGATTCGGCAGGAAAACGGATGCTCGCATCCGGAGATAGAGATTGGAGAGGTGTTTAGGAAGCTGTATGCGAGGAAAAGTGTAAGAGTGGGAGAAGAAGCAGTGACGTATGCGGCGGGGAGGTTTAGGAAATGGTCCAGAGAGTATATGAGAGTTTATGATGGAGCGATAGAAATGCTTGAAGAGCTGAGGATGATGGGCAGGAGAGTGTTTTTGCTGTCCAATGCGCAGCGATTGTTTACCGTGTCTGAAATTGAGGTATTGGGGCTTGGAAAGTTATTCGACGATATATTTATTTCATCGGATTATGGGGTGAAGAAACCGGAACGAGCTTATATGGAGCTGCTGCTTAAGAAGCACCGTCTTGAGATAAGGGACTGTATTATGATTGGGAATGAACTCGGAAGTGACATTGAGATAGCTAATGTCTGTGGGATGGATAGTCTGCTCTTGCAAGGGAATATGCCGGAGTGCTCGGAAAAAGGAACCGCCGCTACATATGTTGCGGCGGAAGGAAATATTGGATATATTCGTTTTATTTATGATTGGAAAGAGGGCGGAAAATAGTTTTTCGCCCAGCCCAGCCGACGATACGGACAAGGATGATACCGGTGAAGATTCCGATGCTGTCAATTGCCACATCCCGGGAAGAAGGGCCTCTGCCCGCAACGAAGGATTGGTGGTACTCGTCGAAGGCGGCGAATCCGACACAGAATATTCCCGCGACGATCATGAGAGGGAAGCCTCTGACTCCGTATACATAGAGCGGAAAGGCTACGGTTACTGCCAAGATGAAGTATTCCGTTACATGACCCAGCTTGCGCACATAGTGGTGGATGCGGTCGGCATAATGTTCGATTTGAGCCCTGGAGAAATCCTTATCCAACACTTTGTCTGCGACAGTGACTATTTTGAAGCTGACCTTATAGCTGAGCTGACTGCTTGTAATACCGTTCTGTGCAGAAAGTTGAAATATCATGTACATGACGAGAAGGGCGGGAACAAATGAAAGCGGCCTTAGCACGAGGCGCAGCGTTTTCTTTATAAATAATAAAATGTATTTCATAAAAATCTACCTTTCAAGGGTGGGCGGTTATCGCCGGAAACAAAAAGCGTATACCATGCAGTATACGCTTTTTGCTTTTGTATGTAAAATTAAATTTTCTTTATAAATTCTGAACGAAATGGATAATTTATATTCGTTGTATTTGCTACCTATCCAGATATTCGCGCTGTGCTGCGATTTCAGGCGGAACCGGCAAACGGCTCTTTTGCAGCTTTTGATAAAGGTTGTTCATATGGTGAAGCTTCTGAGCACTGCGAATCCGATATCGGTCCAGAATATCCTTATATAAGGGATTCATCTTCAGCCGTTCGCGTATATCTTTGGAGAATGGGCAGTTAGTAAAGAGAATGTCCCTTGCCACCTTATTGAGACGGGGAGAACCGCTGGCTTCATACATGATCCAAATGATGTAATCCCGTATGAACATTTCCTTGTAACTATTTTTTGCTTTTTGCATTGCGGATTTGATCTTATCTCTGGCATCGGAACTGAGTTCGAGATTCTTTTTATAAAACTGTATGTAGTCGAAGTATTCGCTGGTGAGAGAACGCTCGGAAATATCGTTCCATCTGGCGCCCTGAATGCGCTTGCACATTTCCCAGCGGAATTCCCCGGTAAGCCTCGTCATAATGGTAAGGAGGTCTTCCATCTGGAAAATAGAAGACATAAAGCGTGCAGGGGTAGTACGGCGTTTTCCTTCGATTTCCTGCCACATAACTCCGCGGATGCCGACATTAGGAAATAGGATAATATCGGGAAGAACCTCCACGTTAATCATTTCCTTCGCAACACCGCCTTCGGGATTGGAATAAATAGTCTCTCGTCCGTATGCGCCGAAATCGATAGAGCGGATCTGAGCGATGGACTCAATGATTTTGTCAGCAGTAACGAGCGTCTGGGATAAATCCTTCAGTACATTATGGTCGGAAAATACCGGACAGAATGTGGAAATACGGCCAAACGTAATCTTGTTGACAAGAGGGAACATATTTTCCAATTCGAACATAACCTTTTTCGCATTGTTCTTGGAAAGAAGAGTTTCCTGAGCTGCGGTAATCTTGCCCGTTACCTTCATTTCGTGGATGTGAGCCATATAATCGATGTCGAATTCATTACGGCTGGGTTCCTTTTCTCCGTTATAAACTGCTTTTAGCCATTCATAGGCAGTGTATACGTGATTCTCGGGAGAGGAAGGGAAATTCTCTGCGATGGAGTACAGATAAGAAACGTTCTCCATTCCTGCCAGCTCTTCATCCACATATCCGAATTGAAAGAACATCTTCAGTATAGTCGGTATTGATCTATCGTGAAGGCTGACTTGAAAGGCAGATATGTATATCGTGTAAAAAAGCTTTGTAATGTTCATGCGCAGCCTGCGGCTGTCTTCATCCGCTGCATTTTTATCGATCTGCTTCTTATATTCCTCAATATATTTTCGGAAATTAGAGGTAATATCAGGGTCACAGTCAGCATATTCCAGAATAACGTCCAAAGAATGCTCCACGGCTGCGGCATTTTTGGCAAGCTCCGGGTCCTCCATGGGAATATCTGAACCTCTCTCCTCCATGAAAGCGAGAGTTTCCTTGTAAACGTTGATCCTTTCTTTGTAAAGGTCGTGATCGATGGAGCCAAAACCTTCCATATTAATCATCATACGGCTTATCGCGGCACTTATGGCGGTAGAATCCTCCTCGCGCTGACCGATTCTGAAAAACAGCGTAGTGTATAGATCGAAAAGATCCAGTCTGTTCTCGTTCATGAGCAGTCTGGCGATGTCCGATTTATAATCGTACATAATACGGCAAACGGACATGATTTCAGCAATATCCTGACTGGTCTTCATGAGCAGACCATTTAGATAATCGAAGTAAGGAACGGGAGACAGAGGAAGCGTCTGCATCACCACTACGGACATATTTTCATAAAATTCGGTGAGCCACTGAGGAATATCCTCTTCCAATGCCAGAGGCTCTATGGTCTCCAAATCCGGCAGCGCGCGGGGAGATATGCGGTACCGTCCGCTGAGCTTCACGTATTCATTATAGCTGTCCGTTAAGTACTGGTACAGATTGCCGCAGTCGTATTTGGAGAATTCGTATACCTCCAGAACATTCTTCATCTGCTTATAGCAGGAAGAAGTAACGAGCTGGGCAAAGTTAGGATTCTTGTTAAACATAGCGGAAAGGTTGCCCACACTGTATGGAATGGATGCTACCGTCACATCGTCCGACGCTATATAGGTAAAGATATAAGTATTGAAGTATAACTCGCAGAGACCTATAATGTCTCCTTTATCCAAAAAAAATTCGCCGTCCGAATATACGGCGCGCACCGTTCCGGTCAAAATCGTATGCAGAGCGTTGAACGGTTGTCCGCTCTCGCAAATTGTAGTACCCATTTTAAATTCTTTTGCCATGTTGCCCCTCCTGATGACATTTTTTTCCTTATATTAATTGTTTATATTATACTAACTTTAGTTATGAAATACAACAGAAGATTCCCTTTTTTGACAAGAGTCGCTGTACTTTTTTTCAATTTATGTTATACTTAAAAAGACTTAGGATAAACTGAGGGGGACAGCTCAATGGAGAAAGACACACTTTACATACAAGAAGTAGTGAATGGATACAGACCTGACGTGGAAAGGCTCGTCAGGTATATTCCGTGGCTCGAATCGAAAATGGGGATCGATGTGTCCAATATTTATAAAGGAGAAGGGATTTCGGAGCACTCGATGGCGTTTCCGGTGTATGACAGCACCTTAATGAGCCTTGTGCAGGATGCGCGAAGAACCAATCTGCTGGATAGGAACTATGCTTATGTTTATTCCAGAAACCGTATAAGAAACGTATCGGATGAACAGAGACTGATAGCGGTCGCTACCATACGCGAAATGGATATGCTAAAGGGTATATTGTCCAAATATATTCTGGGCGGAATGACAAAAGGAAGGCTGTGGACAGAAGGTGTTTCTAACGGTTCCATTTTAAAGGTATTGCTCAAGATGAAGGAAATTCTTGAGTATTGGGATAAACCGATAGGATTAAGCGGGGCAGGGATTGAGTAAGGGGTTCGTATAGATGAGTGAAAAGTCGGCACAGAAACGAATGTATATATTGAAGACGGCGAGAAAGGTGTTTATGGAGAAAGGCTTTAAGAACGTTACGATGAAGGACATCGTGGAAGCCTGTGACATAAGCCGTGGAGGTCTGTACTTGTATTTTGCCAGTACGGAAGAGATTTTTATGGAAGTATTAAAGTTGGAGACGGAAGAAACAGATGACGTTTTCTCGGGGAGCATCGGGGAAGACGCTGTGCCCTCCGATATTCTTGCGCTGTTTTTGAAAGAGCAGAAAAAAGAACTGCTGGGCAAGAGGAACAATCTTACGATAGCGGTATACGAATTCTTTTTTGCCAATAGGTTTCCTAAGAAGGACCATTTGTTAAAGCAGCAATTCGATACTGCGGTAAAAATTATAGAGAAGCTGATCGAAGCCGGAGTGGATGCAGGAGAATTCTACTGCGAAGATCCGTTAGGAGCGGCGAGAAATATTATGTATGTGCTGGAAGGGCTGAAAGTAGCCTCTCAGACGAGAGGAATTACAGAGGACATTGTGGATAGAGAGGTTATGTATATTATGCAGGGCCTCGTTATGGAAGAATAAAATGAGTGGAATGATAAATGCTTCAAAGAGGATACTTTGGGGCATTTTTTATGCCGCAGCTCCCCTTTTTCGCAAAATATTTGGATATACCATTGAAAATTAGTCAGGATTCGGTATAATTAAGGATAGTCATCAATTGGAGGATTGTGAGGCAATCTTTTCTGATGTTAAAAAAATGGAGGAAAGTAAATTCATCATGGGAAATGTGAAACGCATTTATGTAGAAAAGAAGGAACCCTTTGCCGTAAAGGC
>JAEZRJ010000070.1 GCA_023412855.1 Bacillota bacterium | reverse complement strand
TCAGCCATAGCTGCAACCAATTCTGTTTTGTTCATGATGAACTCCTCCTGTTATAATGAGTTTTCGTATTATTCTTCTTAGCAATCCCCTCTTGGAAACGCCTATACATATTTATAGACGTTTTCCGCCCATTTGTCAAGGGAAATCTAGCTTTTTTGCCCTATTTTTCAAGGTTTTTCCAGTGGTTCATATTTATCTATAATATCTTCTGTCCTATCGGTCAGAATCTGTTCGCCCGATGCCTTAAACCGTCCGGCTATATCACATATATTTATGAGCATATCGCCGATTACTTTCTGCGCCTCATCGTGTTCTTCCTCCGGTCGGAATTCCGCCATTTTTCTGACAGCTTCCTTCAGCGCATTTATGCTTGAGGCATAATCGCCTCCCGCTGCGTAGAGCTTGTCCGCCTTCTTCAACACTTTTGATGCTCTCGTAAGCGCAGGAAGTTCCACGGGAATCTCACGTAACGGGGATTCTATCCATGCCTTGCCCTCTTTTTCTTTCTTCTTTATCTCGTCCCAGCTGCTTCGGATACTCTCCTCATCCTTTGCCTTACCCTGGCCGAAGACGTGGGGATGTCTTCTTATCATTTTCCGGCTTATTTCATCTATGACATCCTCAAGCGTAAAGATGCCCTCCTCTTTGGCTATTTGGGAGTGCATTACTACTTGCAGGAGAATGTCTCCCAATTCCTCCCGCATATTTTCCGCGTCGCCGGTCTTGTCATAAATACGGATGGAGGCAACGAGCTCCGCTGCCTCCTCCATCATACAAGGCTTTAAGCTGGCATGAGTCTGCACTCTGTCCCAAGGGCAGCCCTCCTCGCTTCTTAAAGTCTCCACTATCCGAATAAAATCTTCCATAGAATATTGTCTGTCCATATTTCCCCCGTTAATTGCCGCTTACGGAGTTACCGCTCACAGAATTACCGCTTACCGTACTGCTGCTGGAGGAGTTGTTACCGCTCACTGTAGTGCCGGTGCCGTCCTCCTTTACTAAATCCGTAAAGGAATAAGTCACGTCCCTCTCCTCATCGTCGATCTGAACCGTATAGCTCTTCGTTACATAACCGGTCTTTCTGAAAGTTATCGTATGAGTTCCCGCCTCTTTCTTGAAGTTAACCGGCGACATTCCTATATAAATACCATCCACATATACCTCCACGTCGGAAGGCGAATCGATATATACTCTGTATGAACTGGTCAATTCATTAGCAGATACACTGGAGGAATTATCTTCCTCTTCCATTTCTCCCTCCTCCAAAGCTATGCTGATGCTGGCCAATTCCTGACCTACTTTAATATATTGGGTAACCGTCTCGTAGCCGTCCGCCTTGGCAATCATCTGATGTACGCCATACTCCAGCTCCACCGGGCCTGTAATATCTACCTCGCTGCCATCGATGTAAACGGCGGCCTCACTCGGCGTTACGGCAAAAATAATCTTGCCGGTCTTAGGAGCCTGCACTTTTACGTCGCTGACATCTAAGGTAACCTCTTGGTTCCTGTAAATAGTGACTTTCTTCGTCTCATCGATACCTGCGGCTGTCAGATGCACATCATAGGTTCCCTCCGGCACTGCCAGAAGCATATCCTCCGCAATCTGACAGATAACGCTCTGGCCTACCTCAATCCAGCCGTCCTTCAGATATTCATCGTCGCTGAGACTCAGATAACCATGCCCCCGCTCTACCAATACACTGTATACCGTATTGCCTACGCCGCTTATCGTTACAATATCGCCTTTTACAATGTCCTCGAGCTGAGCTTCCTTGCCTTCAGAGATAACCACTACGTCATTTCTCAAGCTGTACACATTGCCGCCGATTGCCGCATTTCTATTTACAGTGTCAAAATTATACTTTTCTACATTTTCAAAAACCCATGCTTTTGCTGACAAATTCATCTGCGCCAGCTTCTTCTTCGCTTTCAGGAAGGTTACATCTACGATGTCCCCGCTCTTCATCTGAGTCATCGCAAGCGCACTGCCGTACTTATCCATAATGACAGTGGTCCCGTCATAGGTAAGCGTATAGTCTCTTCCCGTTTCTATATTCATAAAGGTTATGCTGTCATTCTCTATATCCAGCTTCCTTATGACAGCCGTATCCACCGAGTCATAGCTTCCGGGCTTTGCGATAACGAATCCCGAATTGTAGCTTTCATCCGTAGCCTCATGCGCCATACCTATCTTGCCTTCAATCGGAATACCTCCTGCCGCAACCATGCCTGCAGTCAATATCAAAAGCACCGCTGCCGTAAAAACAATCGGCCTGCCCTTTCCAGTCCTCTTCCCAGAATTACTGCGCATGAATACACCTCCTCATTTGTAGTGTTACTGTTCACTCCATTCACAGCAACCCATGATTTCTGCATTTCAATTCGCTTCGCGAAGCAGAGATCATCTCCTGAATCACGTTCTTACGCATCTTAACAGCAAGTGTTAAGATGCTGTGTAAAAATTAACTTTATATTTCCATTTACTTATCTAAATCTTCCTTATATCCTTGTTATTATATACTAATATCCCTTAAAAGAAAAGCATCCGTAAGTACTTTTATAATTTTCCAAAAAGCTGATCTTAGCTTGTTCCTGCTCCAAAAGCTTCTCCAGCTTCTCCAGATTGCGCCCCGGAATCCACGCTTTTCCAGAATTATAGTAGAAATTCACAATTTTCCAGAACTTCTCAGGATATATGAAACGGTAATACAGATGGGTATAATCCGCAGGAGACATAGCTCTCTCGCTGCTGTACGCCTCCAGCAAAGTTATTCCAAGCTCCTTGGACCAGTCACTCTTCTCCAACAGCTTGCGCATAAAAAGGTACAAATCCCGCACCGAACTATCTTTGATACATTTTTCGAAGTTAATGACCGCAAAGCTTTGCCCGTCATTATTCCAGACCGCATTGGCGGAGGGAACGAGAATGTTGTGATACTGGTAGTCCCCGTGACATATGACGCAGGAACTCTTCTCCTGTCCGGGAGCCGTTTCCCTCAAATAAAAGCGGACCTCTTCCGTTACCTGAAGTGCAAGGTCGAAGAAATAGTCATAATGCTTTAACAAAAATATCTCGAAGTTCGTCTTTTGACTCTTCTCCCTAAGAAACTTTCTTACCTTGCGCAGCTCTTTATTATGCTTCTCATATTCCTTATCAATTTTAAAGCCTGCGTCCTCGTAGCTTCCCTGAAAATCGGGCATATCAGAGGCATTATGAAGGAGGGCCAATGTTTTTACGGCTTGTATACATTCCTTGGTGTCGCGAATGTTACATTCTCTGCCGTCAAAGTAGGTTTTTAATATGTATGGCACCTTATCCTGATCGTATACGACCAGCTCACCGTCCTTAGCCTTCAAAATGGACTCCACCATATTAAATCCCTGCTTTTTTATGGAATTAAGCAGCGCATCCTGAAAAAATATCTTATCTCTGGGTCCTGCATATTCCTTTAAAATCAGCAGACCCTTGTCAGAGTCGCACAAAATGGCTCCTCTTCCTTTCCACGTTCGAAGCACGTTTATATCATAATTTTCAAGCACGCCAACTGCCCTGTCATTCACGTGAATACCCCCCATATCGTAGTTCTATCCTATCTTATGAGGTGATATAGAAAAGTATTCATCTATTGTTTTTCATATAATCGGAATTCAATTTTGCGGCTTTATCTCTCTCGCGTACTTCAAGAGTTCTTCTTTATTGTTATGTTCAGGATCCTCTAATACTATCTCCAGCAACCGGTTTAAGACCTCTCCCAGTTCTCTTCCCGGGGCCATCCCGTCAGCGATGAGGTCACTGCCCGTTACGGCCAGGGTTTTAAGAGAAACGCACTCCTTCGCTTCCAATACCTGCTCATAAATACGATGAAGCTGTGAAAGGGTGCTAAGCTTTTCCTCCCTCTCGTAATCGCTTTGGGCCAAGGTATCCGCAAGTTTAACAGCAAAAAGATAAGGGAAAATATCTTCTCCTATTTTATATATGGCTCTTCGCACGCCTCTGGCGGATAAATGTATGTCATAATCGTGATAGCGTATCAGTCTGGACACCTTATAAATCGTGTCGTTATCGAACTTCAACCGGCGCAGTACTTCCTTGGAAATATCCTCGCCCACCGTCCCGTGATTATAAAAATGGTCTATCCCCATATCGTCCGTGGTTCTCGTCTCCGGCTTTCCTACATCGTGAAACAGCATCGTCAGCCGCAGTACCTTATCCGCCTCTATCTCCTGCATGGAATGCAGCGTATGCTCTCCTACCGAATAGATATGATGAGGATTATTCTGGGGAGTCACCATACAACGGTCGAACTCCGGCAGGATAACTCTCGTGATCCCTATCTCATAGCATACCTTAAGATAATCAGGATGGGGGGAGAGGAGCAGCTTTACTAACTCCGTTTGAATCCGCTCCGCGCTTATATTTTCCAGGTTCTTTGCCATATCGGTTATGGCCCTCTTCGTATCCTCGTGAATGGTATATCCCAACTGCGCCGAGAAGCGAACTGCCCGCATCATGCGCAGGGCATCCTCGGAAAACCGTTCCCTGGGATTCCCCACACAGCGTATGACCTTTTCTCCGATATCCTGTATTCCCCCGAATACGTCGATCAGGCCGCGGCTGTCGTTATACGCCATGGCGTTAACAGTAAAATCCCGGCGCTTCAAGTCCTCCACGATATCAGCGGTGAAAACGACTTCCTTAGGGTGCCTGCTGTCCTCATATTCCCCGTCTATCCGATACGTCGTTACCTCGAAGCCTTCTTTATCCAAGAGGACAGTAACCGTACCGTGCTTAATTCCGGTATCCACGGTTCTCCTAAAAAGCTCTTTGATTTTATCCGGCTTGGCCGAGGTGGTAATGTCCCAATCGTCCGGCTTTCGTCCCAGAATCGAATCTCTCACACAGCCGCCCACCGCATAGGCCTCGTATCCTGCCTTTTCTATAACCGCTATAATTTCTCTTACCTTTTCCGGCAGCTCAATATACATAAAAATAACTATGCCCTTTCCATTACCTGCAAGCTCATTGCCGCAGGCACAAATTTGCGTCAGTTACACGCCCTTGACCAGCCTTGCCGTCTCCCGCGCTATTGCCAGCTCTTCGTCCGTAGGCACTACCATCGCAGCCACTCTGGCGCCCTCGTCGGACAAGATCACTTCTTTTCCCCGAAGCTTATTTTTCTCCTCGTCGATATTGGTTCCGAGATAGCCGATGTATTGTCCGATCAGTTTGCGTACCTCCGCGTTATTTTCCCCCGCTCCCGCAGTAAAAGCGATGACATCCACGCCGTTCATCGCTGCCGCATAGGCACCGATATACTTTCCTACGCGGTAAGCATAGGTTTCCAGTGCTGTCCGGGCGCTTTCGTTTCCGTCCGCAGCCGCCTCCGCCAAATCCCTGAAATCGCTGGAAAAACCGTCTGACAATCCAAGAACTCCTGATTTTTTATTGCATATATCGATTACCTCTTCCGCGGAGATATTTTCCTTTTTACTTATAAAAGTAATGATTGCGGGATCGATATCCCCGCTTCTCGTTCCCATGATCAAGCCTTCCAGAGGCGTCAGCCCCATGGAAGTATCCACGGACTGTCCGTTCTTGACTGCAGATACGCTGGCACCGTTTCCTAAATGGCAAACGATGATTTTCAAATCTTTCCTGTCTTTCCCAAGAATTTCTGCCGCTCTTCTGGAAACGAAATCGTGGCTCGTTCCATGAAAGCCATAACGCCTCACCTTATAATTCTCATAGTATTCGTAAGGAAGACCGTACATATACGCCTTCTTCGGCATCGTCTGATGAAAAGCGGTATCGAATACGCCTACCATAGGCACATCGGGCATTACCTCTTTGCAGGATCGAATACCGATTAAATTAGCCGGATTGTGAAGGGGCGCTAAATCATTGCACTCTTCCACCTGTCTTTGTACTTCTTCGGTAATGATAACGGAAGAAGCGAATTTCTCCCCTCCATGAACGATACGGTGACCCACAGCATCTATTTCGTCAAGAGAATGGATGACTCCTATCTCTTTATCCGTCAAAGTTTCTATCACCAGCTTTACGGCTGCCGTGTGATCCTGCATGTCCACCTCTTTTTTCCACTTCTCTCTGTCCGCAGGCTGATGGGTTATGGAACTTGCATCTATTCCGATTCTTTCACAAAGCCCTTTTGCAAGAACTTTCTCATTTTCACTGTTGATCAATTGATATTTAAGGGATGAACTTCCACAGTTTATAACCAATATATTCATGCTATTCTCCTTATTCTATGCCGGTAATGCAAGGACGTTTCCTGCTCCGTAATTTATGTTAAATATTTTACAATAATATGTGCTTTATTTCTACCCTAATTTGTTTTATAATTTGTATTATAAAAAGTACAAAAAGTGCAAAAAATCCTATAGTAATAGAAAATTTAGTATGATACTATTGTAATCATAGTAATCATTACTATTAATTAATGTCTATCTCTAAAATTTCCTTATTTTAAACTCTATTTTAAACTATAAATAAAGGATGGGCACTTTCCCGGAAAATAGTTTTTTCCCGAGGATTCTAATAATAATGGCTACTTTTTAAACAAACAAAAGGAGGTTTCAACATGGCACGAACAAAGAAAACAATGGATGGTAACCAAGCTGCTGCACACGTGTCCTATGCTTATAGCGATGTGGCTGCAATTTACCCAATTACCCCATCTTCCACTATGGCGGAAGTAACAGATGAATGGGCTACCGAAGGAAGAAAAAATATCTTTGGTCAGACTGTCAAAGTGA
>JAEZRJ010000085.1 GCA_023412855.1 Bacillota bacterium | reverse complement strand
CGTTTGTTAAGGACAGAAAAATCATTTTATTATTCAGCATTACAGATATTCAGGTTCTCGAGTCTATATAGCAAATATTTCACTTTTAATACTCTTATTGACCGTTTCACAAGTTGATGTGTCGTATACACACTGGTTAACTGGTTATAAGTAACCAACTTATAAAATTTGAGCTCCTAACTCAATCAATAATGCAGCCTTAGCTGCCATAAATATTTGCATGGAAACTCCAACCTTACTTATATCTGCATTCCATACGCGTTTTATTATACTTTCAGTTTCTCATAATTGCAAGCATTTTTTTAGAGAATTTAATATTCCTTCTCGAGGCCCCGGGACAGACTTTCATAGAAATCTGCTATCTGTTTTCCATCTATCAGGGAATGATGAGCCAGTACGCTTACCGGAAGCATAACCCTGCCTTCCTCTGTAAAATATTTCCCCCACGTGATTCTCGGATTGGAGTCAGCGGGAAAGGGCACCGGCTGTATCAACGAAGTATAGCTTACCCACGGCAGGCAGGAAATAAAAATGAGGGAATTCGGATCGCTTTCCTCCTGCAAGCCTCCGCTTATGAGTACCTGTTCCTGATTCCTTGCAGTTTCTTCCAAAAATTCCGCAAAGCCAAGAGTCGGGTCAGCCTCGCAGTAGGCATAGGTGCCATCCTCTTTCATAACAGTATGGGAGGTCTTGCAGAATTCATATTCCACAATTCCATCTCCGTCAATCCGCTGCCGGAATTCTTTTACCGAATTCGCTGCATTGCCCACTGCATAAAGCAGATATAGAAAGGAGGACTGTCCTTTCTTCTTAGCCTTGTCTACGGCCTGCGTGATCTCCACATTCGACGTCAGGCCCACGTATGGGTAGCCCATAGCGCGAAAATAGTCAAAATGTGCTTTCCTCGGATATGTCTCCATATCTACCTTTTGTATATACATAGCTTTCTCCTCGTTCTGATGTGATACCATTTGGGTTTTACAGCATCAGACGGTAAATCGCAGCGACATCCTTTTCTCCCAGTTTGGCAAAGCCTCCGATCGTTCCGGTTCGGCCATCGCCATAGCAGGCAGTATGGGCCATTTTCTCTATGTCTTCCTCCTTCGCCCCAAGCCCTGTGAAATCAGAAGGCATTCCTACGGAGGTCCAAAATCTTCTAAGCGCTGCAATTCCTGCCTTCGCCGTATTCCCGGGATTCATGAAATCCATCTCGCACCCCCATACACGGACTGCGAGCTGCGCAAAACGGTTTACGTCGTGTTTCATATTATACTGCATCCATGCAGGAAATACTACCGCTAATCCCGCTCCGTGTGCACAATCGTAAATTGCGGAAAGCTCATGCTCGATATCGTGGCTCGCCCAGTCTTGTACTCTTCCGACTCCGCAGGAATTGTTGTGAGCCATCATTCCTGCCCACATAATATTAGCCTGCGCCTGATAATTGTCAGGGTCCTCTATTACGCGGGGAGCTTCCTTGATTACAGTCAGAAGCAAACCCTCTATCATCCTATCGGTTACCTCTACCTCGGTGGTAGTGGTAAAATAACGCTCGAATAAGTGTGCCATAATATCCGTGATCCCACAGGCAATTTGAAAAGGAGGAAGGGTCTGGGTCAGCGCAGGATTTAGAATAGAAAATGCCGGGCGGAAAGCTTCTCCCGTAGCGCCCCTCTTATACATTCCGTCCTCGTTGGTAATAACCGAATCCGGCGATCCTTCACTTCCTGCCGCAGATATCGTAAGTATGGTTCCTATGGGAAGTGCCCTTGTCACTGATTTTCCCTGGTAGAAATCCCAGAAATCTCCGTTGTAAACAACGCCGGCAGCTATCGCCTTGGAAGAATCTATAGTGCTTCCGCCGCCTACTGCGAGGACAAAGTCCACATTTTCTTTCCTGCACAGCTCAATACCCTCATAAACCAAACCACTTCTGGGATTCGGCTTAACGCCGCCCAATTCTACGAAGTCTATGCCTTCCGCTTTCAGAGAAAGCTTTACTCTGTCCAGAAGACCGGAGCGTATTACAGAGCCGCCGCCGTAATGAATCAGAACCTTTTTACCGCCGAAGCGCTTTACATAATGTCCGGTTCTCGTTTCTTCTTCTTTGCCAAAAACAAAATAAGTAGGACTGTAAAATACAAAATTTTCCATGGGGTTCTCCTTCCACTTTCCTAATTACAAAACAAATGGCGTATTTCCATGACGGAAAATACGCCTCATGCCCTCGTTCTTCATTTCTCCATTCCTGAATAGTCCGCCTATTTTGCGGAAGGCTTCAGTATGATGTCCAGACAAACGTCTCCTGCAGGGGTGGTGATACAGCAGGTCGTATAACCGTCTCTTTTCTCCGCTTTGCGCGGTACCGGCGGCAATATGTCGCATTTCACGTCTTTCTGGGCAAACATAGTAAGTACGTTACCGCTGATTATGTTCGCTATTTCAGAAATAGCAGAGATTACGAACTCGTCCACGGTATCCATTTCCAGCCCGCTCATGATATTTACCATGCCAAGAGATGTAGTGCGCGGAAAGCGGTAAACAACATCGCCCTCCATTTCTCCTATGATTCCGATAGAAATATCCAGATCGTCTTCATTTTCAAATTTTTCCGAGGAAAGTTCATCGATATCGGTAATATCCAGCATTAATTGAAATACATTACGGGTAGCTTCCAAAAATGGTTTGTAAAGATTATCTGCCATCTCCTGATACCCCCTTTTTTATTGCATAATCAGCAATATGCTGGTCTTCTGCGGCAACGTGGTTGATCAGCCATGAAAGGAGTTTCCCTCCAAATTGCTGCATCAACTGCTCATCAAATCCGCTTCTCTCATATTCTTCCGTAACCTTTACTACATAACTAACCATATCATCGTGTATTTTCTTATGCGCTTCGTAACCAGGGTATCCAATTTCTTTCTGGTATTCTTCTTCATCGCGGAAATGTTCTACCACATAGCCGTTCATGAATTCCAGCGTTTCGTTGACCTTTTTTACCTTTTCTTCCCAGGTAACGGAAGAGCGCAGAGTCTGCACAAATGCGTCAACACGACGAAACAGCTCTTTATGCTGCTCATCGATTAGCTGAACACCCAGCTCATACTTATCCTTCCAAATCATAGTATCTCGTCCTTTCTTATCCTGATATTGCAATGCTTCCATTCTTATTTCGATACTGATTAAAATTATACTCCATGTAAGTTATTAATTCAATTCATTTCCGTGACTTTTGTACTATTTTTGGCGATAATTATTTGAGGCTTTTTTATTTTTTGAACAAAAACGCTGGCCTTAGACAGATATTTTCACAAGACGAGCGTCACACTTATCTGCCCTTACGCAGAGGAAGCTGTACAAGTCTCCGGTTCTTTAGAAGCTTATCACCTGAGGCTCATTTGTAAATGAATAGAATGTGGCGGTAGCATCTTTGAAGTAAAGCACTTGTGTGTTTCCGTCATCCACTGCATACATGCTTTTTAAGGACGGATAAGCCTCCAGCATGGATTCTCTGGCTTCCGCTCTGTCATCCTCTATGAGGATACCTTCCAAGCGAAGCCATTCTCCCTCCTTCATTGCGCATATTTCCACTTTCGCGTTCGCAGCAAGCTGTTTCGATACCTTCTTTATTTTCCCTGTCTGTATATATAGCTTTTCCTCAAAAATATGAGCCGTACCAAAGGGTCTCACTCTCGGCTGGTCCCCTTCCGCTGTGGCTAAATAATAAGTCTGTGCTTCCTTTAAAAATTGACATACTTTTTCTATTTCCATGCGCTTTTCCTCCTGAACCTATGGTTTTCCTATATGTTTACTAGATATTATAGTTCTTTTTTACTATATCGTCAATCTTCCATATATACTATTTCACCATAGTCTGAGGATTCCGTTACTGAGAACGGAGTGAACAGCAACAGGATGCCGTGTTTTATCGAATACGCAGGGAAATCATGACATAAATCCTAAAATCACTTCTTATATTTATTCTTCATCCAAAATAATCTTATTGACTGCATTGATAAATGCCAGCGCACTCGCCTCCATCACGTCCTGCTCGATTGCTTTTCCCTGATATAATTTATCGTTGTGTTTAATCTGAACGGTAACCTTTCCCAGGCTTCCTTTTCCCCGGCTTAAATTATTGATTCTGTACTCGATTAACTCCACAGGTTCCTGCACCGCTTCCATAATACAGCTGTAAAGAGCGTCGATCACTCCCGAGCCGCTGCTGCTCGTTACTACCTGATTTTTTCCACGGATCAGCTTGACCGTAGCTGCTGGCAAGGTGCTGGTTGCGGTTATCTGGTACTCCTCCAACTGCCACAGTTCCTTATCAAAAATAGTCCTTACATTGTCACAGCTTTTAAACAGTGTCAATATATCGTTGTCATAAATTTCTTTTTTCCTGTCCGCTAATTGCAGGAATTTTTCGAAGACCTCAGAGACATGCGCTTCCTGTATTTCAAACCCTAACCTTTTTGTTACATGCAAAAAGGCATGCTTTCCGGATCTTGCCGTCAATACCAGTTCCATAGGGGGCGCTCCTACCGTCTCAGGGTCCATGATTTCATATACATCCTTAGATTTCAGCAATCCGTCCTGATGGATACCCGAGGAATGGGCAAAGGCATTTTCTCCCGTAATCGCCTTATTGACCTGAACGTCCAGACCCATCGTGGCGCTGACCATGCGGGAGGTCTCATAAATTTTTGACGTATCGATGGTTGTATAGCCTCCGTAATAGTCCTCGTGCAGCTTGATTCCCATAACAACCTCCTCCAAAGAGGTATTTCCCGCACGTTCTCCGATTCCGTTGACGGTACATTCCACCTTATCCGCTCCGTTTCTCACGGCAGCCAAGGTATTTGCAGTGGCCAATCCGGTATCATTATGGCAATGGACGCTCAAAAGTACGTTGGGGTCTAAGTTCTTCAGCCTATCATTGATTCGATATATCAGATCGCCAAATTGCTCGGGTACTGCGTAACCTACTGTATCCGGAATATTAATGATGGTGGCACCCGCTTTCACAACCGCTTCTATTGTTTTCCACATATATTCAAAATCCGAACGGCTGGCATCCTCTAAGGAATACTGTACCTTGGGAAGGAACTGCTTGGCATATTTCACAGAAGCAGCACCGATTTCTATAATCTGCTCGGGCGTTTTCTGCAGCTTCTTCGATACATGTAATTCGGAGGAACCTAATACGATATGGATCAAAGGGTCCTGCGCCTCGCGGATGCTCTGGTATATGGCGTCTATGTCCGATTCCACCGCTCTGCCCAAGGCCGCAATACATACCTCCTGACCTATTTTTTTGCTGATTGCTTTTACCGCTTCAAAATCTCCCTGGGAAGAGGAGGGAAACCCTACTTCCATCATGTCTACCTTCATCTTGGCAATCTGTACCGCCACATCCAGTTTCTCCTCCAGATTCAGCTTCGCTCCGGGAACCTGCTCTCCGTCTCTAAGTGTTGTGTCAAATACGTAAATTTTTCTTTCCATAACTGCATCTCCTTTTTTGTGGTATTTAACAGCACAGCTTTTGCTTGGCGCGTAGCTGCGCATCCGTTTTTATGTAATAGGAGTACCTATTACAATATAAAAGCTCCCTTCATCTCTTGCCGATGTCAAGAGACGAAAAGGGAGCTTTCCGCGGTACCACTCTAATTCATACAATTATGTATGCACTTTTTCGATACTTCTTACCGTAAATGTTTGAAATTGCTTCTTAGCTGAAATAGGAGCACTTTCCTATCATATAAAAAAACTTCCGTCTCGCTAAGAGACAGAAGTTATATTATCTGCGAACCACTCTATTCCGGCCAATTTCAATACAAGTACAATAAGACTAATATCTATCCCCTGTAACGGTGGGCATCCGGCACGACCTACTTAATTTCAGAAGGCAACTCAAAGGCGAGTTCACCATTTTCCAACTCCTGCTTCGCACCGTCCAACAGGTCTCTGAAAATTATCAAACAGCTACTATTCCTTTTCAAAGTCTTTTTCTTTATATTAATTTGTATTATATGCAATCGTTTTCGGTTTGTCAATAAATTATTAAAAATTCTAAAAACACCGGAATTTCTGTGGTTACTGTTCATACAGCAGCTTAACACTTGCTGTTAAGCTGCGTAAGAACGTGATGCAAGAGATGATTTCTGCTTCGCAGAGCGAACTTAAATACAAAATTTTTGCATTGCAGAAATCATGCGTTACTGTGAACGGAGTGAACAATAACATTTCCCTCCCAGGTGGCACCTTTCAGAACACAGGCATATAATATAACTAGAAAAACATACAATCCAGAGGTTTATATGAACAATACAAGTGCAGCAGACAGCAGAGGCACCATTACCCAGCACGGCAACGTTATGCGCGTGCAAAATGCCCTGGTTGAAGAAGTAGTTACCAATAACAGAACATCTGGCTTTATAGTGATTTCCCATGCAGTGCGGGGAGGCAACAATCTGATTCATATCGAGCTCCTCCGGTTAAATGTAGGACGGGATACCATTATTATAAATCAGTTCGGCGAACGCGCCTGCCTTTGCGACATCAGGAAAGGGATGTTTATAGATGCCGAATTCTCGGCTGCTATGACGAGAAGTATTCCCCCTCAGTCCAACGCATTCCGCATTGTTATACGGCAGAACGAAACTTCCACCAGCGTCACTACCGACCGAGTAGTCAGGGTAGATGTAAATAACAACTTTCTCATCACCGGCAACCCCACTAATCCGGCACATCAGATGCGATTTGTCATCTCCAACGCAACTGTAATTCTCGACCAGCGCGGCCGGCCAATCCGCCTGGGTTCCATTCGGCCCGGGCAAATGGTAAGAGTGGAGCATGCTAACTTCCAGACTCCCAGCATACCACCTCAGACCACAGCTTTTCGCGTTCAGCTTCTGTAATTTATAAGCGCAGGCTGCGACACTAAATAATTTAGTGCGCAGCCCGCTTATTAAAAGTATTTATCTTTTATCTTTTCAGAGGTCCTTACTGCCATAGCCTGCGTAGTGAGAGTCGGGTTGGGCCCCCCCAGAGAATTAAAGAGCACGCTGTTATCGGCTATGAACAGCCGTTTTACCTGCTTCGCTTCACAATCGGTATCCGTGACGACTCCCACACGCATGGTAGACTGAATATGTATGTATAAATTAGCCGGCCAGTTGGAACGAAGAATCGTCCTTGCACCGGCTTTTTTCAGAATATCCGCCGCTATAGTGGCAAGCCTGTCGCGTTTTATCCTATCCTTGTCGTTTGGATAATATACTATTTTCGGTATAAAGCCGTGAGCATCCCTGACTTTGTAGTCCAGGCTCACACCGTTTCTTTGGCTCACTTCATCGTCCGTAAATACGAGCAGGCTCAATGTTCTCTTGTAGTCCATCATCATTTCCTTTAACTGGGCACCGGCTACTGCCCCTTCCATATTCCAAAGTTCACCGGGGCCCACCTTATTCCATTGCGCAAACCCCTTGTCGCTCATGCCGTAGAAGCTAGAGGAATACAAGCCCGGGCTGAATCCCATGGTCTGTATCACGCCAAGGCCCGGATAATCAAATCTCGCAGCCCCATTCTGCCCTACGAAAGGACTGATATCAGGATTTCCCAATACTTCCATCAACACTTCTTCATCGAAAATTCCCGTAACGCTGTCCATCCAGTGGTTCACCAGACCTCTTCCGACCCATGGATTATGGGGAAGTCCGGAATTCAGCCAAAGACGCGGTGTTTCAATGGCACCTCCCGCCATGACTACCACATCCGCCCGCTGTTCGAACACCTCTCCTGTCCAGGCGTCTTTATATATTACCCCTACTGCGTGCCGTACCTTCTCACTGTCCTCCTCTGTCAAAATCTGCGTTACGAAAGCATTGGGCCTGACCTGTACATTTCCGGAATAAAGAGCCCACGGGATATAGCTTGCAAAGGTGGATCTTTTCGCTACCGCCTGCACCTTCGGCCCTATATGACAGCCGTTCACACAGTGTCCTCTGAACGTACATCCATAATCACCGTCCCTTTCCTTATCGTAGTCCGGTATGTTGGCCTCTTCGCCGTGAAGCAGGATCGCATTGGGCTGCGGCCGGTAGCCCGGCTGCGTAATATTCTGACCCGTCAGTTCCTTCCAGTTCGCCTGCCTCGCCCCATAGTAAAACAAATCCTCCTTTGCGGTGGGCCTGCTGTCGATTACCGGAAGCGCCGCTTCTACCTTTTCGTAATAAGGAACCAGCTCGTTGTAAGATATGGGCCAAATATTGTTTACTGAAGCCGGATACGCCCGCGGGCAATTTGCTGTATAAACCAGCGTGGTTCCCCCTACTCCTGCGCTTTGCCATACACTTCCGCCATTTGCGACATTTCTGGGCCATGGCCCTCTATTCCTGTCGGCAGGCCCCCAACGGAATTTGCCGCTTATCGTATCGTTCATATCGTTTTCCAAGTCGGTAAAACTTTCCTTCAATAGCGGAAGATTTAAGTCTTCTATGGAAGAGCTGCTCTCTGCTCCGGGCTCCGCATTGGGCTTAGGCCATTTCTCATTTCCATACCATGGACCAGCTTCCAGAACCAGAACCTTGACTCCCTTCTCCCCCAGTTCCTTCGCCGCTACAGCGCCTCCTCCTCCCGCACCAATTACAATAACACCCACATCATACTCCATACTTTACACCGGAATTTATTATCCTTTCTATAAAATATTAATCTCTGTCAGGACCTGGATAGGATACCTGCTGCCATCCGATGGGCATGAATTCATACACTCTCTGATTCGGCTCATCCAAACGTGTGGAACCATACCCAAACCACTCCGAATAATAACCCATCATCGTCATTTTCAGCAGCATATCGACCACATATTTATCCGTGAACATCGGGCTGTTATAAGAAGCGATTTCCTGCTGCTTTAAGATATTCAGCGCTGCCAGCCTATCGCTGGGCACCAGAGCCGCAAAGTTTATCGCTTTTCCTCCCATAATATCCAGTGAGAATTCATTTCCCCCACGAATCAATAACTCCCTTGCCGCCATATCGAGGGTCGCTACCGTGGATTTCAACAAAGCCACACCTCCCAGCTCATGAAGGGATAAAATCAGATATTCATAAGTGAGCGCGTCAATCGCTCCGGGATATTGTATTTCGCCATATTCCGCCGCCAGTTTCGGAGTCCAAGGGATAACCGCTTCTACAAAAGCCATGAAGGTATCTAAAAAATGAGGCATGGAATAATCGTTTATTAAATCATCGATTCCATTTACTGTTTCATACAACATTATAAGGCCACCGTTATACATCTATTCATTTTAAAATATATGATTTGTTTGCCCGGATATTCGCTTTATATTAAAGAGGATGCCCCTTCCTATAAATCTAAAAATTCATAGTTTTGGGACACCCTCTCTATAAAATAGACAATTAATTTTACTTGCTTATTACTGTAAGATTTTTTAATGAAATATCCAAAATCGGAGCCGAATGAGTCAATGCCCCGCAGGATATGTAGTCGACACCAATTTGAGTCAGTTCGCTGATGCGCTGCGCCGTCACATTTCCCGAACATTCCGTTTCAGCTCTGCCGTCAATTATTTTTACGGCCTGCTTCATCATTTCCGGGCTCATATTATCCAGCATAATAATATCGGCTCCGGCTTCCAGCGCTTCCCCTACCATTTCCAGATTCTCCGCCTCTATTTCTATTTTTCGCACGAAGGGAGCGTACTCTCTTGCCATTTCTATCGCCTTTTTCACTCCTCCGGCCGCCGCTATATGATTGTCCTTCAGCAAAATGCCGTCAGAAAGATTAAAGCGGTGGTTATATCCGCCGCCTGCCTTGACCGCGTATTTTTCAAATATTCTCATGTTAGGCGTGGTTTTTCTCGTGTCCAGCAGCTTGGTCTTGCTCCCGCTTAGCATATCTGTTACGGAACGTGTATATGTGGCAATTCCGCTCATGCGCTGCAGATAATTAAGTGCCGTTCGCTCTCCGGAAAGAAGTGCACTCACATCAGCGTATACGACAGCGAGTAAATCTCCTTTTTTTACCCGGTCTCCATCCTTCACATATGACTCTAATCTGGCGGAAGGATCCAGCAGTTCGAATACCCGAAAAAAAACGTCCATCCCGGCTATGACACCGTCCTGCTTGCATAGAAGCTGGACCTTCCCCTCTTTCTTCTCCCGAATTACCGAATTGGTCGATACATCCTCGCTGGATATGTCCTCGCGCAGGGCCTGTAGTATAAGGTTATCCGCATTTAATTTGAATGTGATTTCGTTGTTCATTTTTATTCACCCTTTCTATCTCCGTTAAAACCATTCTTGTACTTTTTTTCTTAAATTGCTCATAATCGGCATACACCGTAAGATCCATCGCTTCCATGGGACTGTTCAGACTTTGGAATGTAGCGGAAATATGTTTCGCTGCCTCCTTTGCGAAGACAAGACTTTCTAACAGAGAGTTACTGGCAAGGCGGTTCGCTCCGTGTACGCCGCTGCAGCTCGTCTCGCCCACAGCATACAAATGCTCCATGGATGTTCTGCTTTCAAGGTCCACGGCAATTCCTCCCATAAAATAGTGCTGGGCAGGAGTGACTGGAATGCTGTCCTTGGTAATATCAATTCCTTCCTCCATGCAGCGGGCATAAATGTTAGGAAATCTATCTTTAATAGCCTTGCTGCCCAAATGCGCCACAGACAACCAGACATGACAGCTCCTATCCTTTTTCATCTGACGGAGTATTTTCTGTGTCAGCAAATCCCTAGGCAAAAGCTCATCCACGAAACGCTTCTTACTTGCGTTCAGTAAATAGGCACCCTCTCCCCTTACCGATTCCGAAATCAAGAAACGCCTTCCCGGTTTTTCAGTATAAAGCACTGTGGGATGGATTTGTATATAATTAATGTTCTTCAGCGCAACTTTGTGCTCTAACGCTACCGCCAGCGAATCTCCTGTCAAATGGGGGTAATTTGTGGAAGCTTCATATAAGCCTCCGATGCCTCCGGTAGCCAGTATTGTATAATCGGAGGAAAGCCGCATGATGCCGCCATCCTTCGTGCGGACGATGATACCGAGACAACGATTTTTATCAGATACCAAATCCATCATTTCGGTATATTCCATAATCGTAATATTTTTTTTCTTTCCGACCTGCGCCAGAAGCTTTTCCGTAATCTCCCGTCCGGTCACGTCCTTATGATATAGAATTCTCGGGGCAGAATGTGCTCCTTCCCTCGTATACAGAAGAACTCCGTCTTTTCGCTCGAATTCGACCCCGCAGGAAATCAAATCTTCTATAATTTCCGGCGACTTCTTTATCATCTGGCGAACTGCAGCACGGTCGTTCTCGAAGTGTCCGGCTTTTAGCGTATCCGTAAAAAAACTGTTGTAATCCTCTTCCGATTTCAACGTACAGATACCGCCCTGAGCCAAATAGGAGTCGCTCATTTTCAGAGAGCTTTTGGTAATCATAAGAATTTCCTTGTTCTCAGGTATATTAAGAGCGCAAAATAGCCCCGCCACTCCTGTTCCTACTATAATAATATCTGTTCCAGTTTTCATTTCCGGCCACCTTACTTCGACATATCCATCATTTTTTCCAGGGCTTTGTTTGCATTGTTCCTCGTTTCTTCATCCAATATAACGAGGTTGTCCGCGCCCTCAAGCTGTTCCAAGACCTGCTCCACCGTTATGCGTTTCATGTGCGGACAGAACTGCCTATGTCCTACCGAGTAGAATTTTTTATTCGGATTCTTCTCTTCCAGTTCATGCAGTATTCCCATTTCAGTACATATGATAAAAACCTGGGCATCGCTTTTTCCCGCATAATCGATAATTCCCGAGGTGCTTCCGATATAATCTGCTATTTCCAGTACATCCTGTGTGCACTCCGGGTGAGCAAGAATTAACGCTTCCGGATAAAGCTCCCTGGCTTTTTGGATATTTTCTTTTTTGATACTTGTATGTACATGGCAGAACCCGTCTCCCAATATGAAATTTTTCTCTGGAATCATGTGCGCGATATATCTGCCCAGATTAGCGTCCGGTATGAAATAAATGTTTTTGTTTGGCAGCTTCTTCACTACTTTGAGTGCATTGGCCGATGTGACGCATACGTCGGAATGGGCCTTGATTTCGGCTGTGGAATTGACATAGCAGACTACTGCCACATCCTTATATTCCTCCCTTACTTTCTTTATCTCATCGATATCCGCCATGTGTGCCATCGGACAGTCCGCAGTGCTGTCCGGCATAATGATCGTCTTCTCGGGACTTAGCAGCTTGGCACTCTCGCCCATAAAGGTCACTCCGCAGAATAAAATGGTCTTCTGGGGTATCTCTGTCGCCGTTTTGCTGAGGTAATAGGAATCTCCGACGCAGTCTGCAAGGTCCTGAATCCGGCTGTCGGTGTAATAATGCGCTAATATCGCTACATCCTTTTCCTTTTTCAGCTGCTCTATCCGTTTTATAATCGTGTCCATCTCGTGTTCCTCTCTGAATTATACTGGTGCTTATTTTATCACATGTAATGTCATATGACAAGACAGCACTATTTGGCATTTAAATTCGCTCCGCGAAGCAGAAATCATAAGATGATATTGGGGGATTAACATTGGCTTATAACGAAAGCTATACTGCTTTTATCAAAAGAAGAAGTAAATGAAAAATATAGAAACGAAAGAGGATTTACCTATATTTAATATAATCCAGAAATCTCCTGACTGCCAGCGATGCGCCCTTTTTATCTTTGAGTGCTATTCCTATTTTCCGGTAAGCAGGTATTTCCAGTTCTTTTGCCACGATACGATAAGGAATACGGCGCAAGATGAGCTCCGGCAGGATGCTGATGCCCAGACCACTTTCCACCATAGACATGATGGCATAGTCGTCCCATGTGGTAAAATGAATCTCAGGGAAAATGCCGCACCGCTCAAATATTTCCGCAGACTCGGAGTTCTCATCTTTTCCAAGAAGCAGGAAGGGAGAATCTGCCAGCGCTTTGACAGGGAAATATTCACAATCTGCAAGAGAATGCTTTTCAGGCAAAACCACAAGAAGCTTATCCTGCTCCAAAAAAATCGTTTCTAATTCAGGAAGAGTCGGAAACCTTAGGAATCCACAGTCTACGCGCCCTTCTAATATCCAACTCTCTATCTCGGCATAGTCTCCCAGAAGAAGTTCATAATCGATGTTAGGATAATCCTTTTGGAATTCCTTTATGATGTTAGGAAGCCAGTGGGTCGCCACACTTGAAAATGTGCCTATTCGAATGAGTCCTGACTGAAGTCCGTTCAACTCCTCCACCTGCGTTTGCAGCTTCTTATATTCTTCGCATACACTCTTTGCATGAGGCAGAAGCTTCAAACCGTCGGAGGTCAGCCGTACACCGGAACGCCCGCGTTCCAGAAGTGATATTCCCCATTCTTTTTCCAAGTCATTAATCATACGGCTGATGCCCGACTGGGAATAATTCAGCAACTTTGCGGCCTTTGTGAAGCTTCCATATTCCACTGTGGAAATAAAAGCCATATACTTTTGAATATTCATATCCATTTTTATTCACCCTTTCTGCCACAGTTCATATAGTTATCCCAATTACCGTTGCTCATCAATCACTTAATTTTATATATTTGTTACGTGTACCAATCTTTACATCTGTTTTTGTAATGCTATTTATGACAAATATGCACTTTTGTAATTTATAAATTTATGATACATTATGCCCATGGAGTTTTCAAGAGAAAGAAATAGAATATGCCGCTTTATTGGTTTAAAAGTGATTTACACGAAAGGAAGGACCTCCTATGGGATTATATCAAAATAGAATTGTTGTAAAAGTCGGCACCTCCACACTCACAAACGACATCGGTCAAAACGATTTACGTTCCTTCGACCGCCTCGCCTGTGTCCTATCCGACGTCCAGAACATGGGATATGAAATCATACTCGTATCCTCGGGAGCAATTGCCGTAGGTACTAATAAACTGAAAATGAAAACACGTCCTACCAGCATGCGGCTCAAACAAGCCGCTGCCGCAGTGGGGCAGTGCAGTATTATGTTCCTATATGATAAATTTTTCAACGACTATGATAAAACCATTGCCCAGATTCTCCTCAATGCTGAGGATATGGAAATTGAGGAGAAGAAAGAGAATCTCACTAACACCTTCGATTCCCTGCTGGAAATGGGCATCATACCCATCGTAAATGAAAATGATTCTGTCAGTTACACGGAAATCGAATCGGAGGACCGGCTTTTCGGCGATAACGATATGCTCTCCGCTATTGTCGCCATATTGTGTAGGGCCCAGAAGCTCGTAATCTTATCCGACATAGACGGCTTTTATGACAGTGACCCCCGTCTTTATCCTAACGCAAAGCTCATAGAGCGTATCGCCGAAATTGACGAGGAAATACAGTCCTTAGCCGGAGGTGCAGGTTCGCGCCGCGGTACGGGTGGTATGAAGACAAAGCTCCAAGCTGCGAAATTAGCCACGGCACAAGGCATCGACACGGTTATCACAAACGGAAAAAATCCTGCTGCTTTATACGATATTATTAAAGGCGCAAGCGTAGGAACTCTTTTTTCGGGAAAGGCCTTATAGTTCCAATCATATCAAACAGAACAAAAGTGTGTTTGGCGTGTGTAGCAGCGCATCCACTGGTTCTGTAATAAATGTACTTTCCTATTACAGAAAACAAGCGCTGACCTATCTATCGCGGTCAGCGCCCTTCCATTTCTGTGTTATCCTTTATTCATATCTCAATGCTTCAATAGGGTCCATCTTAGCCGCTTTGTTCGCCGGATAATATCCGAAGAATACTCCGATTCCTGCGGAGAACAACAGCGATATGATAATACTGCTTGCCGATACGGCCGCCTCAGAATCCATGAGCTGCGCTCCCAGGATTCCGCCTGCTATTCCCAGCGCAATTCCGATAATACCGCCTATCATACAAATGATAATCGCCTCTACAATAAATTGCAGCCGGATAGAACCGTTGGTGGCACCCAGCGCCTTTCTCGTACCGATTTCCCTCGTACGCTCGGTAATGGATACGAGCATGATGTTCATAACTCCTATTCCTCCTACCACCAAAGCGATTCCCGCAATAACAGATATTGCAGTCGTTACCGTACCCATGATATCGGACATGGCGCTCACCAGGGACGCCATACTCGTCGCCGACACTTCGAAGTCACGGTTGTTTCTGTAATAGGTATTGAAATAGCTTTTCGTTGTGCCTGCAAACTGATCTGAATCCACCCCTGCCTGCGTAACTACCGTAAAACTGGTATAGCCTGTTTTATGGTTCTTATCGAGCGCTGTCTTCAAAGGAATGTATATGTTGGTGTTAATATCCTTTTCCGATGAGGTAGAAAAAGTGAAGGTAGACTCTTCATATTCGTATACTCCTACTACCGTATAATTTTCATACGACTCGTTTACATTCGTCTGAACCGTACTTCCTATGGCCTTTTCCACATCCCCTTGAAACATATTGTTCACCGCTTTTTCTGAGATAATGGCGACCTTGTCTCCATCATCTGTCTCCCTGTCGGAGAAAAAGCGTCCTGACAAGAGCTTTAAATCATTAGCCACGAAATATCCCTGGCTTGCGCCCATTACCGATACATTGGCATATAAGTTTCCATCCTCGATCTGTCCGCTGCCGATGGTTTCCGATGCCGCCAAGGCATATATCTGATTCGGATAAGCTGCGCAATAACTCTCCAGCATCTCTGTCGTGAAATAGTCTTCCTCCTTGGCAGACTTCTGCTGGTTACGTTCGCTGCCGAAGGTCATCCCTGTCTCCGTTTCCTCCTCCTCGTTCTCCCTCTGCTGCAAGCCCACTGTGATGTTATTAGCACCCATGGAGGACATAGAGCTGGTGATGGAGGAAGTCAGGGAATTACCAACTGTCATAATAGCGATAACGGAGGCAATACCAATGATGATTCCCAGCATGGTGAGGAGCGCCCGCATCTTATTCGCTTTTAAACTGGATAACGCCAGACGCACATTTTCTATGATAAGCATGCTCTTCCACTCCCCTTCCTTTCTCCGATGATCGAGCCATCCTTAAGCGTGATAATTTTCTCCGTTTCTCCTGCCAACTCCGGAGAATGGGTAATCAGCACGATGGTCTTGCCCTGCTCTTCGTGGAGTTGATGAAATAAGTCCATTACCATACGTCCCGTCTGGGAATCCAGCGCGCCCGTTGGCTCATCCGCCAGAATGATGGCAGGGTCGTTGCACATGGCCCTGGCGATGGCAACACGCTGCTTTTGTCCGCCGGATAGCTCCTCCGGCAGATGGTGCATTCGATCGCCCATCCCCACCATGTCTAACAGCTCCTTCGCCCTTTCCACTCTCGCCTTTCTTCCCATACCTGCATAAAGCATGGGCATTTCTACATTTTTAATGGCATTGGTCCTGGCAATCAGATTATAGGTCTGGAACACGAAGCCGATTTTGCGGTTTCGTATCTTAGACAGGCTCTCGTCCTTGGCCGCTATGACGTTAACATCGTCCAGAACATAGGAGCCCTCCGTAGGGCGGTCGAGGATACCGATAATATTCATCAGGGTAGATTTCCCCGATCCCGAGGCTCCCACAATGGAAACAAATTCGCCTTCCCGCACTGTCATCGAGATTCCGTTTAATATCTGCAGCTCATTAGGCTGTCCTATATAAAATCGTTTAATGATATCACTAAGTTCTATGATTGGTCTTTTCTCCATCCGTTAAAAACCTCCCATGGGTCCCCGCATGGACATAATACTTTCCAAATCGGTGCTGCTTTGGGCCGCTTTCACAACGACCTTCATTCCTTCGGTCAGCTCACCACTTTCCACTTCCACATAATAATCGCTTTCGATGCCGGTGCTTATAGAAACGATTTCCGTATTCGATGTATTTTTAGCACCTGCTTCATCCGGTACGTTTGTGCCAGCGGTTGTTTGGACAGGCTTTGCTTCGCCGGTAACCACTTCCACATATTTTTTACCTTCATCGTCAATCTGTACCGCATCATAAGGCACTGTCATAATGTTATCTTTGCTTTCTAAAATAATGCTGAGCTTTGCTGTCATATCCAGCCGAAGATCATCGTTCGGAGTATCCACAGATATCTTGATGGTATAGGTAACGTCCGTTCCCGTAGTTTCCGTAGCTCTGGGAGCGATGTCGATAACGATGCCTTCCAGCTGCGCATCACCCGTACCGTTTGTCTTTATGACGACCTTCTGTCCAAGCACGATTTTACTGATGTCGTATTCATCAATTTCTGCCGACACCTCATAAGTGCTGGTGTCCTCTATCGTCAAAATGGATTCTCCCTTATATATGTCTCCGGCTTCCACATTGACCGCCGTCACAACTCCCGAAAAAGGAGCCTTCACAATGCAGTCCTCGAGCTGCGTTTCATATTGCTTCACCTGCTGCTTATCGGTTAAGGATGTCGTAGTTGCAGTCAGCTTGTCACTCTTTAGCCCGTCTTCCTTGGCAGCAACCGTACTGGAATTATTTCTTGCAGAATCCTCCTGGTTTCTTACTTGAGTATTATAAGCATCCAGCTTGCTGTCTGCCGTACTCTTCGCCGTGTCTACCGCCTTTTCATAAGTGGACTCACTGCTTTGGGCTGTGGAATATTTCGTCTGCCAGCTTGCTAGTTCCGAGCTATTTGCGCTATAAGTGGTGCTGGCCGAATTGTATTGCTGCTGCAGCGCAATCAATCCGACAATTGCCTGCGTTACAGCATCCGTAGCCGCCATATCTGCGTCCGTCACAAAATCAGAGCCGCTTAAGTTGATCAGATTATTGTTCTCAATGGACAACGCACTGAAATCATATGCCCCATATGTACTCTTCAGTCCGCCTACCACAGAACCAAACTGCGAAGCGGCGGATTCCATGCTGCCTTTTGCAGATTCCGCATTCGCTTGCCTGAGCTCCAGTTCTCCCTTTTTCTCAGAGGTAGTTTGCTTTGCATTATCGTAATCATTCTCCGCCTCTTCCAAATCCGTCAAAGCCTCCAGATAATCATTCCAAGCATCCGCAACATCCTGATTTGCGCGCTCCGCATCGATATCCCTCGCCATCTGTGCTTCCGCAAGGCTCCGCTGGGAGGAAGAAACCGAAATACCGGATTTGCCGCTGCTTGCGTTCAGAGAAGTCTTCGCATCCGCCAGACTGTCCTCGATATCTGAGGAATCGAACTCAAGCAAGACATCGCCCTCCGAAACCGTGTCTCCAACCTCTATGTTTACATCCTTTATCTCCACTCCTGATAGGTTTACGGTAATGCTCTTGCTTTCGTTACTTATCACTTTTCCGGTTGCAGAAATCGAACTCACGAGAGAGCGTTTTTCAACTAACGCCGTTTCCTGTTTATTCATTGCTGCCTGCATAGCATCCATCTGCTTATTAAATTGCGCCCTGACTGCCAGTACGCCGATTACTATCACGATAAGAATGCAAAGCAGTATCAACAACTTCTTGTGCTTTTTCATAAACTCTTTTACCTTTACCATCTTTAGAACTCTGCTCCTTCCAAACTCCTGTGGTTTTTCAAATGTCTTTTGACACTATACACGAAATGAATAAACCGAAAATAAACTAAGTTGACATATAATAGAAATTTTACTTTGTTTATATAGAGTTTATTTTTTATGGTAGAATAGATAACACAAGCGATAAACCCAGAAGTATTCACTGAGTATAAAAGAGGAGGATTTTTCATGTTCCACATTATGGTCGTAGAAGATGATAAGCATACGTCAAAATTGATGTGCGCCATATTGACGCACGCCGGTTACGAGGTGTTTTCTGCGGATAACGGTCTGTCCGCTTTAGAATTGATGGATAAGCAGCATATCGACTTAATCGTCCTGGATATTATGATGCCGCAAATGGACGGATATGAATTCACCAGGCAGCTTCGGGAAGCGGGGGACATGGTTCCCATTCTTATGCTGACCGCCAAGCAGCTTCCCGATGATAAGGTCAAGGGTTTTATCGTAGGCACTGACGATTATATGGTCAAGCCCGCTAACGAGGATGAAATGCTCCTTCGTATCAAGGCTCTGCTTCGACGGGCTAAAATCGTAAGCGAGCATAAGCTGACCATAGGCAAGATTTCTCTGGATTATGATTCCTTTACCGTTACGAGAGAAGGGGAATCACAGACTCTTCCTCAAAAAGAATTCTATCTGCTCTATAAGTTGTTATCTTATCCTGATAAGATTTTCACTCGTATTCAGTTGATGGATGAAATATGGGGAATGGATTCGGAAACGACAGATGCGACGGTAAATGTGCACATTAACCGCCTGCGAAAAAAATTTGAGCACTATCCCGAATTTGAAATTGTTTCTATAAGAGGGATCGGCTATAAGGTGGTGAAAAAATGTGAGTAAAGTTATGGAAAAAATCTGTAAAATTAAAAGGACGCCTCTCGCCCTGCGCTTTACCGTAATGGTATTTGTCATTATGGTCTTTTCCACGGTATTCGTATTTTTTATTGCTATGTTTCTTATCCGCCTCGGACTGTACCACATTCGCTCCGCTATGACGCCCTTTCTTCTTCTGGCTCTGCCTTCTATTTTTGTGGGCACTATATTATCCGTTATTTTCAGCCGCATTTTCCTTTCTCCCTTCCGCAAAATCATTGTGGCTACCGACAAGCTTGCGGCAGGAGACTTTTCAGTGCGCCTCGATTTGAACGAGGATAACCCGGAGCTGATGAAGCTGAACGAAAGCTTTAACCATATGGCAGCAGAGCTTGGAAATATCGAAATGCTCCGGGCCGATTTCGTGAACAATTTTTCCCACGAGTTCAAAACGCCTATCGTTTCCATGAGAGGCTTTGCTAAGATGCTGAAATATGAGAATCTGTCGCTGGAAGAGCGCAATGAATATCTGGATATCATTATCTCGGAGTCCAACCGGCTGTCAGACCTGGCTACTAATGTACTCAATTTGTCTAAAATCGAAAATCAGACCATATTATCGGACCAGACCACCTATAACGTGAGCGAACAAATACGCCGGGTGGTGGCTCTTCTGGAAAATAAATGGAATGCAAAGCATATGGAAATCTACATGGAATGTGAGGAAATTGACGTTTATGCCTGTGCGGAGCTTCTCTGGCAGGTATGGCTGAATATACTTGATAATTCCATTAAATTCTCGCCGGAATATTCCGTTATCGAAATATCAGTGAAGCAGGAGGCTGCCCAGACAGTATTTCACTTCGCGGATCAAGGATGCGGAATCGAAGAGAAATCCCTTGCCCGTATCTTCGACAAATTCTATCAGGGCGATATGTCTCATACCACCCAGGGAAATGGGCTTGGACTTACTCTGGTGCAGAAAATCCTAAGCCTTCACAATGGTTCTATTTCCGTGCCCGCTACCGGCTGCAACGGTACTACCTTTGAAATACGGCTTCCTAGATGAGAAAAGCTTTCTCCAAGGCTTCTTCTCTTCCCGGAGCAAAGAATAAATCTTTTCCATTGTTGCACTCATAAATGAAATCGTGCAGGGACTTGCTCGTATAACCGGAAAAGTCTCCTATGATTACGAGCTTAAATCCATAATTGACATATTTCTGTACGATTTCTCCGGCAAGGCGCGTACTCAAGTCGAAAAATTCCTCCGTTATGTTCGCCTTATCCAGAAAAATGATGTCACAGTCAGCTTCGTACCTGACTGTGCACATTAGGTCCAGCGCCGACTGTGTGTCGGTGATGACGGGCTCCTTGGAGTGTATATAAACGGCGTTTTTTTCACCTTCACTTATTTTTTCTAACTGTATTTCTCCTACTTGTATAAATTCTGTCTGCATTATGCCGACCTCCGTCTCTTTATTATTTGTTTCTCTTCCTAAATCTTTTCTAATTCTTTTCTTCTATAAATAAGAGCGTCACAATTGACCGTATTTCTTTTATGAAATCTATGTTTCCCCTTTATTATATTTTATCTCTCATTTTTTTATATTCTAATACCCTTCTCCCTTTTTTACAATGTACTTCCTTTACAAAGATTATGGAATTGTATAGAAACATGATAAATAGTATAGTATAATTTTTCTAATAACATTAAAAGCTGATACGAAGCAAATCTATATTAGTGAGAGGTTACCTGCAATGTATGAAAGAATGCTTAACAAACAAATTACACCTTCTTTTACTGACTTATTAAACCATAGCGGCGCAAGCGGGGAGTTATGGATAGATTTGGATAAATACCTTGAAGATAGTTTTGCAGTATCGAAATCAATTCGTTTTCCTTATGGAAATAAATATGGCTGGAGTGTGAAATACAGTCAAAACAGCAAGCATATATGTGATATTTTTTCTGAAGAAGGCGCTTTTACGGCACATTTTCGCATTGCGAACGAAGCAATAATGTCTGTTTATCATGATCTGGAGGATTATGCGAAATCTATTTGGGAGAATAAATATCCATGTGAAGACGGAGGCTGGCTCCACTTTAGAGTTATAAATAACGAGCAGCTTAACGATCTAAAGAAAATAATATGTGCAAAGATGGCCAAACGAACAAAACAAGCATAGCCAATGTTGAAATTGCCTGAGAAACTAAAACAGTACGATGTAAATGTACGTAATCACTTAACAATGTAAACTTACAGCAACACGAACCAAAATTTATGTTATACTCCAAAATGTATCACATACTTCTGCCTGCTAATTGCCTCCTGTATTTTATTTGCCAGGACAATCAGGTGTTCATCTTCCTTTATTCTTTTATCTGAAATAACAATATCCTGTAAGGCAGGCAGCAATTCCGGAGGAATCAATGTTACCCCATGTCTTGCCAGACCATAAGCAGGGCAGTTTAGGATATGAAAGTATGTTTTCATTAATATAAGCCTATCCCACCAGTCATCTATATACAAACTATCCTCAATTGAAACACAATGATACTTTTCAGGCTCATAATTAGAATAGTCTTTGTTTGATTCAATATTCTCCACTATACCAAATTCCGTTTTTATCATGCCACACCACCCTATAAGTTCCGGCTAAGCAAACAGCCGGCTTAATCGGAATTCCTTTTTTTAATTCCTAAAACCATATATCTGACGATTGGTATCCTCTTAACTATTTCAATCAGCAGGGGGAATATGATAATTACCCCGAGTAATATTAAAATGTAATTAATCATAAACGGTAAATCCAAATAAGTAACAATTAAATAACCCAAAAGCACTTCAACTACATAATGTAAAATATAGAAATTAAAATTATTTTTGGTCATATACTGTGTAAACTTATTTTTAAAATTCAAAAGTTTATTTCCAATACCTAAAATTGATACTATGCAAATCCATAAATAAATATTCGTAAATAAATCATTCAGTACATTGTTATCTGCAAAATTCTGACCATAATATGTTGCTACATATACAATTCCGGTTACTCCTGATATTATAGTCAAAGGTATTGATACTCTTTCCAGCTTTATGATCAGTTCCTGATTGGAAAAAACATAATGTCCGAGTAACATCATAAACAAATATATACCAAATCTATATACTGCTATTAAGGGAGCGTTTAATATAAATGAGCTTCCCCATACTAAAAATACCATTGCGAATAATACCGGTAAATTTATTTTTCTGCAGATTTCAGTTAACTTATCTTTCTTATCTATTTTTCTTATCAATATAATCAGTAGATATCCTATAAATAAAACATGGCAGAACCATAATGGTCCTATTCCCGCCAAACAATAAATGAGATATTTTATGATTCCAGGTATTGCATCTCCATTTCCTGCAAACATATCTGTATATTGATTCGTAATTACAGATGAAATCCAACCGTAAATAAATATACCGAGCAAGGAAGGTACTAATATTCTCTGTGCCCTGTCTTTTATAAATTCCTTATCGGTCCTTTTTTCCAAAGAATATCTGCTTGAAATACCCGATATTACAAACAGTAAACACATAAACCAAGGATACACAAATATTAGAAATGTATCCATAACAGGTATGCCTTTTACGTTAATATTTGAGATCACTCCGCTATTATTAAATAAATATATCATATGATAAATAATTACCAGAACAACTGTAATCCACCTAATATTATCTAAATAATCCAATCTCTTATTTTCCATTATCGCCACCCAATATTTCATCGCTCATACTTTCAATTACATCTGATTTTACAAGTGCTATTCCCTTTTGTATATCGCATAATACAATAATTGAATCCCCCGGCCTTATATTGAACATATCTCTTGCCTCTTTTGGAATGACAATTTGCCCTTTTTCTCCAACTTTACAAATCCCTATATATTTATCTTTTTCCATAATTTTCTCCCTTGAGTTATACTAGTTATACTTTTCATACTTATCATACTCCATATACGTCTCCAAGTCAATCACTATCCGCAAAAGCGGAAAATACCCCGATTAGACCATAAAGCCATTATCGGGGCATTTATTTCATCATTTTCTATCGTTTAATGTACTATTTTCTCTTTCCTAAAAATATTTATCATATTCTCCGACAGGAAAAGGCTTCTCCAGACCCAGCACTCTCGGCCACAGACCAGTATCTGCAATAATAAAGCCCATGATCATTCCCATATGGCTGTGCAAGTGCCGGAACTGTGCCAAAATCAAAGTAAATCTATCATATTCGCAATCCTGCGGCTTCGTACTCAGTTCTTCATCCGAAAGCGCTGCAACGTAGGCCTCAATTTTCTTCTCAGTAGCAAAAAAATAACTGTTTATCTCTTCCTTCGAAAGACACCTGCAAGAAATTGCATCCAGATTGTTCAAATCCTTCTCATGTATGTCCGGCTCCGTATAGTCTTTGTCTCTCGGGTTGATATACCACAGGTCCAGGGAGTGAAGCATGTGATAGATATGCTTCCAGCAAGGCATTTCACAGTATTTTTTATCCCATAGCTCGTCCGGCACACAATCGATTACATTTTTTACTTCCCACAGAGCACGGCGTGTTTGATTCACTATCACTTCTGCCAATACTTTTTTATCCATATCCTTTTCCCCTCCAAATTTACTTGAACATAAAAAGCTTCTTTATTTTTATTCGTGATTATACTACAACTGCCTAAAAATAAAAAGCGGGAAAAATTTTTATTTTTCACCGCTTTTGTCTGAGCATTTTAATATACCGGAACAAGTCCGGCTATTATATCAGCCTGCTGGCCGCCGCCTCATCGAGCAGTACTTCACAATTAGGATGAAGCTGGATGACGGAGGCCGGAATGTCAGTGGTGATAGGGCCGCGCACCGCTTTTTCGATGATTTCCGCCTTGCTCTCACCCTTAGCTATCAGCACGATTTTTCTCGTTTGCATGATATCTACGATACCCCTCGTCAGGCCGCCCAGCGGGTAGTCATCAGGTACCTTCGTCTCCCTGCGCACCTTTTCTTCGAAAATCGGGTCCATGGGGGATACCCACGTATGGCGCTCGAAGGGTGTGCCCGGCTGGTTGATGCCGATATGACCATTCCAGCCGATGCCAAGCATCTGCAAATCCGCCCCGCCGCGTTCCCGCAAAGCGTTCTCGAACTTCGTGCACTCAGCATCGAAATCATCGGAGAAGGTAAGAGGCATGATAAAGTTTTCATCGGGAATCCCCAGATTCTTTATAATCTGCTCATATATCATCGTGTAACAGCTTCCCGGATAGGAGCGGTCCAGGTTGGTAAGCTCATCTACGTTGAATATGGTTACCTTAGACGTATCGAAGGGGAAATCCTTATAAATATCACTGACGATCCGGTGCATGTTCTTCGTCGTCTGCCCCGTGGACAGGCCGATGACCGCATTCGGCTTTTCCAGCATTTGTCCGATAATACGCCACGCAGCCGCTACATCGAAATCGCGTTCCGTTTTCATAACTGTAATTTTCATTTTAATAACCATGCCTTTCTCATAGCCTGCAAACTTTGGGCCATATGTGCGAGCACATATTAGGCACAATATTTGCAAGCATACTAAATTATACTGTGGAAATCCATTTTTCACACTAATATTAATCTTCTATATTTTAAGCTGTATAATCTGCCGCCAGCCAGAGCCACCGGCACGCCGACGACGTCCATACCTCGCGGTAGGTGGCGTTGTTGCCTTGAGGCCAATAGGGCACATCTTCATTGCCAAACGTCTCGATTCCCACCGGAAGCTCACCCACACTTTCGCCCGGAAATACCGCATACTGCGCCGGATACCGGCTGCCTGCCCCATACATGAGGGACTGTCCGAAAGGATTCTTGCCGAATATCCAATAAAGCTGCTCCCTTCCTATCTGAAGAAGCTCCTCATCACCGAAGTACCGGCCGAGCAGGGATGCCGCCTTGCCCTCTGCCAGCATCACCGCCGTATTGCCCCGAAAGGAGAACCAAACCGGGAAATTGCGCAGTACATAGCCCTTCGCCACCGGTGTTCCATTAGCAAGCTGTTCCTTATAGTTTTCCTTTTCCTGCTCGTAGGAGCACATCAAATGAAGGTACGGGAACACTTTTTCATCCTCGCATTCATCTATCTTGTGAACACCTGCGGGAAGCATTCCATAGGGTGCAGTATTGCCCGCAATAGCCTTTAAATATCTTCCGTAGCGTTTCATCGCTTCTTCCCATAGAGGACGCTTCGAAGACTCCGGCTGGGAACGGCAGATTTCCGTCAATGCCTGCATGAACTGCTGTTCTCTGGATTGATGATTGAAATGTACGATAGTCCGGTGGTCTTCCTCCCGATAGAAGAATCCTTCAAAAGGAAGCCCTGCTGCTCCGGTTTCCTGGCATCGAAGCAGCTTGTCGCACCAGTTTTCCGCTTTCTTCGCATACACTTCCTCGCCCGTCGCTTCATACAAGTAGGAAGCAGCCCATACGATGACCGCATAATATTGAGAAAACCCCGAATTATAAGTGTGCTCGAACATCTGCACCGCTTCCATGCCGAACTTTTCAAAGCGCTCCTCCGCAAAGGCGAAATCTGCCTTTGCCGCCTCCAGACTACCCCAGGCCACGTTCCCGTCCTCCTCCTTAAGCTGCAGGTAAGCATAGGCTTCTATTCCCGCAAAGAGAAAATTTTCATAGGCATGGTTGTACACCCTTGTCTCCACGTCATCCATATCGCCGATCAAATTATTCGTCCATCTCGTAGCCCCTGCGCTTGTAGCGCGATAGCCGTCTTTAAACCGCGTCCTTAAGATAAAATCGAGTCCCCAACGCGCTTCCTCCACAATTCTTTTATATAAAAGGATATTTTTACCCCGATAGCCTGCCGCCGCTTCTAAAAGGGCGTGTACTATTTCTCCTGTCTGGGCACTCTGCTGGGAAACATCCCCGGCATCGTGCCAACCGCCTGCAAAGGATATAGTAACTCCTTCGTGCTTAGCTGCGATATCCTGATGGCATGTTCCATGCTTGCCCGTGATGGGCATTCCGCACCTCTCGCCGTACAAAAAGTTCAACACACGCCATACATTTTCTTCCATCAGATTTTCCGTAATCTCAAAGCTTTGGCTCCGCACCTCGCCCGCCTGCAGGTAATAAGTCCCTTCGACGCTTACCTTAGAAAAATCGAGTGTCCGGAAACGTCCATTTTTATTTTGCACCAGTTCGACCGCGCCTCGGTATACGCTTTTCCCCGTATTCTCCTCGATGACCTCGAAGGAATCCGCCGGCACGCTGGCCATTGCATTTTTTTCTCCCTGTACAAAGTAGCCTGCGCCGGACAACACGATACTGTTTTCCGCGCATTCCCATCCAAGCTCTTTTTCAGGATTCTCCACCTGTTCAAAAACAATATCCTTATAATAGTAAGTGGCTTCTTCTCCCATAGTAACATCCTGTCCGCTCATAAAGATATAAAAGAGGATTTCCGTTACCTTATCTCTGGGAAGGCTTGGAAATTCCCAAAAGCATTCGTTCCATTCCATGTTGTTCAGGTCGAACACCGTAAATCCTTCCCGCATATAAGGATCCGGTATCTTGATCTCTCCGTCGTTTCTAATTCCGACATTCAGATGCACTACCTCTGCACCCTTCACCTCCGGACGTACCTGGAAATGTAGCCTGTTGTAGGAAGTCAGATTCTCTCCAGACAGAGGAAAATGTATCCCGGCCGTTCCGAAATTACTATAATCACCGTCCTCCGGCGCCCCCTCCGGCCACCTGTCACTGCGAAGAGGGGCCGTAATACTCACACACGTTTCCTCTCCCTCCGTCAAAACACGCAGACTTCCTCTCTCTCCCGCAGCCGGAACACTCATCCTCTCCTTCTCCGTCCATACTTCCCTTCGGTCAAGTACCTTCTTATTCGGAAACGCCGCTTCCAATGACCGTTCCTTATGGAGGGGCAGCATGGAATGAATATATAAGCTATCCTCTAATTCTTTTCGGAATTCTTCTCTCATCAATTGTCTCCTTTTATGAGCAGCATGCCGAGAGTAGCTGCTCCAATCAGACCCGCATGGCGCAGATCGAAGCTGGAAAACACCACGCCGTTTGTTACGCCGCGCATCGTTTCGGGGGCGAGATATCTGTTTACCTTCTCCATCAGCCATCCGTCGCTGATGACACCTCCACCCAAAATAACCGTATCCGGGTCACTTACTCTCACAAGATTCATTATAACACACGCCAGTGCTTCTGCCGCATATTCTGTAATTTCAACACATTCTTTCAGCCCGTCGTCCGCACATTGAAACAGGCGCACCACATCCGCTCTTTTTCCGGCATCCAGAAGCTCCGGCAACCCATGCTCTGTAATCTGTCTCGTGAAGCCGATACCGGAAACCGTATTTTCCACACAGCCTTCCCGGCCGCACACACAATACTCCCTTCTGCTCAAGTCCACGACCATGTGTCCGATTTCTCCTGCGTTGCAGTTGGCCCCGCGCATAATCTTTCCGCCACAGACAAAGCCTGCCGCCAGCCCGGTACCCACGTTCAGATAAATAAAATCTGATGATGTTCTGCCCTGTCCGAGCATAAGCTCCGCCGCAGTAGCACTTCTCACATCGTTATCAACAGCGCAGGGCACGCCAAGCCGTTTGGCTATCATAGCCGCAATCGGAACCGGCGGTCCTGTTATCTCGTGGTTAATGGAAACCCATTCTCCCCTTCTATTATCCACGATTCCGACGATACCAAGTCCTGCTGCCCTCAGCTTGCCCTGAATGCCTACTGTCTCTACATAATCCGCCAGGTCATTCAAAATCGTATCCGTGGCCTCTTTTTGATTGTTCAGTCCGGTATGGTACCTCTTGCTTTGCAAAACGCGGCCTTCCTCGTCCAATTCTCCGATCAGCAGCTTTGTTCCGCCGAAATCCAATGCCAAATAGGTATCCAAAATACTTCCTCCTAACTTTTATTTCCGTTATTCATTATCTTTTTTATTTCAGATAGTCCATCCGTTTTCCAGGCAGACGGCATAGTCTGTAACAATCCGCAAAATATAAAACATCCAAAGCTCTCTGTAAACCTTTTCTGAAAACGTTTACATTTTGTGTTTTCAATATACTACCGAAACTTAAGTATGTCAATCATGTCTTCCTTTTTCCGCAGCCTTCCTTCATATTTTATTGAAATAATACAATTTGGCAGGGAAAATCTTATACATTATTTATAAAATTAAGAAAAAGTAGAAGGTGCTGCGATTTATTACATGGAAAGCGGGAAGATGTGCGGTATTCGGATAATGTTTTTACAGGATATTAATTGAATAAATCAAAGAGACCGGTGCACCCGCTTTCAAAAGCGGTGCACCGGCTTTTTATTGAAATCAAAAAAGTGCAATATTTATGGAAGGGTAATTTGCTGTCCGGGACTAATCCTGTTCGCATTGGCAATTCCCGGATTCGCTGTAATCAAATCCTTAAGCTTCACTCCGAATCTTGCCGCAATGTCCGATAATGTATCTCCTTTTATGATCGTATACATTCCTCCCACCTTCTCCGCAGGCAATGTCTTTGTGACGGTAACCAGATACTCGCCGCCGCCCGTAATACCAAACATCGCCTGTCCGTTATCTGTGATACGGAAAGATCCAAGATATTCCATCTGCTTTCGCTGCTCGTTATAGCGGTACAGATTCGCATAATTGTTCGCGTTCTCTACCCCAAGGGCCGGATGCATATTCACTACCATACCAAAACTGTCCCGGCTCACTACAGAAATCTGTCTGCTTGTTACGGTATCTTTCACTTTTTCATCGATCAAAGCTGCAGGAATTGCCGACTTACCCTGACGTATTGTCAAATTCAGTCCGCCGGTTTTTATCGTTTTCGGTATGTTCTCACCTCCGATACTGAAGGCGATATTCTCTCCGGTATGCATTGCCAATGTCATCTGCTGCCCGCTCAATATTTGCATTACATCGAAAGGAACTATAATATGATTGCCTGTCAGTACATTCTTTACCGGTGCTTTGCCGCTGGTATTGCCGCCCGCTGCCTGATTTCTCATTTCAGAGGCAATACGGTTCCAGTCGACCATTATCTGCGGACTGCCGCTGCCGCTTACCGAAGCAGAGGATGAGCCACTGCCCGATGCGCCGGCCGATGTATTGGTTCCCGGCTTGTTCGTTTCCGGGATAACCGGTTTCTCCGGTTCCTTACCCGGGTCTGTAACTGCAAGGACTGCACAGCCGCCGTCTGCTGCGCCCGGAATCGTTATCTGTACGCTGCCGTCCGCCGCTATCGTATATTTATTTCCACTGTACAGGTCAGTAACGGAATCTCCTGCCTTGCCCATATTAAGCTTTACTTGCTGTGCCTGGCTCTTCGTCTGCAGGGCGACATACAGATCCGTTCCGTTGTAGCTTCTTTTAAAAATATCATATCCATCTTTTTCCGATACCAGTATGGTACTTCTGCTGCCCTTTGCAAATACGTCGCTATAGTCTTGTCTTATGGAAAGCAATGTCCGGTAATGGCTGAGCATATCATTATCGTCATTCGCTATCGACCAGTCGAAATCATAACGGTTCGTCTGATAAGGATAGTTGTTAGCTCCGGTTAGTCCTAACTCTTCTCCATAGTAGATAACCGGCTGTCCTTTGGCCGTGATCTGAAGCGCTGCCGCCACTTTCATCGCGTCGTAGCTGCTTTCCTCATTCATTCCCATTTCAGTCTGCAGCCGATATCTGAGCCCATCCTCATCGTGGCTGCTGAGAAAGCTTCCCATCATGGCGGTATTATCGATCCCTTCGTTTCTATTACCTAAGAAGTTCTCTACATCGCTTATCTTTCCGGTCGTAAAATCAATGGCCTTGTCATTGAAATCGAAATCCAGCAGAGAATCCATCTCGCCGGTCCGAAGCTTGCCCGCAGGAGTGGCATAGCCTGCTCCCGACTGCTCTCCGATCATCTTGAACTCCGGATCGATCAAGGTCAATGCATTCTTGAAGGCTGCCCATGTGGTATCCTCTACATGCTTCACCGTATCCACCCTGAAGTAATCGATATTGAATTCCGATACCCATGCACTCTGCCATGCAATCAGCAGGTTACGTACATCCGCATCCTCTGTGGCGAAGTCGGGCAAGCCTGCCAGACTGTCCAATACTTCACTGCCGCTTACCGTGTTCTGTGCATTTCTGATCATTCCTTTACCCGGCAGTTTTCCATTGAAATATCCTGTAATATTCGTTCCGTCGGTATTGTAACCGGTGTGGTTCAGCACCACATCCACCATCAGTTTCATCCCTCTGCTATGCAGCTCATCCACCAGAGTATGCAGTTCGGCTTCGCTTCCCAGATGAGGATTCAGCTTTTCGAAGTTACTCGCCCAATATCCGTGGTAGCCATAGGACTTGACTCCTGCCACATCCGTAGACAGACCGTCCGCCATATAATTTTCCACGATAGGAGTAATCCATACCGTATTGACTCCAAGTTCCTGCAAATAATCGAGCTTCTGCGTAATTCCCGCCAAGTCTCCGCCATGATAGCTGGAGCTTCCGTTCACGCCGGTGTTATAGTCTCCGATGCCGTCAGTATCGTTATTTGCCGCATTGCCGTCAAAGAAACGGTCCGTTACCGCAAAATAGATTACCGCCTCGTCCCAATCGAAATCAACTCCCTTTTCCCGGGCTTTTATTTCTACCTCCGCGCTTCCGGTATATATATTCCCGTACTGATCTTTAACCGTTACCGGAAGAGCCGCCCTGCCTGCCGCCGTGCTATAGCGCACGCCAAAGGATAGTGCCATAAGCTCGGGGTCTACCGGGGTCTTTGTACCGCCCAGACTGCTTAAGTCTGCCGTTATCTCTGTTGCCTCCATCTCCTCAATAGGCTGTCCCTGATCGTCGGTCAGCTCTATGGTCAGCAAATTATTGTCATTGTAGTCCATACTCGCGTACGCCAGGCTCGTCCCCACTTGCGCCGCAAAAGAATGGTATTCATATACGGACATAAGCCCGGAAGCGTCTGTCTTCGTATTATAAGCATCCAGCTTCCGCTCATTGTCTATGAAATAGCAATAAGTATGTTCTCCTTCTGTCAGGCTGTTGTGCACATAGACATACCGCTCATTCTTCGTATCGTAGGTCATATTATGAATGGTATCCGTACTCTCCTCCCCCGGCACACCATCAATGCATACTTTTACTTTGTCTGCAAGCTCTCCCTGTCTTCCATCTCGGAAAAGGGCATTGTCGCGGTAGTAGAAACTCACACTGCCTGCCGCCGCGTCGATCTCATAACCGATATTATAAGGCAATATCTCCGTCACACCCTTATTCTGTACAAGTCTGGCCTTTGCTATCGTCTGGTCCGCAGGAATCTTAACGGAATGATCTCCACCGTCCTTCTCTGCCCAGGGATTACCCGTCTCACTGCGGCGCACACAGAAGTTCAGTTCCGCTACCGATTTCGTTACCGGCACTTTGGCGATCGCCTTGCCATCCGCTGTCTTTTCAAAGGGTACGATTACCTCTGAGCCATAGCCGCTGTTCCATGTATAAATATTCCAGTTGTCATAGTCCCCGCCCGGTCTTGTATATTCTACCACTACGTAACGGTCTTCCTCCGATATGGCGGAAAGATCGGGACATTCCGTATAAGCGATGGGATCACCGAATATCAGATACAAATTTCTGGCAGTATCCACACCGGTAAAATCATGCCCTCTCGTTACATCCTGCCATCCCCAATCTACTGCTCCGGATGAATATTTCTTGGGAATAACGCTCAGATTATTAATGTTCAGATCTAACTCGGCCTTAAGCCAAGTGTGGCCTTCTATTGTTTCCTGCCCGGTAAAGTGATATTCCTTCCCCGCCGCTCCGCCGTCTTCCCATATCCAGAGGGCAGCATCCTTTTGTCCCGTATGTCTGGTATCATAGTAGTAAATATTGTATGTGTAATAGCCCTCCGGCAGCTCTGCTACGGTAAATGTGCTGTTACCATCCTGAGTGGCTGCATTCGCCGGATCCTTTATCCATGCACCGTTCACAACGTATTTGTACGAGTAAGTTCCCGGTTCCAGACGAAGGGTCATGGACCAGAGGCCGGATGATGCGTCGTAATCCGTCATATAAGCCGCATCTTCCCCGTCCGGCTTCCAGCCATTCATATCTCCGGCCAGAACTACCGTATCGGTAGATGCTCCCTTGTAATAAAAGGTAACGGTTTTTCCGTTTACTACCGGGCTTACCACATCCGATATATAACCATTCGTTACCGTATAGGTACTATTATCCCCTGTCCCCATATTCAGAGGATCTTTCTGCCAGGAACTTCCGTTTATTATAAATTTATATTCATAATTACCGTTTTGCTGCTGTGTCAGCGTAACGCTCCAATATCCGCTGGCTCCGTCATAAGTCATAGGACAGGCTCCGGTCACCCAATCAGTCATATTACCGGCCAGCTTCACTTCGCTCGCAGTAGGATCATAATAGTAAAAAGTCACGCTGCCGCCGTCTTCTATCACCGGACTCTGCTTCGACGGGTCAGCCTCCGGCGCGCTGCCGCTGACGGTAAACGTATCTGTATTGCTGTTGTAGTGCGATATCGGAATCCCGCCCACACTCAGTTCATAGGTATATGTACCGTTCAGCACTCCTGTGGTCGCGGAGTATACGGTTGGATAATTGGCATCCTGAGCAAATCCGACTTCCGCACTGTGTTCTTCGCTATCCGTATAGGTAACCTTGATATCCCCCGCCGCTTCACCGGAAGAAGGATAATAATAGAACGTAACCGTACCATTTGCATTTGTTTTGGGATTCCTTATAATCTGGGGATTAGCGCCGGCTGCCGATTGGTTGGGCTGGTTGATCCATCCCGCTTCTGTATCCCCGGTTTTCTTTACCATAATTCCGTATTCATAGCTTTTTCCGGCATCCAATCCCGTGGAGGTCACACTCCAGAAATCGTTTTCCGCTTTGGCCATATAAAAATACTGTTCCCATGAAGCATCCCAGGAACCCTTGACATACACTTCTTCTTCGGTTCCATCCCCCTCATAATAAAAGGTAACTTGTCCGTCCGGCTCTATGTTCGGCACCAGATTGGCACCCTTTTCAGCCGCCTTGGCAGGCAATGACGGCAGCATGGACAGTATCATTACAGATACCAGCAAATAACTAATTAATCTTTTACATACGTTTTTCATTGTTTTCCCCCTTCAACTTTAAACATAAGCACCACATCTCTCCCTTTCCTCCTTTTGACAGAAATACCTTTTTCGTATATTTTCGTATATAATTATATAATTATAATATTTTTAAAACAATTGTTTAATTTTCAAGAATTATCCTCATTAATTTTGGCGTTTTGTCACAAAAACAAATGTTTTTTATATTGTTTTTCTATTCATTTATAGTCATTTTTTTCGAAAATAAATACTGAGTATAAAAGCAAAAGATATTTACAAACTTTTACAAGGTATTACTATCAGGCTTACCACACTATCGGGAGCTGCATCGAAGCAGAGGTTACATTTGACATACGTCGAGAATACTCTCCGTCCAATAAAATCCTGCAATAAATTTACGATATCATGTGGAGTCCGGCGGTTGAAAACTATTTTTCCCTATGGTAAACTATGATAGGCGGGAGGGCTTTATGGATAAAAATATTACAATCATACAAATTGCAAAAGAAAGCGGTGTTTCCATCGCTACCGTCTCACGTGTCTTAAACGGCACAGTCCCCGTATCGCCAAAGACGAAAGAACGTGTTCAGAAGGTCATCGACAAATATCATTATACCCCCAATCCGCTGGCACAGGGGCTTATCCTGAAACAGACGAAGACACTTGGCGTTATCGTTCCCGATATCACCAATCCTTACTTCTCCACGCTGTTTTCCGAAATCGAATGGGCCGCCCATCAGTCAGGCTATTCTGTCATTTTATGTAATACAGCATTTTCAGCAGTTTCCTTCGCTTCGGGCGAACGCCAGAAGGAAGAAACCTACTTTCAAATGATTTTAGATAAAAAAGTGGATGGAGTCATCATTGCCGGAGGACAAATCGACTTATGTGAAATCAGCGGCAGCTACATAGAAGCCCTGAAACGGCTCGCTTCCACCATTCCCGCCGTGGTAATCGGGAGAACTCTTCCCGATATTCCCTGCACCTTTGTTAATAAAGAAAACGACACCGGAATTACTATGGCCATTCGCTATCTGGCATCATTAGGACATAAAAGAATCGGTTTTGTGGGAGGAGAACGAGGAGTTTACATCACAGAATCCCGTTTAGATACCTACCACCGCACACTTTTGGAGTTAGGACTGGAGGATGCACCGGAGTTCGTTGCTGCCTCTAACTATTTTATGGCCGACGGATACACCGCCGCTTTGCAGATTCTTGACTGCCGGGCTCCTGTTACCGCTATGCTCTCAATGAACGACAATGTAGCGCTGGGCGCACTGCGCGCAATATCGGACAGGCAGCTTTCCGTCCCCGGGGATATCGCTTTAGTAAGCTGTGACCGTTTTTATGACGGCGATTACCTAACCCCCCGGCTTACCAGTCTGGATCGTCACAACGATCTGCTGGGCCGTCATGTTATCAAGCTGCTGCTTAATGAGATTCAGGGGCTGCCTGTTCAGGATGCCGTTGATTTTCTGCCTGAACTTGTAATCCGGGAGAGCAGCGGACCCGCACGCCCCTGATACGGAGGGCGCCATCGGAAAAGCCGTGCAATCCCTCATATTCCTTGCCATACAAAAGGTGCCTCAAAAGCCATAAAGCGGCTCGGGAGGCACCTTCCTTAAATTTTATCATAAAAAATCACAGAAAGTGTATGACTACTACTATGAAATATCATAAACCGCATCGCTGGAACTTGTAAAAAACAGACTGCCCATTAACGAATAAAGTTAGTAGCCACATACGGTTCATACTGAGGCAGCACCAATCCCTTTTCACGTGCGGCCTGCGTACTTTTCAAAAGCCATGCCATATTCTCTCCAAGAGTCCGCATGGTTTGCAATCCTTCCTCATCCTTTCTCACATCCTCCGGCGTAAAGCCATGTACCTGATTCCAGTATTGAGAAGATACCACCGGCATATTGCTGATGGTAAAGTATTTATTCAGGCGGTCAAAAGCAGCGCTGGCACCGCCACGGCGGCAGGACACAACAGCAGCGGCACATTTACCTGCCATACGGTCTCCTCCGCTGTAAAATAACCTGTCCAGGAAGGCGCAAAGCTGTCCGGCAGCGCCGGCATAGTAGACAGGAGAGCCTGTCACCATGCCATCATATTCATCCAGCCGTTCCAACACTTCATTTACCTTATCGTTAAAAATGCAACGGCCGGTTTCCTCGCATTTCCCGCAGGCAATACAACCCGCTACCGGCTTGGTACCAAGATATAATATTTCCGTTTCTATTTCATTCTTCTCAAGCACATCTGCAACCTCTGACAGCGCGGTGTATGTGCAGCCCTTCTCATGAGGGCTTCCGTTAATAAGTAATACTTTCAAATTACAACCTCCTTCACTTGAGCGATTTCATCAAAAGACAGCGTTTATTTCACCAATGTATCTGCGCCGGTCAATCGCGAAACAGATTCACAACATCACGTTTTGTAAATGCGCAGCATAAAACATTACTCTTAATTATAATTTTAATACAAAAAAGAGAAACTTCAAGTACTCACATTCTAGTTATATACTATCTAAAAAGAAAGTGTAAAGTAAGCTTAAAAGTAAAAACGTTTTTCCTCAAAATCGTACATAACTTCGCCTTCTCGCAATATTTATTGATAGTCTTTCCATAATAACGATGATATAATAAGTGCAGGGGGAAGAGATATTTACTTATTAGATAACTTATTGCAGGAGGGCGACAAATGATGTTTAAAAATCTATCGATCAGAAACAAATTGCTTTTAATTGTGCTACCTACCACTTTGGGATTATGTTTGCTGTTGTTCCTATTTGGCAGTACCGTCAATTCCACCTATAAAAGCAGTAGGGATATTTTTTACGTTAATCTATATATGACACACGTAAGCCTGCTGAGCAGCGACAGGGATTTCTATCAAGCCAACGAAGCCGCATTACGCATTAACTCCCTGGATGCTTCCGATTCCGAACAGCTCACAGATCTAAGAGGCGTATACAAAGAAAATGCGCAACAGGCAATCGACAATGCCAATAAGGTTGCGGAATATCTGCAAAACGATTCACAGTTACTGGAATATTATACTCCTCACAATCTCTTCGTGCTGGTTAACGGCTCTGAAAACACCGATGATCCGGATGGGTTCCTGCAAAAGGATAAAACGATAAAGGACCTTTTGGAAGAATTTAACACCAATTTCACTATCTGGCAGTCCGCTTATAACCCGGAGACCGGGGAAGGGGACTTTCATATGATGGACGAATCTTTTGATACAGCAAGAGAGTGCCTCAATGAAATGCAGGATTTGCTCACTCTGTACAGTGACTATAGCTCCGCCCATCTGGAGCAGGAGATTCAGTCCCAAATCCTCTGGGTAACCTCGGCAGCTATCTTTTTTATCGCGGTAATTATGATCCTCGCACTAATAACTATACGTTACTTAAGAAAGAATATCAATGAGATAACCGGCAGCATGAACGAGCTGGCGAAAAAGAATCTTGCACAGGATACTCTTTCTTTAAACAGCAAGGATGAGCTGGGAATTCTATCCTCTTCCTTCAATACTGTGCTCGCTTCCCTGCAGGAAATCGTAGGGCAAATAAGCACTGCCTCCCTCGAAATAGGAACTTCCTCCCAAACAATGGTAAGAAGCACCGATGAGGTCAGCGTTGCCACGGGAGAAATCGCAAGGGCAATTGAGGAAATTGCAAGCACTGCCACCTCCCAGGCCACCGATACGGAGCAGTCGGCATCAGAAATCGTGAATTTAGAAGAGGTCATCGGTCAGAGTGCCGAAAGCGGCGCTCTTCTCGCAAAAGCTTCCAAACAGATAAACAAAGCCGGTATGGAAGGACTTGATGTGGTAAACTGCCTTACCGAGATCAATAAGAACAGCCAGAAAATTTTCTTGGAGATATTGGAAGTCATAGATAAAATAAATACCAGCGCTGACCGGATAGGGGAAGCCAGCTCTCTCATCTCTGCAATCGCAGAGCAGACGAACCTTCTCTCCCTGAATGCCAGCATTGAAGCTGCAAGAGCGGGAGAGGCAGGCAAAGGCTTTGCCGTGGTCGCCGATGAGATACGCAAGCTCGCAGAACAATCTGCCGGGTCCGTAGGCACCATTAACACGATGCTGAAAGAATTGCAGGAAAATGCTGCCTTGGCAAAGGAACAGAGTTACTTGGCAAGGGATACGGTACAGGTACAGACCGAGAGCGTAGACGATACGAAGAACAAGTATACCGCTATCGCCAAAAATCTGGAGGTCATCAACACACAAATCGATGCGTTAGAAAGTATCAACGACCGGATGAACTTAAGCTGCAAAAATGTAGTGTCGCATATTAGCAACCTTTCCGCCAGCGCACAGGAGAATGCTGCCACTACGGAGGAAACCTCCGCCGGTTCCGAGGAAATTCTCGCTTCCATGATTTCCATAGCAGACCTCAGCAACAATGTAAATGACCGCATCAAGGAATTGCAGGTCTTGGTAGCAGGTTTCAAGACATCATAGTTTAAATAAGAATATACGGTTTTTAATATTTAAAAGGCGGGGAAGTCCTGACAACTCCACTGTTTACTGCAAGCAGATGGATGTTACTTTTGGGAGTTCCCCGCCTTTATATTCAATGCTCGTGAGTGTGATGCAGATCCGGGGTGTGAACATGGGTATGTACCATTTCTCCGTGTATATGAGGATGGCTGTGCTCACCCTCTACCGGATAATCGTGAGTATGGATATGATGTCCATCATTATGACTATGCCTATGCTCGTGTTCCAATTCATGGTGTGCATGGGTGTGCTCATGCCTCTCGAACGCCGCCAGGTATGCCCCTGCTGCCATAATAAAGGCCGCGACAGAAAACGAAAGTGTCAAATCCTGACCGAAAATTATAAACGACAGGAATACACCGATAAATGGCGAAACAGCATAATATGCACTTGTGCGCGCTGCCCCTAACTCCCTTTGCGCGCGGATATAAAAGAAAATGCTAAGTCCATAGGACACAAATCCCAGCAAAAGAGAAAAAGCGATATAAGCCCCTTGAAAAATGATTTCCGATGAAGCTGCCGCTATGAGCAGGGAACCAAAGCCGGAGCCGAAGCCCTTGATAATGACGATTTCAAACGGGTCTTTTAAAGACAGCATCCGCGTACAATTGTTTTCGAAGCCCCAGCAGACACAGGCCATCAATACGAATAACGAGCCTATAGAAAAGGAAAAGGTACTGAAATCCTCAACAGATAAAATCATGCTCGACACGGTGATAAGGAATATGGCTATCCACATTCTTCTCCCTATCGCTTCCTTAAAAATTGCCAAGGCAATCACTGCCGTAGCTGCAATCTCGAAATTATTCATCAAAGACGCGTTCGCCGATGTGGTAAGGCTTAGGCCGAGCATAAGAAAAATCGGTGCCGCAATATCCAGAACTATCATTCCGGCTACATAAGGGAGCTCACTTCTCGTAATTTTCGCTTCCTTCTGTTCCGATTTCTTTCCTCTTAACAGATTTACGACGAGCATCCCTGCTCCGGCACCCAGATAGAGAAGAGATGCCATGAATACGGGAGAAAGCTCTTTTAATAAAACTTTTGAGACGGGCGCGCTGATTCCGTAACAGACTGCCGCCAGAATCGCCATAAATATTGCCTTTTTTTTCATATTCCATCACCTGCTTTCCGCTTTATTTTCCGACCTTTTAAGAAATCATTTATACGGATAGTATAACATTAACGTTGACTTTTGGAATCATATACTTTGAAATTTGTTACTATTACATGAAAAAAGCGACGTTTTAGCTTATCGTCGCTCTCATCACCCTTTATGACTTATAAAACGCGAAACAGGTTTATTGACTGATGTAAATCCTCCGTTTCCCTTTCAACTCATTTGCTTCCATGGTAAGTCCTTTGATTAGTTCGACTAGTACAACGTTTCGCAAATAACTGGACCAATCGCTTGCCTGCTTTCCCGATTGTACAGTTCGAAAAGCCTCAGCGTAGCCCGCTACGCCTACGTTTTTCGAACTGCACACTAGGAAAAGCATTCTGCGCGATTGGTCCAGTTATTTGTCGAACGTTATACTAGG
>JAEZRJ010000073.1 GCA_023412855.1 Bacillota bacterium | reverse complement strand
CCCTTTCTGGAAAGGGAATTTGAGAGAATATAAGAGACTTTTGGAGGGGATTGGATTAAAGGTACATATTCTTTTCGGACCGCAGTCTGAGGGGGTGGAGGAATGGAAGAGGATTCCCAGAGCGAATTTCAACATTCTTGTGTCGCCCTGGTACGGACTTCCCATTGTAGAGCATTTGGAAGATATATATGAACAGCCCTTTACGCGCTTTCCAAACATACCGATAGGAGCCAATGAAACGGAGCGTTTCCTGCGTCAGGTCATTGACTTCGCAAAGGGGCAGGATACACAGATAGATGATGAGGAGGCGGAGAAGTTCATAAAGAAGGAGAGAGAGGCCTATTATGAGGAAATCGATAATCTTGCCACTTTCCTGCTGGAATTCCGCTATGGACTTCCGAACCATGTACATATTTTGCACGATGCAGGATATGTGGTGGGACTTTCCAAATTCTTGCTCCATGAGGTCGGTATTGTTCCTAAGGAGCAGTTTATTACGGATAACACACCCGAAAAGTTCAAGGAACAGATAGTGACGGAGCTTAGAAGTACTTCGGAGAAACGTGAGATTCCGCTCACCTTCGAACCGGATGCAGGTAAGGTTCAGGATGCGATACGCGCCCTAAGCCATCAGGGAAGAGGCTTGATCATAGGAAGCGGATGGGATAAGGAGCTTGCGAGGGAAAAGGACTATGATTTTCTGTCTGCAGCAGTGCCTACGCCGTACCGGCTTGTGCTTACGACAAATTACGCAGGCTTCTCCGGCGGTCTCAGAGTCATTGAAGATATTTATGACAGGGTACTGTCAACGTATCGGTAAGGAGAAAGAAAGTTGAAAGAAATGTACTTTCAACATCCTTGATTTGTACGCCCGCTAAAGCGGGCAGATGGGAGCAAAGATGAGAATTGCTTTTGCCAGTACTGACGGCACTTGGGTGGATCAGCATTTTGGAAGTGCCCGCTATTTTCAGATTTTTGACTTAAAGGAGGAAGCATGTGAATTCGTAGAAGCCCGTCGGACAGAAAGCTATTGCCGAGGCAACTGCGAGGGTGGTTTTGAACATTTGCTGAAGGCACTTAACGACTGCGATGCCATTTTCGTTGTGAAAATCGGTCAGGGGGCCGCTGCATTTATGATAAGTCATGGGAAACGGGTATTTGAGGCATACGGTCCCGTGAAAGAAATTTCAGATAAGCTTTTAAAAGAAGGTTTGTTGGAAGAGAGGTGAGAATATGGCAAAGAGCTTCGAGGAATTAGCTGCAGCGCATCCCTGCTTTGCGGTGGGTGCAAAAGTAAATAAAGGCAGAGTACACCTTCCGGTTTCTCCGGGGTGTAACATTCTTTGCCGTTTCTGCGACAGGAAGATTAATGATGTGGATGTCCGTCCAGGAGTGGCAGCAACGATCATTACCCCCGAAGAAGCCGTAGAGGTGGTGCGAAAGGCGGTAGAACTATGTCCTGACATTACGGTGGCAGGAGTGGCAGGTCCCGGAGACACCTTGGCTACCCCATATGCACTGGAAACCTTCCGGCTGATTAAAAAGGAATTCCCCGATATTATCAAGTGCATGAGTACCAACGGTCTTCTCCTGCCGGAATATCAGCAGGATATTATCGACGTAGGAATCGATTCCCTTACCGTTACGGTCAATGCGGTGGATCCGGCAATTCAGGCACAGATTTGCGGGGGAATCACATATAAAGGAAAAAGATATGAAGGATTGGAGGCAGCCGAAATATTGATCCGCAATCAGCTTAGCGGCATTAAGGCAGTTTCGGATGCGGGAGTTACGGTGAAGGTGAACACGGTGCTCATACCGGAAATCAATGCGGATCACGTGGAAACGGTAGCTAAAACGGTTTCGGAAGCGGGTGCAAAAATTTACAATATCATTCCGCTCATTCCCCAGCACGAGTTGGATTGGTGTTCGGCTCCTGACTGTAGATTGCTTAGTGAGGTCAGAGGCCGGGCGGAGCAATATATCAATGTATTCCGTCATTGCCAAAGATGCCGCGCCGATGCGGCCGGCATACCCGGAGGGGAAGATTTCTCCAAACTGATCTATATAAGGCCCGTTGTGCAGGAAAACACATTTTCTCACGGTTGAGAAATGATCATAGGACGCATTTCAGGAAAGGGGGTGGTGGCATATGGAATGTGAGTGTAGTATTCCGGACTGTTGCAGCACTTTAAAAAGAAAAGGAGAAATGTTATGTCAGAGGAAACGAAAAAGGCCCCGTACCGGTTTGACACCCAGAAGGTCAGAGCGGGATATGAGCCGAAGGATCACAAATATGCGGTATCACCGCCTATTTACCAGACTGCGTCTTATGACTTTCGAGATGTGGAGAATGCGAAAAACTTATTCAGCTTTAAAGAACAGGGATTCCTATATACCCGTGTAGGAAATCCTACGGTAGCGGTGTTAGAGGAGCGAGTGCGGGTGCTGGAAGGAGCTGCTGCATCCATCGGCGTGGCTTCGGGGATGGCTGCTATCAGCTACACGCTGCTTAACCTTGCAGAGGGGGGCGGAAGAATACTGACTTCTCCCTTCTTATATGGAGGCAGTGCCGACAGCTTTAAGAAAATTTATCCCAAATTCGGTATTCACTTCGATATCGCTGAGAACCTGGAGCATCCCGAGAAGCTGGGAGAAGAAATAGGGCCCGATACAAAGGCTATCTATATCGAGAGCATCAGTAATCCGAATACGGTACTGCTTGACCTTGATGCTATATCCAAGGTGGCGCACGAACACGGTATTCCGGTAGTGGTGGACAATACGGTGGCGACTCCGTATCTGTATCATCCTTTTGCACACGGCGCAGATATCGTTGTATACTCCGCTACCAAGGGCTTGAGCGGACATGGAAACCTCATTGCAGGCCTCATTCTGGAAAGCGGAACATTCGATTACAAAACAGAAAAGTTCCCGCAATTTTCTGAAAAATATTATACCCTCAGAGACGAGAACGGTACATACAGAAACTTCCTGGAGGTATTTCCGGAAGCACCCTTTACTTCAAGAATACGATTTAATTACCTGAATTACTTCGGGGCAGCACTTTCCCCCTTCGATGCGTATCTTTCCATCGTTGGTCTCGAAACGCTTTCGGAGCGCCTCTCCAAGCAGTCGGAGAACGCGCATAAGCTGGCATTATACTTATCCTCCCATGAGGGAGTGGAGTGGGTAAGGTATCCGGCGCTGGAAGAAAGCCCTTATCATCAGCTTTATAAGCGGGACTTTGAGAAGGGAGCGGGAGGACTTCTTTCCTTTGGTTTCAAAGGAAATGAGAAGCAGAAGGAAGCCTTTTTGAATGCGGTCGAGCTGTTCCATTACCATGTGAATATCGGTGATGCAAGATCGCTGATCGTTAATTCCCCGCAGACTACCCATGGGGAACTTGATGAGCAGGAGAAGGCGGCTGCCGACATACCGGAAAATCTGATCCGTATTTCAGCGGGATTAGAGGATTCTGATGATTTGATTGCTGATTTGGAGCAGGCGTTCCAAAAAGCATTTTCCATAAATTAGCCACGGAGGGAAAAAGGATGATAGGAAAGAAAAGCAGTGTTGTTGTTTCACTTATTTTAGCCGGTGCACTGGGACTTACCGCTTGCGGAGCGAAGGAGGCGGCGGTGACAGAAGCGTCCGCATCTGCAGAGACGGCAAAGACGGATTACAAATATGGGAAGATAGATATTCCCGGCAAAGATGGAGCGCTTTGCGGTGCACCAATTTATATTGCCTATGAAAAAGGATTTTTTGCGGAGGAGGGCTTCGACGTAAATCTAATTTCTGCCGATACCGAAACGCGGAAAATCGGGCTTAATAACGGAACGATTCCTATAGTAAACGGAGACTTCCAGTTCTTCCCCTCCATCGAGGAAGGGGTGAAGGTGAAGGTGGTCGACGGGCTTCATTACGGATGTATTAAATTCGTGGTTCCTAACGACTCTCCCATACAGACCGTGGAGGACTTCGCAGGAAAGAAAATCGGCGTTGACGAAATTGGAGGAACCCCTCATCAGGTTGCCAGCGTATGGCTGGAAAAAGCAGGAATTTCTGCAGATCCGCAAGACGGCGATGTGACCTTTCTGCCATTCTCCGACGGTAATCTGGAGTTAGAGGCGGTAAAGACCGGAGAGATAGATGTAGCGGCTCTTTGGGATCCGCTGGGTTCCATCGCGGAAAAGAGCGGGGAATACCGGGTAGTGTTCGACCTTTCCACAGATCCTGTCTTTGCCGGAAAGTATTGCTGCTTCCTTTATGCATCTTCCAAGGTGCTCGAGGAAAACCCTGACGAAATTGCGGCACTGCTAAAAGCTTACAGGAAGGCTCAGGATTGGATTGCGAAGAATCCGAAGGAGGCGGTAGATATTATTTCGGATAAGAAGTATTCGGCTATTGACGATAAGGAACTGGCGCAGGAGCTTATCGTAAGTTATACCTATCCCTCTGTTGAGGACAGAGCGAACGGAACGGCCAAAATAGAAGAGGACGTGAAGTACTTTGTAACGGAGCTTAAAAATATCGGCTACTTAAAGACGGAGGATGCGGATGCATTTGCTGCAGAAATCTTCCAGAAAGTAGATGTGGATTAAGCGTTTATAAGCTTATTTGGAGGAAAAAAGGTGAGTATATTAAAACAACGGGCGACGCGCTTGGCGGATAGCTCTTACATTCAAAAAGATGAGTTGCCGTCACGGTTTAAACCGGGGCGGCAGGGCAGGAACAATACCCCTGCCATAGCATCATATATCGGGTTGTCTGCTATTTCACTTTTGGGATTTTTCATAGCGATACTTGTTAGTTTATTTTTTAAGCAGACTGCAGAAGCGCAGAATAACACGTATCCGTTCGGTGCTTATATTTCCCTTACCGCAGACGGGGCGTATCGCTTTGTTCTGACAGCACTGATACTCATCTATGGAGTGGCGGCAGTTTATTCTTTTTGGAGAGAGGAGCGCAGAAAACAGTTCTTAAGCCGGGTGCCGTTCCGCTTTGTCATAGGCCTCGCGTTAGCATTATGGGATATTCTGGGAACGAAGCTCTTGCTTTTACCTCAGCCGTTCTTCCCCGGGCCGTCGAGGATAATAGAATCCTTCCTGATGGAGGGAGACTATATTTTGCAAAATACGCTGTATTCTTTGCGGCTTTTTACCGTAGGCTTCACGTTGGGCGTGGCGTTCGGCGTAGGAACTGGGATTCTGATCGGCTGGTTTCCGAAAGTCTATTATTGGGTATACCCTGTCCTGAAAATTACCGGAGTCATTCCGGCGGTGGCATGGATGCCCTTTGCCTTGACGCTTCTTCCCACACCTTTCTGGGCGGCAACCTTTTTGATCGTTATATGCGCATGGTTTCCGGTAGCATTTTTGACAGCGCAGGGCATTGCCAGCACACCTAAGATTAATTTTGAAGTGGCTCAGACTTTAGGAGCGAAGACACCGTATCTTGTCCTGCATGTGGCTATACCTCATGCGATGCCCCAGATTTTTACCGGTATATCCTCAGCTAACGGCTTTGCATTTACAACTCTCGTTATGTCCGAGATGCTGGGGCAGCCGGGAGGGCTGGGCTATTATATCAATGCCTCTAAGGTTTGGTCGGCATATTACAAGGTATTTGCGGCAATTATCGTTATGGCAGTTTTGTTTTCCGCCATCATGAAGGTGATCGGAGCAGTACAAAGCCGCGTTTTGCGGTGGCAGAGGGGGCTGGTGAAATGAGCAGGGATATTCTTTTTGAAATTGAAGCGGTGGACCGTACCTATGTGGACGCCAATGACAACACGGTAGAAGCTCTTAAAAATATAAACCTTTCTATTAATAAGGGGGAGTTTATTTCCATCATCGGTCCCTCCGGCTGCGGCAAGACCACCCTTTTGCGGCTCCTGGCAGGTCTGGATGTGCCGGAAGCGGGAGAAATCCGGCTAAACGGAGAAAAAATCAAAGGCCCCGATCCGGCCCGGGGTTATGTGTTCCAGCAAAGCAGTCTGTTCCCGTGGCTGACGGTGGAAAAAAACATTGCCTCCGGCTTAAAGGCGAGAGGGGTGTATAAGCAGAGGAAGGATGAAATTGCCGGGTACATAAAGCTGATCGGGCTTAACGGCTTTGAAAAGACCTACCCCCATCAGATTTCGGGAGGAATGGCGCAGCGCGTGGCGATTGCCAGAGCGCTGATCAATCATCCGGTGGCTCTTCTTATGGATGAGCCGATGGGAGCCTTGGATGCCTTTACGAGGGCAGATTTGCAAGATAAGCTTTTGGAGCTTTGGCGGGAGAACGATACCACGATGATTTTGGTAACACACGATGTAGACGAGGCGCTTTATCTGAGTGACAGAGTTGTTATCATGTCGCCCAGACCCGGCAGGATAAGCGAAGTTTTGAATATTTCCCTGTCAAGACCCAGACAGCGGAGCAGCACGGATTTTACGGCGCTGAGAAACAGTATTCTCGAAAAGCTGCATCTGGTCAGTGAAATACAACAACCAGAATATACAATTTAAGGAGATTATGTCATGTCAGAAAAAAAACAACTAAGACAGATTGCTATTTACGGCAAGGGTGGCATCGGAAAATCAACCACCACACAGAATTTAACGGCAGGTCTTGCGGAAAGCGGGAAGAACGTTATGGTAGTAGGCTGTGATCCGAAGGCTGATTCTACCAGACTGCTTCTGGGCGGGCTTGCACAGAAGACGGTGCTTGATACCTTGCGCACGAGCGGGGACTCTACGGAGCTTTCCAATATCATGCGCATAGGATTTCATGGGACAAAATGCGTGGAATCCGGCGGGCCTGAACCCGGAGTCGGATGTGCCGGCAGAGGAATCATTACATCCATAGGCTTATTGGAGAGGCTGGGCGCATATACGGACGATTTGGATTATGTTTTTTATGACGTTCTGGGAGATGTAGTGTGCGGCGGCTTCGCGATGCCGATCAGAGAGGGGAAGGCAAAGGAGATTTACATCGTGGCCAGCGGGGAAATGATGGCACTCTATGCTGCCAACAATATTTCCAAGGGAATCGCAAAGTATGCGAGGACCGGCGGTGTACGCATCGGCGGAATTATCTGCAACAGCCGTAACGTGGACAGAGAGCTGGATTTGCTTAAAGCTTTTGCTGAGGAGCTCGGTACTCAGCTCATATACTTTGTTCCCCGCGACAATGTGGTGCAGCGTGCGGAGATTCACCGGAAGACAGTGATCGAATATAGCCCTGAGGTAAAGCAGGCGCAGGAGTATCGCGCTCTTGCAAAGGCAATCGATGAAAATACGATGTTCACGATTCCCAAACCGATGTCTCAGGAACGTTTGGAGGAAATTCTTCTGGAGCACGGGCTTATGGATGCCATTGAAGATTATCATATTTAATTAGCAAAGCGACTGTTCGCGGGCTGTTATATCATGTGCCTGCAAACAGTCGTTTTTCGTTACTGAGAACGGAGTGAACCGTACCGTTTTTCGGCATTAGTAAATGATAAATCCAATTGACAAGTAGATAGGATTAGAATTAAACTGGTATACATAAAACAGTAAATAATGGCGGAGTCTGGCATTTTAGTAAGAAACAGGTTGAAGGAATAAAATTTTTGAACATAAACTGTGCTAAGGGGCGCAGGAAATCTTAAGGAAAGCCTCAGGACTTCAGAAGGTGTGAATGAAATGATACCGAACGATCCGGTGATGTTAGTTAGTTACGTGAATATGAAGCTGCGTGATTTTTATGAGGACTTGGACAGGCTGTGCGAGGACCTCGATATTGACCAATACGAGTTGGAAGAAAAATTGAAATCTATAGAATATTATTATGATAAGGAGAGAAACCAATTTGTCTGAACAGATAACGATTACAGTTCAAACAAAAAAAGCAGGAGAGGAAATGCATCTGCTTCATTCGGTAGGGCGAACGGTGCTGGAAACCTTGAGGGAAAGCGGAATCGAATTGCCTTCCCTTTGCAGCGGGATGGGAACCTGCGGCAGGTGTATGGTACGGTTTATCGGATATGCTCCGCTTCCTTCCCAGACAGAAAGGGGCCGGATAGAGCCCGATAGGCTGCGGGAGGGGTATCGGCTCTCTTGTATGGCAAAGCCGGTAAAGAACTGTGTGATCCAGCTACTTTTTAAAAGTGAAGAGAAGATCAAGGTATTGACGGAAAGCACTGCGGGCAGCATGGAAGGTATGGGAAGAGAAGAAGACGGGGATTATTACGAGGGCTTGAAGGAGGGAAGTTCAGTTATCGCAGTGGATATAGGAACCACCACGATTGCTATGAGGCTGTTGGAGACTGTTTCCGGACGGGTATGTGACACTTATACTTGTCTGAATCCCCAAAGAAGCTATGGTACGGACGTAGTGGAGCGGATTAGGGCCGGCAGTGACGGAAAAGCGCAGCAGCTTCAGAAGCTGGTAAGAGAAGCGATGAGGACGGGAATGAATCAATTTTTCCAAAGCGCCGGCAATAAAAAGTTATGTAAACCCGAACGAATGGCCATTGCCTGCAATACGACTATGGGGCATTTATTTATGGGATATTCAACGGATACCTTGGGCAAGAGTCCCTTTACACCAGTGAACATTGCCTTAACCATGCTTGATTTCGAAGGAATTCCGGCGGCACTTCTGCCTGGAATCTCGGCCTTTGTGGGAGGGGATATTGTTGCGGGCTTATATGCCTGCAATCTTCATAAGGCGCAAAAAACGTGGATATTTCTGGACCTGGGAACGAACGCGGAGATGGCGATTGGAAACGGCGGGCGCATTCTATGTACTGCGGCGGCGGCAGGACCGGCATTTGAAGGGAAAGGCGAAGGGAATACGACGGGACCGGAGCGAATCGAAGCGATTTCTCATTTACTAAAGGAAGGAATGATCGATGAAACAGGGCTTCTTCAGGAACCGTATTTCGAGTCCGGTGTCGAGGTGAACGGCATTTGCGTGACACAGAAGGATATTCGCGATATACAAATGGCAAAGGCGGCAGTGCGGGCAGGAATACATTTTTTGGAGGAAAAGTTTGCTATTTCCATGCCGGGATGCGGGCCGATAGAAAAGGTATATCTTGCGGGAGGCTTCGGCTTCTATCTGGATAAAGAGGCAGCAGTGCGTGTGGGCTTGATTCCGCCGGAACTTGAGGATAAGTTAGAGGCAGCAGGAAACACGTCTCTCGCCGGAGCGGAGAAAGCGGCCAGGAAAATGTGCAAAGATATCGAGGAAATGAAGGAGTTGAACGATATAATAGAGCATTGTGAAGTATTTAATCTCGCGGCTCAGGAGGACTTTGATAAAGTATATATAGAATATATGAATTTTGTTAGATTTTACAAATAGACGGATAAGATGATATAATACGGTTACTATACAATTACTATTTCGATAAAACGCAAATTTTGCGGGGAGGCATACATGGCAAATATTTTTGGAAATACGGATAATGACAATTCGGCGGTGCTATGGGATTACTTATTTAATGTGGACGAGGGTCGAAAGAATCTTGGAGGGGAGATGCCAGTGATAGTTTATCGCATGCTGGAATATTCCATGAGAGATGTCCTTACATCCATGTGCGGTAAGGAAAAAATGATAGAAATTATCAGAAGTGCAGGCGAGAAGACAGGCAGGGAGTTTTATGCCAGATGTCTGGACGGTTCTTTGCCGCTTAACGATTTTCTCGCGCAGGTACAGCAGAAATTGATAGATTTGAAAATCGGTATACTACGCTTCGAAAAGTTCGATGAAGATACAGGGCACGCGGTACTTACGGTAAGCGAAGATTTGGATTGTTCAGGATTTCCTTCGATTGGGGAGACCGTATGCAACTACGACGAAGGCTTTTTGGCAGGAATACTGAAGGCCTATACGAAGAAAGAATACATTGTGGTGGAAATCGATTGCTGGGGCACCGGCGAAAGGGTATGCCGCTTTGATGCAAAGGTTGTTCTCGATAAATAAAATTTTACTCAGAAGGGAAAAGGATGTCCATGGAGCGAAATGATACGGATGTTTTATTCGAATATTTAAGGAAAATATTGTTTGAGCGGAACACTCCAATGCTTTCAGCGCAAGAAGTATCTCCTGAGAGCGAGAAGCTTGTGAATGGAATGAATCTGTTTCATGACTGGCTGGAAGAAAATTTTAGATTTGCCAATGACATAGCGGAAGGAAACTTGAATGGAACAGAGCCCTCTAAGGATAATCCCCTTTGCGCTCCATTAAAAATGCTGCGTTCTAACCTTTCCCATCTGATGTGGCAGACGAAGCAGGTTGCAGACGGGGATTACAGCCAGCGAGTAGCAATGCTGGGAGAGTTTTCTACAGCCTTCAATACGATGACTATGCAGCTCAAGCAGCGGGAAGCGGCATTGAAGGAGCATAATGCCCTTCTCTCACATATTACGGATAATATAGGAGAGTATGTGGCCGTTCTCGACGAGGAGACGAGGGAAAGCCTGTATGAGAATAAGGCTCTTGTGGATATGTCTATCGAGGAGCCGCGGCTTGCTGAGGATTTGAGATATAGCATCAGCAGATACGATATGGAAATCAGCGGACGTTCCTGGGAGATAAGTCTGTTGTCTTCGGAGGAAGAAGGGCGCACCTTATATTATCACGTAGATTCGTTCTATATCGACTGGCAGGGAAAGAAAGCGATCGCCCATCTTCTTCGTGATGTTACGGAACAGAAGGAATGGGAGTCCTCCATCGAATATGCGGCGAATTCCGATGCGCTTACCGGCCTTTTCAACAGACGCTATTGCATGGAAGTGCTGGAGAGGTATATCGAGAATAAAAGGGATTTCCTCGTTTGTTTTGTAGATCTGGACAAGCTGAAATATGTGAACGATACCTTTGGTCATTGCCATGGGGACGAATATATATTGACGATGGCAGCCGTTTTGAAGGAAAATGTAAGGAAGGATGATATCATCTGCAGAATCGGCGGCGATGAGTTTGTTATCCTTATGCCTAAGTGTACGGAGAAGCACTCCAAGATGCGTATGAGTCAGGCACGAAATCGCCTCTTACAGTTAACCGCAGAGAAAAACTTGAAATATCCTATGAGCCTGAGCTACGGGGTGATCGCATGTGGTGAAAATAATACGCTCAGCGCGGAAGAGATTTTGGATGAGTCAGATAAGGAGATGTATTTATTCAAGCAGGCGCATAGAAGTGAGTGGAAGGTATAAAATAGATTCCTATTTTGCTGGTTTTTGACATATATATTATGAAGAAAACAATAGTAAGAGGCAGAATAATGCATTTTAAAATTGGGCTTAAAGAATGCGTTGCGGCGGGAGTTCTCGTTGCGGCGGCACTTTTGTTTGTATATGTCAGAGATTATGGCAACGGTGAGCAGACGGCAGTATCGGCAGTTTTGAATAATGAGATAGCGAGACAGGTGAGGGACGAGGAGAAGGACAAGGGAAAGATTGCTTTGACCTTCGACGACGGCCCTCATCCTTATTATACGGAGCAGATTTTGGATGGACTTAAGAAGAGAGGAATTAAAGCCACTTTTTTTGTGACCGGAATGAATGCGGAGAAGTATCCGGAAATCATTAAGAGAATGT